>CP126168.1:2642222-2972500 GCA_032881465.1 Parvibaculaceae bacterium PLY_AMNH_Bact1
AGGCTGGGCCGCCAGGCGCTCCACGCCCACCTTTTGGGTTTTGAGCACCCGGAAACCGGGGAAAAACTGCGCTTTGAGAACCCACTCCCACCGGAAATGGCAGATCTCCTTGCTGCCTTAGAATCCCTATAAACAATATGTGAATACCCCTTTTTTTGGCCCCAATCCCCCCCTATATGAGAGCGACTTAAGATGCTGAGTACGCATCACTGAAGGGGGTCATCATGGCGACTACACCAACAAACAGCACTTCCCGCATGCCCGCCGTTACGCCGGAGCAATCGCTGTCACGCTACCTGCAGGAAATCCGCAAATTTCCAATGCTGGAGCCACAGGAAGAATACATGCTGGCAAAGCGCTTCAAAGAGCATGAAGACCCCGACGCGGCTGAGAAGATGGTCACCAGCCATCTCCGCCTCGTCGCAAAAATCGCCATGGGCTATCGCGGCTACGGCCTGCCAACCGGGGAAGTGATTTCTGAAGGCAATGTGGGTCTCATGCAGGCGGTGAAACGCTTCGAACCCGAGAAAGGCTTTCGCCTCGCAACCTACGCCATGTGGTGGATCCGGGCTGCCATACAGGAATACATCCTGCGCTCCTGGTCGCTCGTAAAAATGGGCACGACGGCTGCACAAAAGAAACTCTTCTTCAATCTGCGCAAAGTGAAGGGTCAGCTACAAGCCTTCGAAGAAGGGGACTTGAAGCCGGAAAACCTCTCCACGATCGCAACGCGCTTAGGCGTGACGGAGAAAGAAGTGACGGATATGAACCGTCGCATGTCGGGCCCGGACAATTCACTCAATGCCCCGATCCGCAATGCAGAAGCGGACGGTGGCGAATGGCAGGACTGGCTGGTTGATGAGAGCATCGACCAGGAAGTCGAGCTTGGTGAAAAAGAAGAACTCAATGTCCGCCGCGACATGTTGCACGCAGCGATGCAGTCCCTCAACGAACGTGAGATGCACATCCTCACCGAGCGCCGCTTGAAAGATAATCCGGCAACGCTCGAGGAGCTAAGTCAGGAATATGACATTAGCCGCGAACGCGTCCGCCAGATTGAAGTGCGCGCGTTTGAAAAACTGCAAAAAGCCATGCGCGATGCGGTGAGCGAACAAGCAGCTGAACGCCGCGCAGCGCGGGACGAGCTCCTGAACTAGAACGTCCCAAGCGCCCTAACAATTTGAAGCCCGTGGTTTTAGACTGAGCCGCGGGCTTTTTTGTGCCCACCGAGTTTAAGGGGAAGACAGCATGGCAATACTTATAACCGGCGGCACAAAGGGCATTGGCCTCGCCATTGCCAAGCGTCTGTCAAAGAGCGGTGAAGACACGTTCCTCGCCTATCACAGTGACGACATTGCCGCCGAAGACGCAAAGAGGACATTGGAAACCACTGGCGCACAGGTCCACCTTGTCAAAGCTGATATCGGCACCATTGACGGCGCTGCCAACATTCATCAGGCGGTCGCCGACACAGGCGCACGTCTTACGGGCATCGTGCACAGCGCGGCCTTCATCTATCCCACCACACTGCTCGACGCGGATCTGGAGAAGTTTACCCGCGCGGTGGAGACCAATGGCCTCTCCCTGCTCTACCTTGTGCAGAAGCTGCTGCCTGTCATGGACCGCGGCACCAGCATCGTCTTCATTACAAGCAGCGGCGCGCGCATTCCCCAGCCCCGCTACGGCGCGCTCGGCGTTGGCAAGGCACTGGCTGAAAGCATTGTGCGCTATCTGGTGATGGAACTGGCACCCAAAGGCATTCGCATCAATGGCGTGGCACCCGGTCTCGTCGCCACAACATCCGTTGCGGACATGGTGGGCAGCCAGGACGCGGCAGATCGCTTGTTTGAGAAAGCCGCAAAAGCCAATCCGTCCGGACGCATGTCGCAAGACAGCGACTATGCCTCTCTTGTGGAATATCTCATGAGCCCGGAAGCTGAATTCATTCAGGGACAGGTGATTGCCGCCACCGGTGGCGTGGGCGTAGTCGGCTGAAGAGTATTACTCCGCAGCATCAACCCCAACGCCAATCGGGCAACTCACGCCGGTGCCGCCGAGGCCGCAATAGCCATTCGGGTTCTTGGCAAGATATTGCTGGTGATAGTCTTCCGCAAAATAGAATTCCGGCGCATCCAGAATTTCAGTTGTGATCGCCCCATAGCCTTGTGCCAAGAGCTGTTTGCCATAGGCCGCTTTGGAGGCTTCAGCCGCCGCCTTCTGCTCAGGCGAATAAGTGTACACACCGGACCGATATTGCGTGCCTTTATCGTTCCCCTGTTGCATGCCCTGCGTCGGGTTATGCGCTTCCCAGAAAGCCTTGAGCAGTGTCTCGAACGACACCTGCTTCGGGTCAAACGTCACCAGCACAACTTCATTGTGGCCTGTACCGCCTGAGCAGACTTCTTCGTAAGTTGGGTTCGGCGTATAGCCAGCCGCATAGCCGACGACCGTCAGCTCCACGCCCGGCAGCTCCCAGAACTTCCGCTCTGCGCCCCAGAAGCACCCAAGACCAAACATGGCTTGCTCAAGACCTGCCGCGACCGGCCCCTTCAAAGGTTTCCCGTTCACAAAATGTGTTTCTGCGGTTGGGATCGCGAACTCACGGCCCGGCAGCGCATCAGCCGGATCAGGCATCTGGGATTTCTTCGACAGACCAAACATGGGGCATTCTTCCTCTGAGATATTTCGATCTGAAATGTAGGAAGTCAGCCACCTCCCGTCGAGCCTCTTCACGCCCTCTTGACCATCAACTCATCACCACGCGCCCAATCGCACAGCCCATCTCCCTGCAACATAATCCCTTGTTCTCTGCCAAATTTGACTCTTCGCGATGATCATCATAAAAAATGTGAACATGGTTTACATTTTTTCAGATAAATCCGAGCGCAGTCCAATCGTCGCCAAAAACCGCTCCCACAAGATGCGGGAAATCCTGTCGGTTGCACTGACGCTGGCCTGCGAAGGCGGACTGGACAATCTCACACTGCACCGTCTTGCAGATCGGATGGACCGCTCCGTCGGTGCGGTTTACCGCTACTTCCCGTCGAAAGAGGCAGTGGTTGCAGAGGTACAACGACTGATTGCAACGCATATCGTTCTCCTAACGCAAGACGCTCAAGAAAAGCTTGCCGCATTCGCAGAAGAA
Organism: Parvibaculaceae bacterium PLY_AMNH_Bact1; assembly: GCA_032881465.1. Classification (NCBI taxonomy): domain Bacteria; kingdom Pseudomonadati; phylum Pseudomonadota; class Alphaproteobacteria; order Hyphomicrobiales; family Parvibaculaceae; species Parvibaculaceae bacterium PLY_AMNH_Bact1. The sequence continues at coordinate 2,645,368 of CP126168.1, forward strand.
TGCCGCATGAGTGACGAGGACCGCGCCCTTGCAGCTCTGCTTGTGTCAGGCCTTTCATATGAAGCCTACGCCATGAAAGCACCGCTCGAGTTCGGGCTGGTCTCGCACTATCTGTCATCCACCCGCCATGACTTGCCGGAGCGGGATGCGGCTCATGTGTTTAGCGTAACCAGCAGCAGTCTGGATGGATTGGCGGGCTTGTTCACCCAAGCCGAAGAGCTGCATCTGCTACGCGCTGGCAGTTCACGCGAACGAGCAGTGGCATTCTGGGGTGCTCTGCAGGGCACGATGGATGTAACCCGTTTTGTCATCCGTGGGGGGTGGCAGACATCGCCCTCACTCATCACACAGGTACTCATCAGCCTGTTGACGGGTTGGGGTGCGGACCGCACCCGGCTTGAAGCGCTCAGCAACATCATTGCTGGCGCGCATATCACCAACATCAAGAGGAATGCATCAGATCTCCTGCTCGCCGAATGACGCAGAGACAGAATGCCTAGAGGAGAGAGCACATGACCACCTATGATCTCATCATTCGCGGAGGCAACATTGTCGACGGAACTGGCGCCCCGGCATTTAAGGGCGACATCGCGATCGATAACGGCATCATCACCGCAGTAGGCGAGGTTGACGGCACAGCCAAACAGGAGATTGATGCCAAGGGGCTTCTCGTAACCCCCGGCTTTGTGGACATTCACACCCACTACGATGCGCAGGCCACCTGGGACCCTTACCTGACACCCTCATCCCTGAACGGTGTCACCACCGCAGTGATGGGAAATTGCGGTGTCGGATTTGCTCCTGTTAAACCAGAAGATCACGATCAACTCATTGAATTGATGGAAGCAGTGGAAGATATTCCAGGTGCTGCGATGCATGAAGGTATCAATTGGGAATGGGAGAGCTTTCCCGAATTCATGGATGCACTCGACAAACGCTCCTATTCCATGGACATCGCAGCTCAAGTACCTCACTGCTCGTTGCGCGTCTATGTCATGGGCGAGCGTGGCGTCAACAATGAACCAGCCACACCGGAAGACATCAAGCAGATGCATGACTTAACCCTGCAAGGCATGCAGGCTGGCGCTCTTGGTTTTTCGACCTCCCGAACCGACCTGCACAACACGCTGGAAGGGGACCCTGTACCGGGCACACTTGCCGCAAATGATGAACTGGATGGCATTGCCAACGCCTTGCAAGAGCACGGGGCAGGCGTCTTTCAGATATCAGCAACCCATCGCGATATGGAACAGGAATTCAAATGGATGGTCGACATGGCTGAGCGCACAGGTCGCATGGTGACATTCAATCTGCAACAAACTGATGAGTATCCCGATCTCTACAAGAAGATGCTGGGCCTTTTGGATGAAGCCCGCGCCAAGGGAATTACAAACGTTCGCGGCCAACATTCAGGACGGCCCGTCGGCATGCTCATGGGATGGCAATCATCTGTGCATCCGTTTCTCGCCTTTCCCGAATATGCAGAATACAACGCCATGCCTTTTGAAGAACGCATTGAGAAGCTGCGCGACCCTGCGGTCAAAGCAAAGATCATCGCAGGCGACAACATTGACGGCCTCGGCGACTTCGGAAATTTTGTGACTAAGAGCTTCCACAAAATGTACCCGATGGGCGAAAAGGAAAACTACGAGCCAGCTCCAGAAGACAGCATCGCAGCCATCGCAGAACGAAAAGGCGAAAACCCTGCCTCCGTTGCCTATGACGCAATGTTGGAAAATGACGGCAAGGCGCTGCTCTACTTCCCTCTCTTTGGCTATTCCACCAACGATTTCACAGCCATTGAAGAAACAATAAAACACCCACAAACAGGGCTCAGCCTCGCAGATGGCGGTGCTCATGTGGGCATGATCTGTGACGGCGGCACTCCTACTTTCATGCTGACCCACTGGACACGGGACCGCACACGCGGTGAGAAGCTACCGATTGAGGACATTATCCGTATTCAAACAAAAGACACTGCCGAACAATACGGATTGCTGGACCGTGGTGTTCTGAAACCAGGCATGCGGGCGGACATCAACGTGATTGACTACGACAATCTTGCCATGCAGCCCCCTGAAATGGTTTTTGACCTGCCAGCCAAGGGGCGTCGACTACTGCAAAAAGTGACGGGCTACAAAGCCACCATTGTTGCCGGGACCATTGTCTTGAAAGATGGAGAGGCAACCGGCGAGCTGCCAGGAAGGCTGATCCGCGGAGCTCAACCAGCACCGCAGGCTGCCTAAGAAAATCCAATAGCTAGACCTGGGGCGCTGCCACCGGCAGCGTCCTTTTTTGCATTCAACGAAAGTCAAACCCTTGTCAGATGTTCTCGCGCTCTTCTCCAATGCTACCTTGCCAGTTGCAGACATGGCCCTGGCCGCTGCGGCAATCTTCTTCGCGGGCGCACTGCGGGCTTTTGTGGGGTTTGGCTTTGCGCTCGCAGGCGTGCCCCTGCTTGCCATGACCGTGGGCCCTGCCGCCGCTGTGCCCATGATCCTGGCGCTGGAAATCATGAGCGGCCTGCAAATGCTCCCCAAAGTGCGCAAGGTCGCAGACTGGCGCGCCATCTGGCTCATCCTGCCTGCGGCCCTCATCGCCGCCCCCTTTGGTATCTACCTGTTGGATGTACTTGATGCCGACAGCCTGCGCCTTCTGATCGCGCTAGCGCTCTTGGGCGCAGTGGCCCTCATGGCAAGTGGCTTGCAGATTCCGGCAAAAGTGCCGCTCCCGGTCTCGCTCGGCATAGGCGGCGCGTCGGGCCTGCTTGCAGGCAGCACCGCCATGGCCGGGCCGCCGGTGCTTCTCTATTTCATCGGGCGTGCAGGCACGCCGGAAGCAGCGCGGGCTTCCATGTTCATGTATTTCTCCCTCACGGGGGCGATCACGCTGGGGTTCGGGTTTGCCTCCGGCATTGTCGAGCTGAGCACAATGCTGCTGACGCTCATGCTGAGCCCCGCTCTCTTCCTCTCCAACGTGATCGGAAGTTGGGCGTTCCACGCGACCGGCGATCACCATTACCGCCCGATTGCCCTCGGCCTCCTCACCATCATCGCTCTCGCAACATTGGTGCAGGCGGTGACTAATTAGGCACACCATGTCGCAAATGCCCGTGTTTCCCGGTCAAACTGCTCAAAACATCAAGAACACGGTTTTATCTATAGCTACCATTTGTTAACCATCTCGGGATTCAATGCTCAGTAACCATTTTGACGGCGGAGTTTCAGATGTTGAACACCATTGGATATGAAGGCGCTGATCTTGAGGACTTCATTCAAACTCTAGTCGAGGCCGACGTGGACACCCTCGTCGATATTCGCGAAAGAGCTCAATCGCGCCGAAAAGGCTTCTCAAAGACTGCACTTAGCGAGCGCCTAGCAGAAAACGGAATCTCGTACATCCACATGCGTGAACTCGGCGACCCCAAAGAGGGTCGCGAGGCCGCAAGAGCTGGAAACTGGGGGAAATTCAGAAAAGTGTTCCAAGCGGTTTTGAAAACCGATGAAGCACAGTCTGCAATATCAACTATTACAAACCTTTCCAGATCCCAAAATACCTGCCTCCTTTGCTACGAACGGGACGAGAAGACTTGCCATCGTAAGATAGTTTCGGAAATAATCGAAAAGAAACTAAAACGAAAAACTCGCCATTTGGGAGTTGGGCAATTTGAGCGAGAGGCTGCGTAGCTCATCCGATCAAGCGCTGATCCTTGTTAAGGCACTACCCCACCGAAGTAGCAACTATTTCGAGACCGTTTGCTGTGCGGGAATCGGTTTAGATCAAAAGTGGCGCCGACAATACCCTGTTCCATTTCGAGTACTTGATCCCCAACAACAATTCAAACGCTGGACCTGGATTCAGTATGAATACACTTCTCCGCGTGATGACAAGCGGTCGGAAAGTCAGAAAGTTGTTCCTGAGTCAATTCAGATAAACGGAACCATGAAGCAAGCCGAACGCGCTAGGTTTTTGGCTCCGCTCATTCGCGAATCTGCCAAAGAAGCACAAAGCAAAGGCGAAAGCCTTACCCTTGTACGCCCCAATCAAATGAACCTGTCGTGGCGGAAAAAATCCACCAACGAAGTCGAAGACGAGACACGCAAACACGCCGATCTCGCAAATCAACTTTCTTTGTTGGATCGGCCAGCAAAACCTATGGACCCGTGCCCATACGAGTTCCATTTCGAATGGGCAACGAGTGCTGGGTCCAAACATCGGCACGTCTGCGACGACTGGGAAACTTCAACTGCATTTTTCAAACGCAGAAGCGCTCTTGGCGAAGAGGCTGCCCTAGCTTCACTGAAGTCGACGTATGAGGAAGACTATCTCAAAAGAGGAGTTGTCTTCGCCTTAGGAACCCACAAACGTAGGCAAGACCAATGGCTGCTCGTTGGCATCATACGCCTAGACGAGTTTATGCAATCCGAACTTCCCCTATGACTACTCAGCCGCACTCCCCAGCGCCTTGTTGGAGCGCTTGAGCGCTTCCACATCGCCCTCTTCCATATAGAGCTTACCGCCGGAATTGTTGAACTGGTCGGACATCTCCGCCATGCCACTCTCAGCATAGTCGCGCACTTCCTGCGTGATCTTCATGGAGCAGAATTTCGGCCCGCACATGGAACAAAAATGTGCTGTCTTGTGCGCATCCTTTGGCAGGGTCTGATCGTGGAAATCTTTCGCCCGCTCTGGATCAAGGGCCAGATTGAACTGATCTTCCCAGCGAAACTCAAACCGCGCTCGGGAGAGCGCATCATCGCGCATCTGTGCCGCCGGATGACCTTTGGCCAAATCCGCCGCGTGGGCGGCAATCTTGTAGGTGATCACGCCCTCTTTCACATCATTGCGGTCCGGCAGACCCAGATGCTCTTTCGGTGTCACATAACAAAGCATGGCACAGCCAAACCAGCCGATCATCGCTGCACCAATGCCCGACGTAATATGGTCATAGCCCGGTGCAATGTCGGTCGTGAGAGGCCCAAGCGTATAGAAAGGTGCGCCGCCGCATTCTTTCAGCTGCTTGTCCATATTCACTTTGATCTTGTGCATGGGCACATGGCCCGGCCCTTCGATCATCACCTGACAGCCTTTGTCCCAGGCGATCTTGGTGAGCTCACCGAGCGTTTCAAGCTCAGCAAACTGTGCTTCATCATTGGCATCGGCAATGGAGCCCGGACGCAAGCCATCACCAAGCGAGAAGGACACGTCATAAGCACGGCAAATGTCGCAAATCTCTTCGAAATGTTCGTAGAGGAAACTCTCCTTGTGATGGCTCAAGCACCACTTCGCCATGATGGACCCACCGCGCGAGACTATGCCCGTCACACGTTTGGCTGACATAGGCACATAAGCCAGACGCACACCCGCATGGATCGTGAAATAATCCACACCCTGCTCCGCCTGTTCAATCAGCGTGTCCCGGTAAATCTCCCAGGTGAGGTCCTCAGCGACCCCATCAACTTTCTCCAGCGCCTGGTAGATCGGCACCGTGCCAATGGGCACGGGCGAGTTGCGGATGATCCATTCCCGCGTGTTATGAATATTCCGGCCCGTGGACAGGTCCATCACATTGTCCGCGCCCCAGCGGGTCGCCCAGACCATCTTGTCCACTTCTTCAGCAACCGAAGAAGAGACAGCAGAGTTGCCAATATTCGCGTTGATCTTCACCAGGAAATTGCGGCCGATGATCATCGGCTCCAGTTCCGGATGGTTGATGTTCGCTGGAATGATCGCCAGACCGTCCGCCACCTGTTGGCGCACAAATTCAGGCGTCACAAATTCCGGCACATCCGCACCAAAGCTTTCACCCTCGGCAATCTTATGCCCCGCATTATCGAGCGCACGCTTACGGCCCAGATTTTCCCGCTCCGCGATATAGATCATCTCTTTGGTGATGATGCCCGCGCGCGCAAACTCAATCTGCGTGACAGGACCTGAGCCATCGCCTTTGAAAGGGTTGTTGGTGATCGGGAAGGCACGCGCGAGATGCTTCTCACCCACATTGCCCCCAGAAAATCCGTTGTCTTCCGGGCGCACATCACGCCCTTCGTAGGAAACCACATGGCCCCGCTCTTCAACCCAGGCGGTGCGATGCCGCGGCAGACCTTTTTCAAGATCAATGGTGGCGCTCGGGTCAGAGTAAGGCCCTGACGTGTCATAGACACGCACCGGCGGCTCCATCGCAGACGGGTGCAGTTCAATTTCCCGGTGCGCCACTTTCACATCAGGGGCACTCTCAGGTGTGGTGAAGACCTTGGTCGACGCAGGCAGGGGACCGGTCGTGACATCAGGTTTGGCGTGCATGTTCATTTCGATGTGCCTCTCTAAACAAAGAGGTCAGTCGAGCGAAAGACCGCAGCTTTAGACTAAACAGCTACTCCGTCCCTTCGCCGGCATGACCCGGATCAGGTTCTAAGGGTCTAGCCAACTGGCCATCTCAGCCCGCTCCAAAACACATGTAAGCGGACACCCCTCGGATGAGCCGGAGTGTGCACGTTTCACGCGAAATCGTCAAAGCCCGGGCATGTTGATTCGGCGCTCTGGTCCAATTTTTCATTGCAGCACAGACCGTTTCCGCTCTGCCCTCGCCAAAAGGCCTGAACACGGGCATGATTCCCTTGTTTCAGACGTAAAACGGCCAAACCAAAAAGAGAGGGAACCCAATGTCTGTAGAACTATCCATGCTGATGTGGAGTGGCGTGCTTTTGCTTGTCCTTGTTGTGATGTCCGCCAACGCAGGCATCATGGCCATGGGAATGTCGTGGGGCTTCAGCAACCGTGACGAAGCAGCCACTCTGGATGGCTGGGGCGCGCGTGCAAAGCGCTGCTACATGAACCATTTGGAAAATACGGTCATCTTCGCCGCGATCCTGTTGCCGGTGAGCCTGTCAGGCATCAGCAATGACATGACTGCGCTTGGCGCTCAGATTTTCCTCGCAGGCCGAGTGGCCCATGCCATCATCTATGTCGCAGGCATCACGCTCCTGGGGCTTCGCACGCTGGCGTACTTTGCAGGGGTCATCGGAACCGTCTTAATCTTGATCCAGGCATTCTAAACACGTGAGGCGGCGACTATGACCAATTCTGGCGCCGCCTTACCCCTTCTGAGGCAACACGCATGACCCTTGAACTCTGGATGCTCTTCTGGTCCTGCGTGCTGGGCATTGCGCACTTGAGCGCGTCGAGCTTTGCCTATAAAGGCCAGGAGGGAAACAAATACACGATCGGGCCGCGTGATGAGCACCGCCCACCCATGGGACTCGCAGGACGCTTCGTTCGCGCCCAGCAGAACTTCAACGAAACCTTCGCCATTTTTGCAGCGCTTATCCTGATGGTGCACGTGCTGAATGAAAATGGGATGTGGAGTGCCTGGGGCGCCCAGGTCTATTTCTGGGCACGGGTCGGGTACTTGCCCGCCTATGCCATGGGCCTGCCCTGGGTGCGCACCTTCATCTGGCAGCTTTCCATGGTGGGACTTCTCGGTGTCGGCGCGGACTTGTTCGTGTGAGCGCCGCCCACCGCGCTCAAAGCAGGCCCGGAATGATTGCACGCCGCTCTTTGGGATAGTCCGGGAACGTCTCCTGATACCAACGATGATGTGTCAGCGCCCTCGGGATCATGTAGCCAGCGGTAAAGAGCGCAAAAGCAAGACCGGCAAGCGTCCAACTCATAATAGAAAACCCCGCCCAGATCATCATCTCGCCCAGATAGTTGGGCGCCGTCACCTTCTCAAACAAAAATCCCCGCGGGATTTTGTAGCCCGCACTGCCATCCTCGCGCAGATGAATAAGCATCGTGTCTGCACGCAGGTTCACATAAAGGCCTGCAATCATGACACAAAGGCCAATCCAGAAACGCGGATCGCCAAACCACGTTACCGATTGCAGATGGTCCACATGACCCAATGCCCACCCATTCACAAACCCGTTCATTGTGTTGAACAGGATCGCCAGCGGTACCGCAATGATAGGAAACGGCTTGTCGCCGCTGTTTAACCGAAAGGGAAAGATGAAGCCTCTATGGACATAGTGCACCTGCCATAACAGAATACAGATGAGCGCTGGCCAGGAATAAGCAGGCGCCAGCCAAAAGTAAAAGCCGCAGCAGGCAAGTGCCGCCGGGATTTCCATCGCAAGCCATCCGGTCCGCGCTCTAATCGCCCACCAGCCAGGCGTGTAGTACCGCCCAAGCGGGTTGGGAAACACGAGCCCCTGGACAGCAACGCCCACCACATTCGCGAACATAACTATTAGCAGCCAGTCAAAGACCTGTTCCGCCATATCGTCCCTCCAGAACCAACGGGTGTGATCCTACACGTTTCACAAAAGACCGTTCACGGGTTCGTCAAAGGCTGTGATTGGCGGAGCGCCCTGCCCACGCCCAAATTAAAAGCATGACAAAGACAATCGGCACTGGACTCATATTCATTCTGGCAGGTTTCATCCTGCTGGCGGTCAATCAACTCGCATATGCTGCAGAGACATCACCATCGTCCACCATCCATTTCCATCCACCAGCAATCTCCGCCGCTCAGGTCAGATAAGTGACAACAAGAAAGGCGATCGCATTGTTGGCAGCGTGCAGCACAAACGGTGGCAAAATTGACCGGCTTTGGCCATAGAGCCACATCAGAACAGCTCCCAATAGGAAAATCTGGAAAAGACCGACTGCCGCAACCCATCCGCCGAGGAGCAAATATTGGGTATGCACGGCGGTGAAGATGCAGGTTCCCAAAAACCCGGCAGCAAGGGCAGGCATGTATCGCGTAAATGCATTGTAGAGAGCCGCCCGAAAGAACAGCTCTTCTGCAAAAGGCACCAGCAGGATGACAAAGCTCATGCTCACAAGAAGAGACAGGCCCTCCGAAGCGAGAAGATCGTCATTCGCGTCATTCAGCAGGGCAATGTCTGATGCCTCAAGAAACCTCTCCAGCGCCAGACCGACGCCCAAGACGAAAATAAGACCCAAGAGCGCATAGAAATAGTATCGGCCATCACTTTTGCGAAACCCAAGATCACTCAACGGCACACCACGCAAACGCGCGAACATTGGCACGAGCAGCACCGGTCCAATGAACAAAGCCCCCAGTCCCAGGAGCACACTGGTCTCCTTGCCCTGAGGCAGATCGAAATAACCAACAATTTCTTGCGACGTGTAGCCCTGCGTCCCCAGATAGATGGCGTAAGCCAATCCGAACACAGCAGACAAGGCAAAAGTAAGCCCGCCGACCAAAACCACATCAAGGATGGTGAGGTGAGTGCGCGCAGGCCCTTCATTAAGAGGTGCATGCGGGTCGTGCTCGTTTGCTGCTGTTTCGACCGACGACATGATTACCCCCAAAACATTTATTGTCGGGGTATCAGATCACAAAAGCGAAACGTCACAAAATGTCGGCAGATGAGCCTGAAGAAACGAAGCCAGACTAGAGCAAGGGTAGAGCAAGGGGGCTTCGCCCCAATTCAATCCGCGAACGGGTCGTGCATCAGGGTCGTGTCGTCTCGCTCCGACGATGTGGAGAGAAGCGCCAGAGGGTGCTCGATCAGCGCTTCCACATAACGCACATATGTGACAGCAGCGGCGGGCAAGGCAGCCCAGCTACGTGAGCAACCGGGCTGACAAATTTCGGTAAGAAGCAATCCTTACTGTTGGTCGACAGCCTCTTTGGCTGCGTCCGCTGCGGCAGCGGCTCCATCTTCTGCAGCACCCTCAGCAGCCTCACCTGTATCTTCGGCGGCGCCTTCTGTCATACCGGCGGCATCATTGAGCGCATCACCGGCCGCAGTCGCCGCCTCACCTGCAGCTTCCACGGTTGCATCTACCGCATTGCCTGCAGCATCAACTGCATCTCCAGCAGCCTCAACCGTTGCATCAACCGCACCGCTTGCTGCGTCGGCAGCATCACCAGCTGCTTCCACCGTCGCATCAACGGCAGTGCCGGCAGCATCCACGGCGTCATCTGCGACACCTTCGACAGCATCAGCCGCATCGCGAGCTGCTTCGCCTACAGCGTCGGCAGCGCTGCCAGCAGCTTCACTTGCATCTTCGAGCAGGGAGGCTGCAGGGTTTTCAGAAGCCGCTTCAGCGGCTGAATCTTCAGCAGCGGGTTCAGGAGCACTCGCTTCATCCTGGCCAGACTGGTCATCGCAGGCAGAGACAAACAAGGCGCCGGCGAAGGTAAGCGAAAGCGCGAGCTTCATAGGTAGGTTAGACATTAGACACATCCCCTAGTTCAGATGTCCGTACTGACATCTTTTTAAGTACCCCAGGGAAGCAGACCACATAATCGGCACAGCATTCAAGCGATGAAAGAGATCAATCTCTAATCCGCGAATGGGTCGTGCATCAGGATTGTGTCGTCCCGCTCTGGCGACGTAGAGAGAAGCGCCACGGGGCACTCAATCAGTTCTTCCACATAACGCACATATTTGACGGCAGCCGCGGGCAGGTCCGCCCAACTGCGCGCACCAAAGGTGGTTTCGGTCCAACCGTCCATCTCTTCATAGATAGGCTTGATCCGCGCCTGAAGCGCCGGTGTGGCGGGCAAATAATCAATCCGCTCACCATCGAGCTCATAGGCCACGCAGATTTTGATCTTTTCAAACCCGTCGAGCACATCAAGCTTGGTGAGCGCAATACCCTGCATGCCGTTAGTCTTGAGCGACTGATTGACGAGCACTGCATCAAACCAACCGCAGCGGCGCTTACGCCCTGTTACGACACCAAACTCATGGCCTCGCTCGCCAAGCCGTTGACCGTCTTCGTCCTCAAGCTCTGTCGGGAATGGCCCTTCGCCCACACGCGTTGTGTAGGCCTTGGTAATGCCAAGCACATATTCAACAGCCGACGGTCCCATGCCGGATCCTGTCGCAGCCTGTCCCGAAACCACATTGGACGAGGTCACAAACGGATAGGTCCCGTGGTCAATGTCGAGAAGCGTGCCTTGCGCGCCTTCAAAGAGAATGCGTTTGCCATCTTTTCGTGCCTGCGCCAAATAGCGCCAGACCGTATCCATGTGCGGCAGAATTTTAGGTGTCACTTCTGCAAGGGCATCAAGCGTAGGTTGCGCGTCCAGCTCATCCTTGCCAAGGCCACGACGCAGCGCATTGTGGTGATGCAGCAGCTTCTCCACCTTGTCCGGCAAGGTCGCGGGGTCGGCCAGATCCATCACGCGGATCGCGCGACGCCCCACCTTGTCTTCATAAGCCGGACCAATGCCCCGCTTGGTGGTGCCGATCTTGGTGCCCTTGTTAGAGGTCTCCCGGATCACATCCAATTCTGCGTGGACCGGGAGAATAAGAACCGCGTTTTCCGCGATCTTCAAATTCTCCGGGGTCACGATAACGCCCTGCTCAGCGAGCTTCGCGATCTCCGCCACCAGAGCCCAGGGATCAATCACCACCCCATTGCCCAGCACGGACATTTTGCCGCCGCGCACGATGCCTGATGGAAGCAGCGAAAGCTTGTAGGTCACCCCATCAATCACGAGCGTATGGCCCGCATTGTGGCCTCCCTGAAAGCGCACAACCACATCTGCGCGCTCTGAGAGCCAATCCACAATCTTGCCCTTGCCTTCGTCGCCCCATTGGGAGCCGACGACCGCTACATTCGCCATGAGAATCACCGATTTTTCGGGGTTTTTTGGGCCCCTGAGCATTTCCAGGTGAAGTGAATGCGGTTCACCGTCCGGAAATGCGACAAACAAAGAATCAGAGCCAAAAAGGCTCTGAACATGAAGAAAGCCCCCGCGCCATTTCCGGCTGGGGACTTTCATAGCTTTTACCGACTCTGGCCCAGAAAGGCCAGAGGGAAGTGAAAAGGCCTAAAAGGTTAGTGCTTTTGCCTGCTTCACGTGGGGAATCGCTTCCACAGCCTTCAGGCAATCAGCTGATAGGTCCTGATCCAGATCGATAAGGGCGATGGCATCACCACCCTGCTCATCGCGACCGAGGCGGAAGTTGGCGATATTGGCGCCGGAATTGCCGAGCACGGTGCCCAAAGCGCCGATAAAGCCAGGCTTGTCCTCATTGGTGACATAGAGCATGTGCGGAGAAAGCTCGGCTTCCATATTGATGCCCTTCACCTGAATGAGCCGTGGCTTGCCATCCGAGAAGATCGTACCTGCGACAGAGCGTTCCTGACGTTCTGTCTTCACCGTGAGACGGATATAGGTTTCGAACGCACCGCGTGGCTCTTCCCGCTTCACTTCCGTGAGCTCAATGTCCCGCTGCTTCGCGATGACGGGCGCAGACACCATGTTCACGTCAGAGAGAAGTGGTTTCAGAAGACCGCAAAGGGCAGCGTTCGTAAGTGCCTTTGTGTTGAGCTCAGAAACTTCACCTTCATACTCGATGATGACTTCTTCAATGCCTGTCTCAGTGAGCTGTCCGGCAAAAGAGCCAAGCTGATCAGCCAATGCGACATAGGGTTCGAGCTTCGGTGCTTCTTCTGCCGTGATGGACGGCACGTTGATGGAGTTCGTCACCGCACCCGTCAGCAGATAGTCCGCCATCTGATCTGCCACCTGAAGTGCCACATTTTCTTGCGCTTCGGAGGTAGATGCGCCCAGATGCGGCGTGCAGATGACATTCGCCATGCCAAAGAGTGGGTTCTCTTTTGCTGGCTCTTCTTCAAATACGTCCAGAGCAGCACCAGCCACCTTGCCGCTTTCCAGAGCTGCTTTGAGGTCGGCCTCAACAATGAGACCACCACGCGCACAGTTCACAATGCGCACACCGTCTTTCATCTTGGCAAATGCGTCTGCGTTCAAGATGTTGCGTGTCTTGTCAGTGAGTGGTGTGTGCAGCGTAATGAAATCAGCACGTTTCAGAAGCTCATCAAGCTCAACTTTCTCAACACCAATATCCGCAGCCCGTTCAGGCGTTAGGAAGGGGTCAAACGCAACCACTTTCATACGCAAGCCCAGAGCGCGGTCAGCCGCAATCGAGCCGATATTCCCGCAGCCGATAACGCCGAGCGTTTTAGCGGTCAGCTCAACACCCATGAACTTGGATTTTTCCCACTTACCTTCATGCGTAGACGCATTGGCTTCCGGGATTTGACGCGCCAGCGCGGCCATCATGGAGATGGCATGCTCTGCCGTCGTGATGGAATTGCCGAAAGGTGTGTTCATGACGATCACACCGGCAGCCGTTGCGGCAGGAAGATCGACATTGTCGACACCAATACCCGCACGGCCAACCACTTTGAGGTTCTTTGCAGCTTCAATAACCGGTGGTGTCAGCTTGGTTGCGGAGCGAATAGCCACCCCATCATAGTCGCCAATAATTTTAATCAGTTCATCCCGGTCGAGACCGGTAATCACATCCACCTCAACGCCACGATCTTTAAAGATCTGCGCAGCAGCGGGGCTCATCTTGTCGGAAATAAGGACCTTCGGCATCAGATTGTCTCCTGAATGCGAAATAGAAAATAAATCGGGAAAAGTGAGTGGGGGAGCAGCGTCGCCGCTCCCCGAATATCAATCTCAGGCGGGAACAAGTTCCGCGCAGGCTTCAGCGAAGGCCCAGTCGAGCCAAGGCGTCAGCGCCTGCATGTCGGAGACTTCAATCGTCGCCCCTGCCCAGATGCGAAGACCGGCAGGTGCATCCCGATAGGCGCCGATGTCATAGGCGACACCTTCCGCATCAAGGATCGAGCCAATCTTCTTGGCAATGGCTGCCTGCACATCATCCGGCAGGCTCGTGACTTTTGGGTCCACAACTTTGAGACAGACCGACGTGCAAGAGCGCGTCGCAACATCTGTGTTCAAAAAGTCGACCCATTCAGTCTGAGAGGCCCAGTCAGCAAGCACGGCAAGATTTGATTCTGCCCGGCCAATGAGGCTGTTCAAGCCACCAATCGAGTCAGCCCATTTGAGTGTGTCGAGATAGTCCTCAACGCAGAGCATGGACGGCGTGTTGATGGTTTCGCCCTTGAAGATGCCTTCGATCAGCTTCCCGCCTTTGGTGAGACGAAAAATCTTCGGCAACGGCCACGCTGGCGTGTAGCTCTCTAAGCGTTCCACAGCCCGGGGGCTGAGAATGATGATCCCGTGGGCTGCTTCACCGCCCATCACCTTCTGCCAAGAGAAAGTGGTGACATCGAGCTTCGTCCAAGGCAGATCCATCGCGAACGCCGCAGACGTTGCATCGCAGATTGTGAGCCCTGTACGCTCCGCATCGATCCAGTCACCGTTCGGAACCCGAACACCGGACGTTGTACCGTTCCAGGTAAACACCACATCGCGTGTGAAGTCGACAGCACCGAGGTCCGGCAGTTCGCCATAGCCTGCTTCGAGCTTGCGCACATCTTCGAGTTTGAGCTGCTTGGCAACATCAGTCACCCAGCCAGAGCCAAAGCTCTCCCAGGCCATCATGTCGACGCCACGTTCGCCCAGAAGCGACCACATGGCCATTTCCATAGCACCCGTGTCAGATGCGGCGACAATGCCGATCTTATAGTCGTCAGGCACCCCGAGGACCGACCGTGTCAGGTCAATCGCTTGCGCCAACTTCGCCTTACCCGGCTTAGAGCGGTGGCTCCGGCCAAGACAGGCATTTTCAAGATTTTGGAGGGTCCAACCCGGCCGCTTAGCGCATGGCCCGGATGAAAAATTAGGATTAGCCGGACGCATTGCCGGCGCAGCAGTCTTTGTCATTATCTGTATCTATCCTCACAGATAGTCGCCTCTCGGTGGGGAGAGGTGGCCCACCGCCGATATAGGCGTGTGAGTTCCCCCTGTCAAATATCTTTCTGCCGCAGCCGAAAAACTCACGCCAACATCATTAAAATTTTAGGAAAAACAAGGACTTAACAAGTTGAAAAGATGTTGGACTCACTATTGCGCGTACAAAGTTCTATGACCTTTAGGTCAAGGGAGTGAGTGATGGCCAGCGAGTTACGACAGATCGTTTTGTCCGACGAAGAGTTCACATCGAGCCTGAACTCCTTCAGGCGAACCCATGTTGATTTCCTTCCCACAGGGGAGATTGTCAAATGGGAAGCCGGTGACAATGGAACGCTGGATGTCACCGTGAACATCAAAGGGGGGTCTACCATCAACAAGATGACCTTCACCATTGAGCCGCAGGATGTCATCGACATCCTTGTTCGGTTCTGCATGGAGAACAACATCCCCGTTCCCCGCGCGGGAGAGAAAAACTGGCGCAGCTGCGATAAAGGCATCACCCTTTCCATCGCGCTTTTAGGAGCCGAACTGGAACGCGCCAACATCGATCTGGCAGCTCTCGCTTAATCTATTCAGCACTGCTCAAAAAACGTTGAACCAAAATCCGGTTCGGGCGACGCTGCGACCGCCCCGCGCTCCTCAGCGGTATTCGAGTCGGACTCAAACATGCAAGCCATAGATCCATCGCTGATCCCCAATCAACGTTCTCTCTTCGACATTCCAGATCACATCGCCTACCTGAACTGTGCCTACATGTCGCCCCTGCTGAAAAACGCAGCACAGGCAGGTGAGCAGGCAGCAGCATCAAAAAAGCAGCCCTGGAACACAACATCTGACGACTTCTTCACAGAGTCCGAAACAACACGCTCTCTCTTTGCGAGTGTGGTCGGCGCAGACGTAGAAGGCATTTCTTTCATTCCATCCGCGTCCTATGGCATTGCCATCGCCGCCGCAAATATCCCTGTCGGCGAAGGCCAGGAAGTTCTGGTGCTTGCCGAGCAGTTTCCCTCAAACATCTATGCCTGGGAAAGAGCAGCCGACGAACAAGGTGGGCACATCAGAACAGTCGTCTCGCCTGCAGAGACACCCCATGGTCCCGACTGGACACCGGCTATCCTGGACGCCATCACAGAGCGCACCGACATTGTCGCCCTGCCACACTGTCACTGGACAGATGGTGCGCTGATCGGACTGAAGAGCGTCTCAAAAAAGGCAAAGTCCGTGGGCGCCGCCCTGGTTCTCGACGTCTCACAGTCTCTGGGCGCCCTGCCCCTCAACTTGGCAGATATTGATCCGGATTTTGTTGTAGCGCCTACTTACAA
This sequence comes from Parvibaculaceae bacterium PLY_AMNH_Bact1, assembly GCA_032881465.1. Taxonomy (NCBI): domain Bacteria; kingdom Pseudomonadati; phylum Pseudomonadota; class Alphaproteobacteria; order Hyphomicrobiales; family Parvibaculaceae; species Parvibaculaceae bacterium PLY_AMNH_Bact1. The sequence goes on from CP126168.1 coordinate 2,661,376, forward strand.
ATGGCTGCTTGGCCCCTATGCCATGGGCTTCCTCTATGTCGCCCCCAGATGGCGAGAGGGCCGCCCTATTGAAGAAAACTGGCTGAACCGAAAGGGCTCGGAGGACTTTGCAGGTCTGGTTGACTATGAGCGCGACTACCAGCCCGGTGCCCGCCGCTTTGACATGGGAGAGCGTGCCAACTTCCAGCTCATGCCGATGGCCAAATCGGCGTTGCAACAAATCGCTGACTGGGGCATCGAAAACATCGCGGCCACCTTACAGACAAAAACCAATGCCATTGCTGACCGTGCAGCCAAATTCGGCCTCACGGTTTCCGCACCTGAGTTGAGGGCACCCCACTTTCTCGGCGTGCGCTTCCCAGATGGGGTGCCAGACGGATTGCTGGATCAACTCGCAAAACAGCATGTTTATGTAAGCCTGCGGGGCACCTCCATGCGGGTCACCCCGCATCTCTACAATACCGATGATGATGTGGACCGTTTGTTCGCTGCTTTGCAGGCCGTTCTGTGAGCCTTCGCAAACATACCAGCGCTGACTATCGTGACCTGGCCCTGCTTGCTGTCCTTTGGAGCGGCGCATTTGCACTCACCGATCTCGCTGTGGCAACGATGACCCCTGCCTGGTCTGTGGCGATCAGAATGCTCGTCTCTGCCGCAGTCCTGGCGCCTTTCATGGTGGTCAACCGTGAACCGATCCCGCGCACACGAAAAATGTGGGGATGGCTGACAGCGCTCGCCCTTTGTGGTGATCTCATTCCCTTCTTTCTACTCTCCTGGGGCATCACCCTCATTGCCTCGGGCCTCTCGGCAATCCTCGTTGGCGTTATGCCGCTCATCACGCTGGTCCTTGCACGGGTTTTTGTGCCCGGTGAGACACTCACTGCAACGCGGATTAGCGGTTTTGTCATTGGCCTCATAGGGCTCATAATCGTCGTGGGACCAAATACGCTAGACGGAGCGTCTGCAGCAGGCACACCGCTTCTGGGAGAAATGTTAGTGCTCGCAGCCGCTTTTTTCTTCGCGATGAATGCGATCATTGCACGCCGCGCGCCGCCTGCCCCTCTCTACTCAAAAGCCTGCCTGACAACAGGTCTCGCAGGCGTCATCATGCTGCCCCTCGCATGGGCGGAAGCACCGCTCAATATGGACGCCATCACAGTTCAGTCCTGGATTGCCGTTATCGTGCTGGGCGCACTGCCAGTGGGCTATGCCACCATCGTCTATTTCCGGGTGATTGAAAGCGCGGGGCCGTCTTTCATGGCCATGACCAACTATCTGGTGCCTGTGCTCGCCCTCGCCATCGGCGCGGTCTTCCTCGACGAAACCATCACCCTGCATGCCATGATCGGGTTGGCAGTCATTCTAGGCGGCATTGGCCTCGCAGAGCTTAGACGGTGATGGTGCCTTTAAGGTAGTCAACAGCCCGACCGCGCATCACGACCCGATCTCCATTAAGCGTGCAATAGAGCGTGCCCCCGCGCTTCGATATTTGGCGCGCGACAATCGCGTCTTTCTTCAGGCGCGATGCCCAAAAAGGCACGATGGTTGTGTGCGCGGAACCTGTGACCGGATCCTCCGCAATCCCCACATGCGGTGCAAAGAAACGGGACGCACAGTCCCAGCCCGACGCTTCATCGCCCGGAGCGGTTGCAATCAACCCTTTGCCAGTCTCGTTGCACAAACCGGTAAGCTTTGCGAGATCCGGCTGCAGCGCCGCCACCTGTCGCATGTCGTCAAACACTGCCAGTAGGTGATGTCCGCTCAACACCATCGACGGCCGCGCCCCTAAGGCATCTGCAATTGTTTCTGCAACCATGGTGGGCTTTGCCGGGTTGGCAGGAAAATCCATCACGTAAAGATCACCGTCCCTGCCGACTGTAAGCGGCCCGCTCTTTGTCTGAAAAACGATCTCAGAACCTGCAAAACCAAGATGGGTGAAAAGCACGTGTGCCGATGCCAGTGTCGCGTGACCACAGAGCGGCACCTCAGCTGCCGGTGTAAACCAACGCAGTTCATATCCCTCGCCAGCGCCAACAAAGAACGCCGTCTCAGCAAGATTGTTTTCCGCCGCGATGGAGAGCATCAGATCATCCGGCAGCCAGCTGTCGAGCGGCACCACCGCAGCAGGGTTGCCCTCAAACACGCCATCAGCAAAGGCATCAACCTGAAACATCGTGAACTCAGTCATCACTTTCTCCAACGCACCTGTTCAATTGCGTTCATTTAGGCATAGAAGAAAATAGATACAATCATTATATTGTCACCATGACATTTTGGACAAAAGCGCTTGAGACCGGAATCGGGCCAGCCTATCGGCGACTGGCGGACGGCCTGCATACAGCCATCAATGACGGCATTGTGCGGGTCGGAGACCGCCTACCCCCACAGCGTGAGCTCGCCTACGAACTGGGCGTCAGCACCGGCACCATCACCCGTGCCTACGACCTGGCGACCCGGCGCGGAGATGTGACAGCGGTGACAGGCAAAGGCTCTTTTGTCGCCTCACCGGCCATGCGCAAGGGGGAAGAAGCCGTCAATCTGCGGATCAATCTTCCTGCAGATGTGGGCCAGGGAGTGGACCTCGCCGCAGCCCTTAGCCAACGCAGCGCCGCAGAGTTTCTCTCTTACATACCTTTCGGCGGCTCTGAAGCTAACCGGCAGGCCGGTGCGGCTTACATGAAGCTCGGCGGGGTGACAGCCTCTGCCGACGACGTGATCGTCACAGCCGGTGGTCAGCATGCCCTCACAACCGCCCTCATGGTGGCCACAAAACCCGGTGACACCATCCTATGTGAACCCTTCACCTTTGCCGGTTTCCTCGACTATGCCCGGCTCACCGATCGACGGGTTGTCGCGATCCCCGCAGACAAAGAAGGTATTCGTCCCGCCGCCTTTGAGGAACTTTGCAAGAAGCATCAACCCGCCGCAGCCTTCCTGACACCCACCGCGCAAAACCCCACCGGCACCAACCTGCCCGTGAACCGCAGAAAAGCGATTGCTAAATCCGCCGTCAAATATGGAACAACCCTCATTGAAGATGGGATCTACGACCCCCTGATGCCGGAACCACCAATCACCTTTCACGAGCTCGTGCCGGAGCAAACGCTCTACATTGCATCCCTGTCCAAGACTGTGGCGCCCGGGCTTCGCGTCGGCTATCTCATCTGCCCGCCTGCTTTGCGCGATGCCGCAAACGATATCCAACACCTATTGGGAATGGGACCGCCCCAGGCCATGGCCAATCTCACAACCAGTTTGATCGCGACCGGCAGCGTTGAAACCATGACCAGGGCTCAAGCAAAGGAAATTGCTGCCCGGCAAAAACAAGCCCGCGCAATCCTTAAGCAACCAGAGAGCAGCGAAAAAAACCACGCGCCTCACTTCTGGCTGCCGCTGCCCAAAACCTGGACGCCGGAGGCGTTTGTCGCCGCGGCTGAGGCGGACGGCGTGCTCGTCTCTCCATCCAACCATTTTGCTGTTGAGGCAGGGTCAAGCGAGACGGGGTCAAACCATGTGCGCCTTGCGCTTGGTGCCGCTCCAGATCGCAAGACCCTGGAAGACACCCTGGCCATGCTCGCACAGCTCCTGGAAAAGGCGCCCACGCGCGCCAGTCGGTCTGTTTAGCGAGAATTGCCTCTATCCCTGGTTCGAGACGGCCCACCATCTCTTTCAGATGGCGCGCCTCCTCACCATGAGGACCTAGTTTTTAACCTCTCCCTCATCCTGAGGAGAAGGCGAAGCCTTCGTCTCGAAGGATACCCGCTAACAAGCTCTTCATTCAGGCTGCTGAAATGGGTGCATGTGATTAAGGGGCCCGTGGCCTTTGCCAAAACCGGGCGCCGTCGCGATCGCCTCATGCACATAGTCCCGTGCAATGGAGACGGCGTCGCGCATCGGCGCGCCCTGAGAGAGCAGCGCCGCAATAGCAGACGCCAATGTGCACCCTGTTCCGTGGGTATGAAGGGTGTCGATGCGCGGGCTCGACATCACCTCGATACTCTCCTCGGTCACCAGCACATCATGCACGTCATCACCTTGCCCATGACCACCTTTGACCAGCACAGCGCTTGGGCCAAGCCCCATCAACGCATCAGCCGCCCGCTTTTGGTCATCCAGCGTCTCAACTGACTGGCCCGTAAGCCGCGCCGCCTCCGGCATGTTGGGCGTCAAGATGGTCGCAGCAGGTACCAGCAAATTGCGAAGCGCGATCATGGCATCATCCTGCAACAGCGGATCACCGCTGGTGGCCACCATCACCGGATCGACAACCAGCTTCAGGTCCGAGCGGGCATCAAGCTCCTGTGACACAGCCTCAATGACCTCAGTTGAATGCAACATGCCCGTCTTCACAACATCAGCGCCTATATCATCAAGCACTGCTTGCATCTGACGAACGATGATATCGGGGTCTAGCGGCAGCACATCAGACACGCCTTGCGTGTTCTGAACGGTGATAGCGCTCACAGCCGTGGCTGCGTATGCGCCAAACATAGTGACCGTCTTGATATCGGCTTGAATACCAGCGCCACCGCCACTGTCAGATCCAGCGACAATCAACACCCGGCCCATAGCTGGATCGGGAGACGTGTCATTATCATTCATGGAAATCAGGCGGCCGCGTCTGCGATGGCAGCCGTGATATCGCCCACAACATTTTCGACCAAGCCTTTATCATCGCCTTCCGCCATAACGCGGATCAACGGCTCAGTGCCCGATTTGCGCACAACGATGCGTCCACACTCGCCTAAGCGCCCTTCACCTTCTTTGATGGCCTCTTGAACTTTCGTACATTCAAGCGGGGCACCGGATTTGAAGCGAACATTCTTCAGAAGCTGTGGTACCGGCTCAAATAGATTGCACGCTTCGCTCACAGGTCTGTTGGTTGACTGCAACACAGCCAACACCTGCAGCCCAGCGATCAAACCATCACCCGTCGTCGCGAAGTCAGACAGCACAATATGCCCGGACTGTTCACCGCCCACATTGAAACCGTTTGCACGCATGTGCTCAACCACATAGCGGTCGCCGACCTGCGTCCGCGCAAGCTCCAGGCCGAGGCCCTGAAGGTAACGCTCAAGCCCGAGGTTGGACATGACTGTCGAGACAATGCCAGGCCCAGCAAGCATGTCAGACTCTTTCCAGGACTGCGCGACGAGACCCATAATCTGGTCCCCATCAACAATCTCACCCTTTTCATCGCAGACAATAACGCGGTCCGCGTCACCATCGAGAGCCAGGCCAATATCGGCGCGGCGCTCCCGCACCAGCTCACACATGCGTTCTGGTGCTGTCGACCCACAGCCGGAATTAATATTCGTACCATCCGGGTCAACACCAACGGTGACAACCTCCGCACCAAGCTCCCAGAGAGCTGTCGGCGCGACCTTGTAGGATGCGCCATGTGCGCAATCCACAACAATACGCATGCCTTCCAGACTCAAGTGCTTCGGGAAGGTACGCTTGGCAAACTCTATGTAGCGCGCCTGAGCATCTTCAATCCGTTTTGCCCGGCCAATCGCTTCTGGCGCAGCCAGATGGTCCATGATGCCATTGTCCATGCGCCGCTCGATCTCATGCTCAACAATGTCAGAGAGCTTGTATCCATCCGGCCCGAACAGCTTGATGCCATTATCTTCATAGGAATTGTGCGAGGCAGAAATCATCACCCCAAGGTCAGCACGCATGGAGCGGGTCAGCATCGCAACCGCAGGCGTCGGCAGTGGGCCAAACTGGAACACGTCCATTCCCACAGAGGTAAAGCCTGCCACCAGGGCATTCTCAATCATGTAACCCGACAGGCGTGTATCTTTGCCGATCACCACCCGATGACGGTGATCACCGCGCGTAAACACACGGCCAGCGGCCATGCCCACACGCAACGCCATTTCTGCCGTCATGTTCGGTTGATTGGCGGTACCTCGAATACCATCCGTGCCAAAATATTTGCGCGACATTGAAGGTCTTTATCCCAGTAAATTGAGCATTTCCAGGTGAAGTGGTCCCGGTTCACCGTCCGGAAATGCGACAAACAAAACAGATGGAGCCCGGTTTGGACACCGTTTGCACAGGGGCCAAACCCAAACGGCTCCAAATCGTCCCCAGCAGCGGAACTATATAGCTGAACCGCTGGATAGTCGGTTAACGATTTATTTCTTTCTTTTACGGGGTTAACGCCGTCCAGATGGCGCAAGATGGCCCCAAATCGTCAGAGAATCCGCCAATTGCCGCGGTTCATGGGTCCGGATCATGTTCGCGCCCGCTGACGCCGCAAAAAGCTCTGCGGCAAGGGTCGCCGCTGCAGCGTTCCCAACTTCTGCGCCGGCAAGCTTCCGAAGGAAACTTTTCCGCGAGACGGAAACGAGAACGGGTACGCCAAACCGCTCCTTCAAGACGCCCAAACCGCGGATCACCTCAAGCGACGGGTCTGGTTGATTGCCGAGGAAAAAGCCCATGCCGGGGTCCAAAATCAGACGCCCCCGGGCCACGCCTGCGTCTTGAAGAGCCCCAAAACGCTCATCGAAAAAGCGGGAGACATGATCCACCATGGAGCCCGGTGGCGGGGCGGCCCGCGTCGCTGGCCCCCGCCCCTGAATGGAGTGCATCACGATGAGATTCGCGGAAGCCTCTGCAAGTTCCGGATAGAAGCTCTCATCGGCAAAGCCCTGAATGTCGTTGAGGTAAGCGACCTCTTGGGTCAGCGCCCAGCGCTGCGTCTCTGTCTGAAATGTGTCGACAGAAATCACGGCCCCTTCGGCCTGTAACACTGGCACAACCGCCTCCAAGCGCCTGATTTCTTCTGCCGCACTTACCGGCGCACTGTCCGGGTGGGACGACGCCGGCCCGATATCGAGAACATGCGCCCCGTCCGCCATCAGCTTTCGCCCATGAGCGAGTGCCGCTGCCGGATCAAGATACTTCCCCCCGTCAGAAAATGAATCTGAGGTGATGTTGAGAATACCGAAGATGCTGGGTGTTGATTTCATACACGCTCATACCACGGCATTTACCCCACAAAAAAGCCTCAGTCTTTACAGCACCAAATCGGTGCAGTTTTGAGACCCTCGTTTCAACGAAGTAGGATCAGCAAGATCAAACTGAGCATCAGAGGGGATATCGAATGCAATACACTGAAACTTGTCAGCAGTTCCTCTGCCATCTATGGCAATGGCAATCGCTACTAGTTGGCGCTCTAGCTACGTTCGCTGCTGCAGCGACCATTTGGTATATGAGAAAGCAAATCGCCCAAAATGACCACACGCGATCAGACGATCTTGCCAGAAAACTAAAAGCCTACCGAGCCCGCATGAATCCGGCGCTCAGCAACCTGTGTGCCTATAACGAAAAATGCATGAAATTCTTGCTCTCCGAAGCAGATTCCAGAGAACTGCCGACTGAACCGACCGACGAAGTTACAACAATCAGTGCCGCAATTGAGTTTGTCGACGATGAGTCCGCTGAAGCCATGGCCGCGATGGTCTCCCACTACCAAGTTCATCGAGCCCGACTCGAAGGATTCTTGGAAGAAAACAGAAGATACATCCCAACCGACAGGTATTCAGTTGAGATGGTATATACCGGAGCAAAACTGCAGTCTCAGATCGTCAATATGTTTGATTACGCGAGGCAAGAGGAAGAAAGAGTACCCACTACCCCTCCCTCACAAGCGCAAATGATGAGCGGACTCAAAGGTGCTGTGGGACTAAGAGAATTCAGTGCAATAAAGGAAAAACTCGCCGCCGTTATTGAGCTTATACAAAACCGGCACCCAGAATAGCCTTAGCTCATCAGCAACGAAAAAGCCCCGCTCACATGAGCAGGGCTTTTGTCGTTCTTATGAGGGTAAAGAGATCACGTACCCTGAGGTTCCGGGTCGATCCGGCCCACGCCACCACTTGTCGGCACGGAAGCTGTCGGGCCACCCGTAGGCTCTGGTGGCTCACCGCTATCACGATGCGGCTTTTCACCGACCAGAAGACCTTTGATCTCATCGCCGGAGAGCGTTTCAAACTCAAGCAACCCTTTGGCAATCTTGTGCAGATCATCAATATGCGTGGTCAGGACTTCATTGGCCTTTTTGTAGCCATCATCCACGATGCGCCGGACTTCCTCATCGATCATGCGTTGTGTTTCCTGAGACATGTTCTGCGAGCGCGCCACAGAGTGACCCAGGAAGACTTCTTCTTCATTGTCTTCATAGGCGAGCGGTCCAAGCTTGTCGCTCATACCCCACTGGGTGACCATAGCCTTCGCCATCTTCGTCGCTTGAGAAATGTCAGATGACGCACCGGACGTAACCTTGTCGTGTCCGAGAATAATCTCTTCAGCGACACGGCCACCCATGGCAACCGCCAGGTCGGCATACATTTTTTCACGCGTCACCGAGAACTGATCAGCTTCCGGCAGGCGCATGACCATGCCAAGAGCCCGACCGCGGGGAATGATCGTCGCCTTATGGATCGGGTCAGAAGCTTCCATGTGAAGCGCCACCAAAGCATGCCCGCCTTCATGATAGGCAGTAAGGCTGCGTTCTTCCTCAGACTGGACCATGGAACGACGTTCCGCACCCATCATCACCTTGTCTTTGGCATCTTCAAACTCAGACATGGTCACCAGGCGGCGTCCGCGACGCGCTGCAAGCAGCGCAGCCTCGTTCACAAGGTTCGCCAGATCAGCACCGGAGAAGCCAGGGGTGCCACGGGCAAGTGTCTTCACTTCCACATTGGGTCCAACAGGCACTTTCTTCATGTGCACTTTGAGGATTTTCTCGCGGCCAATAATGTCCGGGTTCGGCACCACAACCTGACGGTCGAAACGACCAGGACGCAACAGAGCCGGGTCCAGAACGTCCGGACGGTTGGTCGCTGCGATCAGAATGATGCTCTCATTCGGCTCAAAGCCATCCATCTCCACCAGCAACTGGTTGAGTGTCTGCTCACGCTCATCATTACCACCGCCAAGACCGGCACCACGATGACGACCGACCGCATCAATCTCATCGATAAAGATGATGCAGGGAGAATTTTTCTTCGCCTGTTCGAACATGTCACGGACGCGGCTCGCACCGACACCGACAAACATTTCCACAAAATCAGAACCGGAAATCGTGAAGAACGGCACATTCGCTTCACCCGCAATGGCGCGTGCAAGCAATGTCTTACCGGTACCCGGAGGGCCCACCAGCAGCACACCCTTCGGGATGTGTCCACCAAGACGCTGGAATTTTGACGGATCGCGCAGGAAGTCGACAATCTCTTCCAGATCGTCTTTGGCTTCATCAATGCCCGCAACATCGTCAAAGGTTACGCGGCCATGGCGCTCTGTCAGCAGTTTGGCTTTCGATTTACCAAAGCCCATGGCTTTGCCGCCACCGCCCTGCATTTGACGCATGAAGAAAATCCAGACGCCAATCAGAAGCAACATTGGGAACCAGGACACCAAAATACCGAGCAGCGAGGGTGACCCGTCATCTGCTGGCTTCGCTGTTATTTCCACATTGCGTGCATTCAGGCGCTCAACCAGGTTCGGGTCACCTGGATTGTAGGTGTAGAAACTCTGACCGTCGGAATAGTGTCCAGAGATCGTGCTGCCAGACATGGTCACATCAACCACATTGCCCTTATCAACTTCATTCAGAAGTTGCGAGAAGCTGATCTCGTTGGTGGTGGTCCGTTCGACCGGGCTCTGGAACAGATTGAACAGCGCCACAAGCAAGAGCGCGACAACAGCCCACAGAGCGAAATTTTTAAAATTGGACAAGGTGCTTTTCCTGTCTGGAAGTCCGATCCCACAAGCGGGACCAAGTTTCTACCGGCTAATTTGGATTTATTCTAAGTCTATTAGAAAGATGGGGTCGCGACAAAGTTTTACTAGACGGGGATAGGTCTCCACAGCCCCCTTTTTCCATATTTTTTGCTGAAATGTGATGATCCGTCCCACTTTGGCGCACTAACCCTTCTGTTGGAAAAAGACCCTAACCGGCTTGGGTAAAAACCCCGTTAGCCCATTCAGTGCATTTTGCCAGGACGGCGCACAAAACGATGGGTCAATCAGAGCTCAGGTTTCGCCCAAAAAGCGGCTTCGAAATGTGGGCGCGCCGGTCGCAAAGTAGGCAAGCTGCGGCTGCACCAGAAGTTCATCATCCCGCCAGAGAGCTGGCAGGGTTTCAAGCGCAAGTTTTGGGACATCCGTGGGGAGAGGTAGACCCTCCTCCTTCACTTGCTTCAAACCCACGCGTCCCAATGCGCGCACCGTGCCACTTGTTTTGCGCCCAGTCAGACGCACGTCAAAGCGCCCATCCCAAACGAGCGGTGAGCCGGAAACAAGATCAAGCCCCTGTCCGACAGCCGCCGCCTCCCGTAGCACCCGGAAATGTGCCAGCCGACTTGTAAACTTGACCCCACCAAGCGTGCGTCCCCGACCAAGCTCCTCGCCGCGAACAGCATCCAAGAGGGTTTCGAGAGAGCTGAGCCGCGGCGGATAGGCCGACCCGCCCACACGTTGGATCAACCGAGCAAGCAACCGAAGCGCAATCTCGTCTGGAACATCCGCCAAACAGGCGGTCTCCACCTCCGCATATCCGAAGGGTTGCCACCGAACGGCTTTGCGCTCCAACACATCTGTAGAAAATTCAAGCCCCGCCCGCGCCCGGCCCATGGCTTTGGCTGTTGAGACCAGACGATCCCGGTTGATGCCCAATTCGTCGAGAACTGGTAGCGCGTTTCTCACCTGAACACGCAAGAACCGCTCATCTTCATTACTTGGATCGTCGATCCAGCTCTGCCCCGCTTTAAGAAGCGTCGATCGAAGTCGCTCCCGGGGCACATCCAGAAGCGGACGCAATATTCTGACCCCCTGATGAACCCGTACAGGAGCCATGGCAGAAAGGCCGTCCACGCCACTTCCCCGTTGAAGCCGAATGAGAAACGTCTCCGCCTGATCATCAAGATGGTGTGCCGTTAGAAGATCCGCCCTTCCCCGTCCCGACCTGCACCAGTCCGCCATAAGTCGGTACCGCGCGGTGCGTGCTTCTGCCTGCAGATTGGATGAGGGTTTGTCGCCTTCCCAGCAAAGGGTCTTATGCGGGACCTGAAGTGCCTTCGCCCACAGTGCAACTTGGGCGGCTTCTTCCGCTGCTTCTGGTCGCAATTCATGATCCACTGTCAGGACAGTGACTTTAGGGGCCTCTTTTCCCCGTGCCTCCAGCCAATCGCACCAACCGGCGATCAGAACCATCAAGGCAACGGAATCCGCGCCACCAGACACAGCCACGCCCAATCGGGCAGCAGGATCGAGCGGCCGCATCAAACGGCCAAATTCAGGGGCAGTCAGTGCACGGGGGGACCGGGCTGGAGCCATGGACGACCGTTCAGCAGCCAGCGCGCGTGCGCTCAAGCTGCGCCCGCTGCTTCACCGCTTGCGTGGCCGACGGGAAGCGCCGGTTAAGTTCTCCCAATGTCGCACAGGCTTGTTCCTGCTGACCAAGCGCTGCCAGCGTCATGCCGAGTTTCAGCAAACTGTCTGGTGCCTTGGTGGAGCTGGAGTAAGTGGAGTAGCCAGTGAGAAAGGCTTCCGCTGCCTGGCGATAAGCGCCACGAACATAGAAGGTTTCACCCAGCCAGTATTGCGCATTGCCAGCAAGATTATGGTTTGGATAGCGCTGCAGGAAATTCGCGAACTCCGCTTCAGCCACATCAAATTGCCCACGTTTTAGCTGGTTGATTGCTGCTTCGTACGCATCTTCAGGCGCACTGGCCACAGGCGCGGCGGTAGGTGCTGCGTAGCTCTCCGTTGGCAGGCGTGCTGCATCGTTCACAGAGACGCGGGCGTTTTCTCCTGGACGGTCTTGCGACAGAGCAGCCACGGGCACCTGCCCAAGCGTCCCCACAGTAGAAGCCGCTGCGTCGCTGATCGTACCACTTGCGGGTGGCGTCAAAACCGGCGCGCCAGATGTAGAGGCAAGCCCGCCTGGGGCACCGCCCGAAGCACCCAGCTCCTGGAACCGGAATTCCACATCTTCGGCAAACTGACGGAACTGAGATTGAGTTTGCGTGAGGTCATAGGTGAGCTTTTCTATCCGGCCCGTGAGGTCACGCAGCGAGGTCTCAACAGACTGAAGTCTGAGCGACAAATCAGCCGCGCTCTGCGGATCGGGACCAAATCCCGCTGCACCCGAAAGCTGCCCAGCCTGTCCAGAGGCTTGGCCTGCCGCTTGATAAGTCTGGCGCTGTACGTCGATCAGGTCTCTCTCAATCTTCTCAAGGCGGTTATAGAGGGCACGCGTTTCAACGCTGTCAGGTTCAGCCTGAACACCAGATACGCTGATACCGACCATTGCCGCAACACAAACGCCCAACACACCTGCACGCATCCCACCGGACTTCCGCGCGTGGTTCTCAAAATCTGCCACGTTCATCGCCGCTAACCTTCTCATTCCAGACCCCGACCATCAGATGTTCCACAATAGCAGAGAGTTCGGCCAAATTGAGGCCAAGATGTTTCAGGCCCAGCCCCCACATAAAAACGCCCCCGAGAGCGAACCCTCGGAGGCGCTAAAACTGATTGGGATCGGGTCTTTTTAAGAACCAGCGCCGCTTACCACAGAAACCGCACGACGGTTCTGGCTCCAGCAGCTCTCGTTCGAGCAAAGCGCCACAGGGCGTTCTTTACCGTAGGAGATGGTCCGGACACGGGATGGATCAACACCAAGGCTCACAAGGTAGCTTTTCGCAGCATTCGCACGACGCGCGCCAAGAGCCAGGTTGTAGTCCCGTGTGCCGCGCTCATCCGCATGGCCTTCCATAGCAACCGAAAGAGCTGGGTAAAGCTTCAGCCATGCTGCCTGGCGCTGCAAAGTTGCGCGTGCCGCAGATGTGAGATCTGACCGGTCTGTTTCAAAGAAAACGCGGTCACCAACATTGACCACAAGATCCTGCTGAGACCCTGGTGTAGGTCCGCTTGGCTGTGTCTGCGTTACTGGGGCAGACGGTGTTGAGGTTGCCGACGCATTTTCGTCCGGTGTCGAACTACACGCTGCTACAACCACCATCAGGCCAGCCATTGTCGCGACCCGCAGGCCGGCATTCAGGATCTTCATGGATGATGTCTCCTTACATCTTTATCGCAGTACGACCGAAGCCAGCGCTTGTTTGAAGCTTTGCCGCCCGTTTTCAGCTGATACAGCCTAAATAATCTAACCGGGCCGACTTAACACTGCGTTCTTTAACATTACATGACAGCGCCCGGTGAAATTGTTTGTTTTCAACATCCCCGGTCCCATCGCACAAAGCCCCCCAGAAGCCTTACGAAGCAAGAAACCTATCTGCCCATTGATCTTCCCGCAAGCTATCCCTCACTCATTAGGCGGATTTCCTGTCCTAAACCAATCAAGTTCCATTCACCTTTTGATCAAGAGAGGCATCTTTTGGTCAGAACAGGCATCATTCAATCAAACCACCTATCCTAATTTAAGTCTTCTTAGTTGAGTCTGGGCGACCAGGCCGGGTCAGAGGCAAAGGCAGGCGTGTAAACCGGCCGCTCATTGTAGCCGGTGAGGTCGACAGACCAGAGGCTCGGACCGCCATTCTCTCCCCGTGTTTCCCGGAAGAACATGAGCACCCGTCCATTAGGCGACCAGGTCGGACCTTCATTGTGGTACCCCTCGGTCAGGACACGCTCACCTGTGCCATCCGGTCTCATTATGCCGATCACAAAGCGCCCCTTGATCATCTTGGTAAACGCAATGAGATCCCCACGTGGGCTCCAGACCGGGGTCGCATAGCGCCCTGTCCCAAAACTGATCCTCTGAGCTCCTGAGCCGTCCGCATTCATAACGTAAATCTGCTGCGAGCCGCCCCGGTCACTTTCAAACGTAATGTAGCGCCCATCGGGAGAATAGGACGGCGCCGTATCAATAGCCGCTGTATTTGTCACCCGCCGGGTCTCTCGGGACCGCAGATCCATCTCGTAAATGTCTGCATTGCCGCCACGCTGAAGGCTCATGATGATCTTCTGACCATCTGGCGAGAAGCGCGGCGCGAAGGTCATACCGGGAAAATCGCCGACGACTTCCTGCTGCCCGGTCTCAATGTCGAGCAAATAGACCCGGGGACGATTGCCGTAATAGGAGAGATAGGTGATTTCTTGGTTCGATGGGCTGAACCGGGGAGTAAGCACCAGATCGGCACCATTGGTCAGCATGCGCGGATTGTGCCCGTCCTGATCCATGATCGCCAAGCGCTTCACCCGCTGGCCCTTCGGCCCACTTTCCGACACATGGACGATCCGGGTATCGAAATACCCCTTCTCACCCGTCAGACGCTCGTAAATGGCATCGGCAATGATATGAGCGACCCGGCGCCAGTTCTCCGGCGTTGTATAAAACTGAAGTCCGGTGATCTGCTGCTCGGCATAAATATCCCAAAGTCGGAATTCGACTTTCAAGCGTCCGTCAGGCTCAACAACCGTCTGTCCTGTGACAAGTGCCTGCGCGCTGATCACCCGCCAATCGCCAAAACGCGGCTGCACATTCACATCCTGAATGCGCTCAATATAGGAGGCAGACGGCAGAGGCCGGAAGAGGCCTGAACGTTCCAGATCAGCACCGATAACCTTCGCCACATCCACACCGATCTGGCGTTCCTGGGAGCCAGGCCCCAGAAAATCGACAACAGCGATCGGGAGTGGATCGATATTGCCTTGGGTAATGTCAATCTGAAGGGCTGCATGCGCCTGCGGACCGCTGAATGCCAGCCCCATCACGGCCACGCAAAGTGCGAGCCCCTTACCTATTCCCCCAAAGCGCAAATCCATAAGTTGGAAACTCCCTCGAAACCCTGTCATTTCCCGAACCATATCCCGTATTTCCTCACTATCACCTTTCAGGTGACCGCAATGTGGCAAGAACGTTAACCACCCAACATTTCTCTAGGGTCGAAATTGAGATCAATCTCGCGCCAGGAGACATATTTGTCTGCAGGCATCCGGAACGGCGCACACCGTCGAATGGCCCGCATGGCGCTGTCGGCCGCCGCTCTGAAATAGCTATCGCCAGACAACAATCTGGAGTTATTGATCAATTGCGGTGGCTGAGAGAGCGATCCGTCTGGCCGTAAGAACACTTTGATGCGCACCACGAGGCTCTCGGCGTTGGCGGCTCCTGCAGGCACACTCCAGCACCGGCGCATCTGAACCTTAAAGGCATCAATTTCGGACATGGTGAGCTGAGCTGCGGGTCCCGCCTGCCGGGCAGGTTGCGGCTCACTGCGGCGTACGGGCTGAGGCTCTTCCTCCGGAAGTTTATCCAAAAGGGCCGCGATCTGTGTTGGATCAAAGGCAGGTTTCGGCTCTTCCCGAGGCGGCGTCGGTTTTGCCTGTGGTTTGGGTTCGGGCTCGGGCTCTGGTTCTGGCTCAGGCTCCGGAGCAGGTTCTGGTTCTGGCGCCGGAGCAGGCTCCGGCTCGGGAACGGGCGCAGGTTCCGGTTCGGGTTCTGGTGCAGGTACGGGTTCCGGCTCAGGAAGCGGTTCAGGCTCGGGCTCTGCAATTTCTTCTGCAGGCGGTTCCGGTGTTGGCTCAGGACGAGGTATGTCGCGCAGGTTCGTGAATTCATCGATCGTCACGAGCTCAACTGGCAACGCCCGACTGGGTGCCACCTGAAGCGGGGCCGCATCCGGCAGCGCAATAAACATGGCGGCCAAAAGCCCTCCATGGAGCGCTGTCGAAAAAAGGATCCCTGCACGCATAAAGCCTACCGCTCAGACGAAGATTGAGGAGGAGCCTCGGTAACCAGGCCGACCCGGGAAAACCCGGCAGCCGAAATCCGGCCCATGACTTTCATCACCTCGCCGTATTCGACTTCTGTATCCGCGCGGACATAGATGCGTTCTTCATAGCCGTTCTCGCCAATCGCAAGCAGGCGAGCGACGAGCTCTTCTGGCTCAACAATCGTCTCCTGCAGATAGACCGTGCCATCTCCCTGTACAGTAATTGTGAGCGGTTCGTCATCGCCCTGAAGGGGTTCTGAGCGGGTCTGTGGCAGATCAACAGGTACGCCGACAGTGAGCAAAGGGGCTGCCACCATGAACACAATGAGCAGCACCAGCATCACATCGACGAGCGGCGTCACATTAATTTCGCTCATCGGTGCCATGCGGGATCCACGTCGTCCCCGACGCCCCGAGCCCCCGCCATTCCCAAGAGAAGCACCCATCTCTATCTCCTATCGTCGACTTGGCGGGAGACGATCGCGGAGAACTCATCGGCAAAGCCTTCCAGCCGCGATCCAAAGCGGCCAATCTCGCTGGAGAACTTGTTATAGGCAATCACGGCCGGAATAGCCGCGAGCAGTCCAAGCGCTGTTGCAAAAAGTGCTTCGGCGATACCCGGCGCCACAACTGCCAGGTTCGTGTCCCGGCTGATGGCGATGGACTGGAAGGAATTCATAATGCCCCAGACGGTGCCGAAAAGGCCGACAAAGGGGGCAATGGAACCAACGGTGGCGAGGAACAGAAGGTTGGTCTCAAGCGACACCATCTCTTTGTTAAGCGTCACAGACATCACCCGGTCCACCCGCTCTTTCACACCCGCAAAATGATTGGGGCCAGCTTCAGAGGAGCGCTTCCATTCCCGCATGGCTGCTGCAAAGAGCGACGACATCGGATGGTTCGGGCGGCTCCCGAGATCCTGATAAAGATCGTCCAGCGACCGGCCAGACCAGAAAGTCGTTTCAAAGCTATCGGCCTTGCGACGCACACTGCTAAGCCGCCACCATTTGTCGAACATGATGGCCCAGCTCCAGATCGACGCCCCGATAAGACCGATCATCACCGATTTCACGACCCAGTCTGCCCGTGCAAACAGGGACCAAAGCGTAAAGTCGGTCGCATCGGTCACCAGCGTGGCGTCCTGAATGATCTCGCCAACCGGCGCAGGCGTGATGCCATTCTCAGCACGAAGCGATGACACAACATCCCCGATACCCCCTCCGGGCAAAGAGAGGTCTATCGCCGACAGGGTTTGCACAGCGACTTCGACGACTTGTATGGGATCCATGGAAACTGCTCTCCGTCAGGTGCCTGAGCATTTTCAGGACAAGTTGAAGCACTCATCCGCCCGAAAATGCGAGAAAACTAAGCATTTGGGCCTCACCAAAGATCGAGGCTCGCAAAGCATGAGTGGGCGCCTGCTCCACGAAGAGAAGCGAATACCCCCAGAATAGGGCAAAATTAGACGAGAGAATGTGTCAAAACTGGGGCACAGACGGTTTTTTGCCCTAAACGTCAAAGGCTTAACGTGGATGTGATGCTGCCGCCACACGGAGCGAGCACCAAACCCAACAAGCCCTATTCCGACCAAATAGAGTTTGTAATTTCTGCTTCAGCCAATAGCGAACATCTTTTTCTGAACGGAGACCTTACACCTTATGGAGGAAACCACGCCCATCCCTGATCTAGACGCAGCACTCGTAGAGAGGATCAACAAAGAGCACCTCATCGAGACACCCTTAAAACCAGCAGATCTCCTGTTTATCTTTGGAACACGCCATGGCGTCGCAGAGTTCATTGAGGAGGCCGCACGGCTATGGCGCGGTGGCTTCTACAGACACGCCATAGTGTCTGGCGGCATCACACCGGGCGGCTTAGACCCCGAGGGCATCGTCATGAAACAGCTCATGGTTGAGGCAGGCATCCCTGACGAAATCATTCTGACGGAGACGCGAGCCTCCAACACTGGCGAAAATGTCAGCCTGTCTTTGCCCATCATTGAGCGGGAAATCGGCCTTGCAAACATTCAATCCGTTATCGCAATAGGAAAGTTGTGCACCTCCAGGCGCTATCTCATGACGCTTGAGCGCCACTGGCCAGACGTGGAAAAAATGTTGGCGCCCATCAACTGGTTCGGCGTGCCCAGAGCAGACTGGCACCTTCATCCACTTGCCAAACAGAGGGTCTTATCAGAAGTCGCAAAAATCGAGCCCTATCTTGAAAAGGGCTTCATCGCCGAGTGGCTAGGAACGAGATTGTCCTAGTCAGCTTTTGATGCTGCCGCCACATGTGGCCCAAGCGCCGCAAGCATGTCAGACGTCAGGCGACGCGGGCGACCGTCAGTATCAATACAGGCAGCCTTCACCACCGCTCGCCAGATGGGTTCGCCGTCACGCGTGATCACCTGCTCAATTTCCAGGCGTGCGCCCCGGGCAGTGATGTAGCGGCTTTCTACTTCCAGCAGATCATCAATCCGGGCGGGTGCCAGAAACTCAATCTCCATTTTCTGGATGGCAAAGGCCAAGGGCGGTTCAAGCTCCAGGAGCTCGGAGTGATGTATGCCTACAAGACGCAGAAAATCACTCCGACTGCGCTCGGCAAACTTCAAATAGTTTGCGTGATACACGATGCCGCTAAAGTCTGTGTCTTCGTAATAGACCCGGATCGGCAGATGATGCACACCGTCCACAATCTTGCCTGATACATCCGGCCAACCAGTCGCACTCACTTGCCATCTCCATCAAACAAGCCGCCCAGGCCGCCCTGGCCGCCTTGCCCCGGCACGCCGGACGGCGTTGGAAGCCCTAAATGCTGAAACGCAGAAGCACTGAGCACCCGGCCACGGGGCGTGCGTTGAACCAGCCCATTCTGAATAAGATAGGGCTCAACAATTTCTTCGATCGCATCGCGGGGTTCAGACAAAGCGGCAGCGATTGTCTCAATGCCCACAGGCCCACCAGAAAACTTGTGCGCAATGGTCGTGAGATAGCGATGGTCAAGACCATCGAGACCCAGCCGGTCCACCTCAAGACGGGTCAATGCTTTGTCGGCCAGCTCCGCATCAATTTGCGCCGCTTCGGCCACCGCCGCAAAATCTCGCACACGCCTCAGCAAACGTCCCGCGATGCGCGGTGTGCCGCGCGCGCGCCGTGCGATTTCAAGCGCCCCATCATTGGTGATTTTCATGCCCATGACACCAGCGCCACGGCGCACGATGAGCTCCAGCTCATCGACTTCATAAAAGTTGAGACGCACCGGAATCCCAAAACGATCCCGGAGCGGTGTTGTGAGAAGCCCGGTCCGCGTTGTCGCCCCGACAAGCGTAAAGGGCGCCAGCTCAATCTTAACTGACCGCGCTGCAGGTCCTTCGCCAATAATGAGATCAAGCTCGAAATCCTCCATCGCCGGATAGAGAATTTCCTCAACAGCAGGGTTCAAGCGATGGATCTCATCGATGAAAAGCACATCGCGCTCATCCAAGTTGGTAAGAAGTGCAGCGAGGTCTCCCGCTTTCGCGATGACAGGCCCGGACGTCGACCGGAAATTGACCCCAAGCTCCCGCGCAACAATCTGCGCAAGGGTTGTTTTTCCAAGCCCGGGTGGGCCTGCGAAGAGAACATGGTCCAGCGCTTCTTTGCGCTTCGCGGCCGCCTCAATAAAAACCGACAGGTTTTCGCGCGCCTGCCGCTGGCCAGTAAACTCCGACAGCCGTTGTGGTCGAAGCTGAGCTTCTCCCAAATCTTGCTCGCTCGGCGTCCCCTCGACAAGGCGTTCACTCATCGCGCGAGCTCCTTCAAGCCGACACGGATAAGCGCTTCGGCGCTCGCTCCATCGTCAAGTTGCTTTTTCGCTGCTGAAACTGCCGTAGCCGCCTGCGCATGGGCATATCCAAGATTGACGAGTGCAGATACCGCGTCCCGCACAGCACTCCCCGCACCGGAAACCGCTTCGCCGTCTGAGTTTGCCAGAACAGGGGCAAGTTTGTCGGGCACGGGGGCTTTGTCTTTCAACTCGCTGACAATGCGACCGGCAAGCTTTGGCCCCACGCCGGGTGCCTGGGTCACGGCCTTTTTATCCTCAAGCGCAATGGCATCTGCCAGGCCACTTGGCCCGATGGTGCCCAGCATCGCCATCGCATGGCGCGCACCCACGCCCTGGACGGACTGCAAAAGTCGGAACCAATCCCGCTCATCGCCCGTCGCAAATCCAAAAAGACGCAGCTGGTCTTCGCGTACATAGGTGTCAATCAGGAGGGAGAGTGGTTCGCCTTTAGCAGGCACCTGACGAAGCGTGAAGCCGGAACAGGAAACGAGGTAGCCGACACCTCCCACATCCAGGATCAACCAATCCTCGCCCACCTCATCCACAATACCTGTGAGCTTGCCAATCATGCGCGTGTCACCCGCGCTTCTGCCGTCTCGACATAGGCGACTGCGGAGCGGTAATGCGCATGACAGATGGCAACAGCCAAGGCGTCCGCTGCATGTTCGCTTGATGTTTTGCACCGGGCCAGCAATGTCTCCACCATCATTTTGATCTGCTGCTTATCTGCATGCCCCGAACCGGTCACCGTCTTTTTGATTTTGTTCGGCGCATATTCCGCAACTTCAAGGCCGGTGCGCGCGGGCACGAGCAGCGCAACTGCCCGCGCTTGACCAAGCTTCAACGCTGCCGCCGCATCCTTTGACACAAAAGCGGTCTCCACAGCAGCAGAGGCCGGTGCATGATCCGCAATAACCGAAATCAAACCTTCTTCCAGCTGAACCAGACGTTCTGCAAGCGAGAGTTTGCTGCTCGATGTCACCGTCCCGTTAGCCACATGTGACAAGCGGTTGCCCGTCACATCAATCACACCCCATCCCATGGCGCGCAATCCGGGATCCAATCCCAGCAATCTGACAGTTTCGCTCATTGTCTCGCCTGATCAAAGCGCAATTCCAGCGCTTCCATTTCCGATCAGGCAGAGAGTTGCTCCATCACCGAATCGGACATTTCGAAGTTCGCATAAACCTGCTGCACATCATCGCTATCGTCCAGCAAATCCAACAAGCGTAGGAGGGTCTCGCCCTGATCGGCTTCTACAGGGATCGTGTTGGTCGGCTTCCAGATGATCGTGGCGCTATTTGCCGCCCCGAAGGCAGTCTCAAGCGCGCCTGCAACCTCATGAAGGCTTTCGGCGTTGCAGATAAGCGTGTGGCCTTCGTCGTCCGACGTGCAATCATCAGCCCCTGCCTCAATGGCCGCCTCAAACATGGCGTCTGCATCGGCTGCATCAGCTGCATATTCGATGGAGCCAACCCGCTCAAAGCTGAACGAAACCGAGCCAGTCTCCCCAAGGTTTCCACCATTCTTGGCAAAAATTGTCCGCACTTCGCTGGCAGTACGATTGCGATTGTCCGTGAGCGCCTCGACAATTACGCCAACGCCAGCTGGCCCGAAGCCTTCATAGCGAACCTCTTCATAATTCTCGCCGCCTTGCTCTGTACTCTTCTTGATCGCCCGCTCGATATTGTCTTTGGGCATGGACTGCGCGCGGGCAGCATTGATGGCGGCTCGCAGCCGGGGGTTATGCTCCGGATCTGGCATCCCCATCTTGGCCGCAACCGTGACCTCTTTCGCCAGCTTGGAGAAGAGCTTGGCGCGCTTCTTATCCTGCGCCCCTTTGCGATGCATGATGTTCTTGAATTTGGAATGTCCCGCCATGGCGTTCGCTCTTTCAACGTGAAGGTAAGGGTGGCGCTATCGTCTGAAACGCCGATTTGCGCCCTTTATAGGCAGCGTGCGCCTCAAAATCCATAGGCGGGCCTCCGCCCTCACCAAACAGCTTTCCCGCCAATCCCTTTTCGTCACCCCTACCTCAGCACCGGCACCGTAAAAAACATCGGTTCTTAGGTAAAACGTTCATTATCTGTTAACCTATCTATAGTTGTATAGACAAATCGATACAACTTCTTGGTGTATCGAGCCATTCAACGCCTAGAAGCAAACAGCGTCAAGGCAACTGGATAAATCGAGACCACCAGAGGGGTGCCCTGACGTCAAAGCGACACCGTCAGGGACTTTAGAGATCAAGAGGGGAACAGCCAATGTTCAAGAGAAAAAGTGCAGCCGCTGAAACTGCTGATGTAATCAGCATTGCTTCAGCCCAGGATGCGGGAAGCGTCGATGGCGAGACCCTCCTGACCATGCTCGATAATATGCCGATCAATGTCATGATGGCAGACCCGGTCGACCTGAAGATCAATTACATCAACAAGACAAGCGTCGAAACGCTCAAAACAGTCCGCGACCTTCTTCCTCACGAAGTTGACCCTGAAAACATGATGGGTGTCTGCATTGATGTCTTCCACAAACAACCTGCGCACCAGCGCGGCGTGCTGGCAGACCCAAAAAACCTGCCCCACAACGCTAAAATCAAGCTGGGCCCGGAAACACTGGATCTCAATGTTTCTGCGGTGCACGACAATGCCGGCACTTATGTCGGGGCCATGGTCACCTGGAGCGTGGTTACACAGCTTCAAAATGCGATCACTGACTTTGAAAGCAACGTGAAGGCGATTGTGTCTGACGTAGGAGACAAGTCCAACGCCATGAAAAATATGGCGGAGACTCTCGCCGAAAACGCCGAACAAAGCACCAAACAAGCGAGCACCGTTGCCGCGGCGGCTGAAGAAACGACCGCAAATGTGCAGACGGTTGCAAGCGCGGCTGAAGAAATGTCCAACTCAATCAGCGAAATCACCCGCCAGGTTGCCGACAGCTCAAGCATTGCCCAAGAGGCTGTTGCCGAAGCAGAACGCACCAACGCAACCGTCCAGGGACTGGTTGCAGCTTCAGAAAAGATTGGCGAAGTCGTCAACCTCATCCAGGACATTGCAAGCCAAACCAACCTACTAGCGCTCAATGCCACAATTGAAGCCGCTCGAGCTGGAGAAGCCGGCAAAGGGTTTGCGGTTGTGGCCGCAGAGGTGAAAGAGCTTTCCAGTCAAACAGCTAAGGCGACCGAAGAAATCGCCACACAAATTGGCACCATTCAACAGGAGACGGAGGGCGCCGTTGAAGCGATCGAGTCAATCGGCACGACGATCCAGAAGATCAATGAGATCGCCTCATCAATTGCCGCCTCTGTAGAAGAGCAAAGCGCCGCGACTACAGAGATCAGCCGCAATGTCCAGGAAGCCGCAACAGGCACGCAGGATGTGTCCTCCAACATTGGAACCGTGACACAAGCGGCAGCCGACACCGGAGAGGCCGCAGGTCAGGTACTGCAGAGCTCCTCAGAACTAAACAGCCAGGCAGATGTGCTTGGAGAAGAAGTCGAGAAATTCCTAGTTGAAGTGAAAAAACTCTAACCACCCTTTCGACAGCACCCTGAGATAGCTCTGATCCTGACCCGCCACCCGTATGGGGTCAGAGCTTGAGTACCGTCTGATCCCCGACGGTGCACGACGCCCCGCCTCACCGCACCACCCTGCGTTGAGGCGGGGATTTTTTTGAAATCCAGCCAGTGGCAAACTTAACTTACAATCCGCCAGCTGCCGTCTGCATTCCGACAAGCCGTGCCATAGGCCTGTTCTCTTTGCCCGCCAACGGTAATTGTCTGTTGATACTCACGACAAAACTGACCTTGAGGGGTTTGGTACGCAGGTTTCGGCGTGACCGCACCGTAATGCCCGCTATCGGGATTCTGCCAGGTTTGTGCAACGCCTGAGGGGCCATATTCAAGCGCATGTCCGGTCGTCCGCTCGAGATAGAGACGGTCAGCACGATCTAGGGACCGCCCGACCTCGCCTCCTGCCATTGCACCGAGTAACGTTCCGATACCGACCGCCACCAAGCGACCAGAGCCTGATCCGAACGCCGATCCCGCGAGGCCTCCTGCAACGGCACCACCAACGGTCCCAATCTGTTGTTTGGGGCCAGCACCTGGTTCACAGGCAACAAGTCCGAAGGCGAGAACACCAGCAAGACCCATTTTTAGCATGTTCATTTTGCAACTCCTTAACGGAGCAGGCGACTGACCGCGCGTCAACGCCGTGCTCAGAGCCCCCACATGCAGTTTAGGGAAAAATCTTGAAAGGAGTTAGACCTAGATCAATTCAAACAGCTTGATTTCAGTCCTATGTAGTACAGCCACCCTATTCAGGGTGTTGTTTCGCTCAGACGGGCAAAAGCTCTTTCAACCGGCCACCAATACGGACGGGATCAACACGAAGTGCAAGACCTGTCTTGTCATCGGTTTCAACAAAGACACCGCAGACCGTGGCAGTTCCAGACGCCGGCGTAAAACGGCCGCTTGGAATTTTGCGCGTGAACCGGTTGATCGGCTCATCCTTCTCCATGCCAATGACGGAATTGTAATCCCCGCACATGCCCGCATCTGTCTGATAGGCCGTGCCCCCATCAAAAATCTGCGCATCTGCAGTTGGCACATGGCTGTGCGTCCCCACCACAAGGCTCGCACGTCCATCACAGAAATGGCCCATGGCCATCTTTTCCGAGGTCGCTTCTGCATGCATATCAACAATCACTGCATCCGCCACCATGCCCAGCGGGCATTCCTCAAGAGCCTCATCGACACTTGCAAAAGGATCATCCAACGCATTCATAAAGACGCTGCCGAGCACGTTCACCACCATCACGCGGCGACCATCAGAGGTCTCAAACAAATCGCTGCCTTTGCCGGGTGTGCCTTCAGGGTAGTTGCGCGGTCGGATCAACCGCGACTCGCGTTCGATATGGACGAGCGCTTCCTTCTGGTCCCAGGCATGGTTGCCAAGTGTGATGACGTCCGCGCCTGCGTCAAAGACCTGATCACAGATGGATCCTGTGATGCCAAACCCGCCGGCGGCATTCTCACCATTAACAACAACAAAGTCGGCTTTGAGGTCTGCACGCAGACGCGGCAACGCTGCAATGGCAGCATCGCGCCCCGCCCGACCGACCAAATCGCCTAAAAACAACA
This sequence comes from Parvibaculaceae bacterium PLY_AMNH_Bact1, assembly GCA_032881465.1. Classification (NCBI taxonomy): domain Bacteria; kingdom Pseudomonadati; phylum Pseudomonadota; class Alphaproteobacteria; order Hyphomicrobiales; family Parvibaculaceae; species Parvibaculaceae bacterium PLY_AMNH_Bact1. The sequence goes on from CP126168.1 coordinate 2,686,099, forward strand.
ATCTCACAAACTCGTCCTTTCGAAGAGGCGGCTGCCTTTTTCACTCACCACCCAATCCAGAGGTTGGTCATACACATCATGGGGCAGCGTGTCATATTCCTGGACCGAATAAGCAAGACCGACAGCGAGACAAGGGCGTTTAGCTCTTAGCGTCTCCAGTGTGCGGTCATAAAAACCACCACCATACCCCAGACGAAATCCGCTCAAATCAAACGCGACGAGCGGAATAAGCAGAATATCTGGGATGATTTCCTCCGCTTTTTTGGCCGGCACTCGGGTTCCAAAGGCACCTTCTTCTGTCACGTCGCCAGGCCTCCATCTGAAAAAGCGAAGCGGTTTATCAGCGCCAACAACCCGTGGCAGCGCACAGGTATGCCCAAGCTGACCAAGCTCGGTCATCAACGGAACCGGATCAGCTTCTGAACGGATCGGAAAATACCCAGCAATGGAAGCGCCTGACGTCCGTGGCACATCGGCCAGGAAATGGTCGAGAATGGCTTGGCCCGCCGCCTCGCCAAGTGATTTCCTGGCATCCGCACGGTTTTGCAATGCCTGTTGTCGAAGCACGGATTTAGAAAGGGTTGCAGCAGCTGAAGATGTTGGATCAGGCATGAGGGCTCAACAAAGCAGATAGTCCAAGCCATAAACGCCTGGCTGAAACAAAGTGGGCCCACCGGATCGTTGGAACAGTGATTCTCGGAGACCTACAAGAGTAGGTGGGCACCGTGTGAAGCAGGCCACAGCCCGCCCCAGGGACAGTTCCCTAGAGAAACGTAAGGCCCCGAGCAATAGCGTTCCTGACGCATCCGGCAGCACCCATGATAATTGTAACACGCTTCCGTCAGAAACTTTCCACAGAAATCCTGTGCCGCCACCTCGCCCGGGCGCTGTTAGGAAGCTTCGAGCGTATCCGCCATCTTCTCAATTCGGCTCGCCGCATCGCTGATAAAGGTCGTGAGCGTCTGCTCAACGGCTTCTTCACGCCCCATCTCGCTCTCTTGGGTGTCCTTCAGGCTTTTCACTTCAGCGGTCAGGGTTTCAACACGCTTCAGCGCATCGGAATATTCATCCGCGAGCAACAACCCTGCCAGGAGGAGAAGGCGCGTGTCGCCGACTTGGCCGACAGATTTGGCGAGCTCGGCGACATGTCCATCAAGATAGCGTGCCAGTTCTCGTAAATGTTCTTCTTCCCCATCGCCACATGCAACGGAGTAGGAACGGTCGTTAATAGAGACATTGACTTGGCCCATGAGCCACGTCCTTTCAATCAGAGCTAAGCAAGCAGGCGGTCGATATCTTTGAGCGTGGCGTCGATCTCAGCTGATGCCCGCTCATTGAGGCTGTCCAGCCGCCTGACATCTGCGTGCGCAATATCCAATTCTTCTGCCAGGCGCGCCCGATCTTCCTTCAGGCCGGCGATCTGGTTTTCCAGTTCAGAACGCGCTTCCGTCCGAACCTCATGACCGCCCAGAGCGCCCTCCAACTTGTCCAGGGCAGCCGAAAACGCTTCCATGGCCTTATCAAGCTCGCTCATATCATCCGTGCCTTTTGATTGGTCTTGGCGCACAAAAACGCCGCAAATCGCAGTGCCTAAGATAGGGGGCCGTCACAAACTCGGTCAACAGAAGGGTTTGGAACCAATTTTGCGCTGATTTCGTCCACGCCAAGTGAGGACGACGCCTGCACGGCCCACCTATGACTTGGCATATTCGAATGCCTTTTCCAATCAGGGAGAGATGCTTGCCAAATCAAGCCAAATACCCCCGAAGCCCATTGACTCTCCATAGGCAGATAGTCATTGTGGCGCCGCTCTGGACAGGGTTTTTCAAGGCTGGCTTTAGCATTTGCATACGGCGCCTTGAGCAGGACTCAGACAGAGCAGGAAGTGATCAAAGGTCATCAAGTGATGGTCCTTTTCGTGTGGCTCAGGGGGCTGGCCACAGAGATTGCTCTTCATGAATAGTCCCGCCGACTATACTGCGCTGCCAGATCACTCTCGATTTAGGCAGCCCACGGCAACAAGAGTTTAAAAATGACGCCATCAGAGCAATCGGCAGCGGCCTCTGTTTCCTCAGAGAACGAATCCGCCGCTGTACCAGCAACCCATCACATGATGGCGAATGCAATCCGGGCCTTGTCTATGGATGCAGTCGAGAAGGCCAAATCTGGCCACCCGGGCATGCCTATGGGCGCAGCCGATATGGCGACCGTGCTCTTCACCAAATTCATGAAATTCGACCCGCGACAGCCTAACTGGCCAGATCGCGATCGCTTCGTTCTCTCCGCCGGTCACGGCTCCATGTTGGTCTACTCTCTGCTCTACCTTCTGGGCTATGAAGACATGACCCTGGATGAGATCAAAAATTTCCGTCAGATGGGGTCCAAGACCCCGGGCCACCCGGAATTCGGTCACACAGCCGGTGTGGAAACCACAACGGGCCCACTCGGCCAGGGCATTTCAACAGCCGTTGGCATGGCGCTCGCTGAACGATTGCAGCAAGCCCGCTTCGGCTCTGATCTTGTCGATCACTACACCTATACCATCGCTTCAGACGGCGACCTTATGGAAGGCATCAGCCACGAAGCAATCTCCATTGCAGGGCACCTGGGTCTCTCGCGCCTGATCGTCCTCTACGATGACAATGACATCTCCATTGATGGGCCCCTCAGCCTGTCTGAATCAGGCGATGCATTGAAACGCTTCGAAGCTGCTGGCTGGGATGCCGTCCGCATTGACGGCCATGATGCAGACGCCATCGAAAAAGCCATTGCCGAAGCACAGAAAACAGACAAACCAAGCCTGATCGCTTGTAAGACGACGATTGGTTTTGGCTCACCCAACAAGGGCGGCAAGTCTTCGTCTCATGGTGCGGCTCTCGGCGCTGAAGAGATTGAACTCACCAGAAAAGAGCTCGGCTGGCCTCATGAACCGTTCGACATTCCATCCGACGTCCTGGACGCCTGGCGCGTCGCTGGTCTGAAGAGCTGCAAGCCGCGCAAGTCCTGGGAAGAACGCTACGAGGCGCTGGACGCAGAAACCCGTGCTGAATTCGACCGCCGTCTCGCGGGCGACCTGCCAGCAGGCTTCGAACAAGCCATCAATGACTTCAAGAAGCAGCTGAGTGCCGACAAGCCAGGCTGGGCGACCCGCAAAGCGTCAGAGGAAACACTGAACGTCATCAATGCCGTCGTGCCGGAAACCATTGGCGGATCCGCTGACCTGACCGGCTCAAACAACACCCGCTCCAAAGAACAGGTAGCAGTGACCGCTGACGATTTTAGCGGCAGTTTCATCCATTACGGCATCCGCGAACACGGCATGGCCGCCGCCATGAACGGCATGGCACTTCATGGGGGGCTGATTCCCTACTCAGGCACATTTCTGGTCTTCACAGATTATTGCCGCCCATCAATCCGGCTTTCAGCGCTGATGAACCAGCGGGTTGTCTATGTGATGACCCATGACAGCATCGGCCTTGGCGAAGATGGCCCGACACACCAGCCCGTTGAACATCTGGCAGCGCTCCGCGCCATGCCAAACCTAAACGTGTTCCGCCCGGCAGATGCGGTGGAAACAGCTGAATGCTGGCAGCTTTCGCTCGAAACAAAAGATACACCGAGCATTCTTGCGCTCACCCGTCAGGGTCTTCCACTCGTTCGCACGGAACACACCGATAAAAATCTCTGTGCTCGCGGTGCTTATGAGCTGAGCCCTGCCAAGGGCGACGCGAAAGTCACTTTGATTGCAACCGGGTCAGAAGTTGCCATAGCGATGGATGCACAGAAGCAACTTCAGACCGAGGGCATTGGCGCGCGCGTCGTTTCAGCGCCTTGCCTGGAGCTCTTCGAGCAGCAGTCAGCGGAGTACAAGAAGCAAACTCTCGGCGAAGGCACAGTACGCGTCGCCATTGAGGCCGCAATCCAGCAGGGTTGGGACCGATATATCGGGATGGATGGTGCCTTTGTCGGCATGACAGGGTTCGGCGCCAGTGCCCCCATCGACGATCTGTACAATCACTTTGAAATCACAGCAGAAGCGGCAGTGGCGGCCGCAAAAGAACGGCTCTAACCGTAAAACCGGATCAGAGCGGAGAGGCTAAGGAGAACTAGAACATGGCAACACGCGTAGCAATTAATGGGTTTGGTCGGATCGGCCGTTTGGTCCTTCGGGCCATTGCAGAATCTGGCCGCAAGGACCTTCAGGTCGTTGCAATCAACGATTTGGGCAGCGTGGACGACAATGCGCACCTTCTGAAATATGACAGTGTGCACGGCCCCTTCCCTGGCAAAGTCCGCACAACCAAGTCCTCCATGAATGTGGGTCAGGGCTCCATCAAGATCACAGCTGAGCGCGACCCATCGAAACTCCCTTGGGAAAAACTCGACGTTGATATCGCGCTGGAATGCACAGGTCTTTTTGCTTCTAAAGAAAAAGCTTCCGCGCACCTCGAAGCTGGCGCCAAGAAGGTTCTTGTTTCTGCGCCCGCAAGCAATGCAGACCTCACCGTCGTCTACGGCGTGAACGAGAAGAAGCTGCGCAAGAGCCACAAAGTGGTTTCCAACGCATCCTGCACCACCAACTGCCTGGCCCCTGTTGCTCAGGTTCTCGACAAGCTCTGCGGCATCAAGCAGGGCTATATGACAACAATCCACGCTTTCACAGGCGATCAGCGCACAGTGGATACACTGCACTCGGACCTGCGCCGTGCACGTGCTGCGTCCATGTCCATGATCCCCACATCAACGGGTGCTGCCAAAGCCGTTGGCCTGGTTCTGCCACAGCTGGCTGGTAAGCTTGACGGCACAGCGATCCGCGTTCCAACACCAAACGTCTCCATGATCGACCTCTGTTTCGATGCTGGCCGCGCGGTGACAGCGGAAGAAGTGAACAAGGCAATTGTGAAAGCAGCCGATGGCCCCCTGAAAGGCGTGCTCGGCTATGTTGATGAGCCTCTGGTCTCCATCGACTTCAACCACAATAAAAACTCGTCCACATTCGACCTGACACAGACACAGGTCATGGGAAGCCGCTTCGTGCGCGTTCTGTCTTGGTACGACAATGAATGGGGTTTTGCGAACCGCATGGGTGACACAGCCGTTGCCATGGGCAAACTGCTCTAATCATCCCAACGTTATGCAGCGCCCCCGAATGTAAGTTCGGGGGCGTTGTCGTTTATACGCCGCCAACGCGGCAAACATATTTTCGGAAAGAAGACAGATGGCAAACCACAAGACGCTTGACGATCTATTCGGACAAGGCCCCCTCACAGGCAAACATGTGCTTGTCCGCGCAGACTTGAATGTTCCCGTCAATGAGGCAGGTGACGTAAGCGATGCCACCCGTCTTGAGCGTCTTCTGCCCACTCTGAAAGACTTAAGCGCCAAGGGCGCCAAGGTCGGCATTCTCTCCCACTTCGGACGCCCCAAAGGTGAGCGCAAGCCGGAGATGAGCCTGAAGCCCATCGCAGCTGCTCTTGGCGATCTTCTGGGGGCCCCCGTCACCTTTGCTGAAGACTGTATCGGCCTCGCCGCAGGCGACGCCCTTTCCGCTCTCAGCGACGGCGGGATTGTGGTCCTGGAAAACACCCGCTTCCACGTTGGTGAAGAAAAGAACGACAAGGAATTTGCCGAGGCGCTCGCCGCCAATGCAGAGATTTATGTGAACGATGCTTTCTCCACCGCCCACCGCGCCCACGGGTCAACAGAGGGCATTGCCCATCTGCTCCCAGCCTATGCAGGCCGCGCAATGGAACAAGAGCTCGATGCTCTGGGTAAAGCTCTCGGAGAGCCCGAACGCCCTGTCGTAGCCATTGTGGGTGGTGCCAAAATCTCCACCAAACTTGATCTCCTTGGTAATCTGGTCGCAAAAGTCGACGCCCTGGTGATCGGCGGCGGCATGGCCAATACCTTCCTCGCCGCCAAAGGCGTGAATGTGGGAAAATCGCTTTGTGAGCATGATTTGGCTGACACAGCCCGCGAAATTATGGGGAAAGCTGAGACTGCAGGATGCATCATCATCCTGCCAACCGATGCTGTTGTTGCTGGGGAGTTCAAGGCGCATGCAGCCTCCAAGACAGTGCCGATTAATGCAGTGCCCGAAGATCAAATGATCCTCGACGTCGGCACCGACACCCTGGCAACCCTCGCTGGCCATTTTGAAACCGCCAAGACCGTGGTTTGGAATGGACCGCTGGGCGCGTTTGAAGTCGAGCCATTCAATGTGGGAACAGATACAGCTGCCCGCCACGTGGCCATGCTCACCAAAATGGGGACGATGGTTTCTGTTGCAGGTGGCGGCGATACCGTCGCAGCACTGAATAGCGCGGGCGCTGCCGACGACTTCTCCTATGTCTCAACAGCCGGTGGTGCCTTCCTTGAATGGCTCGAAGGAAAGACCCTCCCCGGTGTCGCAGCCCTCGAAAACGGGTGACACGGGGCCTCTGGTCGCGATAAACCGGCTCTATGACCGAGCAAACACCACCTGACTGTCGCCTCTATCTCATCACGCCACCGCGTCTTGAGCCGGAAGGTTTTGCCGAAACGCTGAAAGCGGCCTTGGGTGCAGGCGATGTCGCTTGCGTGCAGCTCCGCCTGAAGCAGGAAGACGGCGAGACCACCGCGGAGGCGGAAACCATCCGGCGTGCCACAGAGATCCTCCTGCCCATCACTCAAGCCGCCGGTGCCGCCTTTCTGATCAATGACCGCGCGGACCTCGCAGCGGAACTCGGCGCGGACGGTGTTCATGTCGGTCAAAACGACACGCCTTATGAGGAAGCCCGAAAACTCGTCGGGCCGGACCACATTGTCGGTGTCACCTGCCACGCCACGCGCCATCTGGCCATGGTTGCAGGCGAAGCAGGCGCGGATTACGTGGCCTTTGGCGCCTTTCATAAAACCGACACAAAGGCGGCTATAAGTAAGGCCGAACCTGAGATCCTGACTTGGTGGTCGTCACTGTTTGAAGTTCCTTGCGTCGCCATTGGCGGGATTACAATTGAGAACGCTGCACCACTGGTGACAGCAGGCGCTGATTTTCTGGCGATTTCTGCTGGAGTTTGGAGCCATTCCCACGGACCTGCGGCAGCCGTGGCGGAGTTCAACCGCATCATAAGCGAGGCTGAACAGTCTCGATCTGCCTAACGCTGGATTGACTATAGAGAAAGTAAGCCCATGCCTTGCCTTACCATGCCTCGCTTGACCGTTTCTTCCCTTCTGCTGAGCGTGAGCCTGGCCTTCCTTCCCATTGCCCCCGCAAACGCGCAAACCTTTGAGGAAGCCGCAAAGGCCTATCAGGCTGGTGACTACGTAAACGCCCTCGCGGGCTTGAGAGAAATTGCCCTTGGGGGCAATCCAGATGCTCAATTGCTGCTCGGCACCATGCTCTTTAACGGTGAAGGTGTTGAGGCTGACTATGTCGAAGGCCTTCGCTGGTTCAAGTCTGCAGCAGATGCAGGCAACCCAACTGCCGCTTTTGCCCTTGCCTCCGCCTACCGCACGGGGGCTGGTACCGCGCGGAACGATGCGGAAGCCCGGCGCTATTTTGAGCGAGCAAGCTCAGGCGGTCTTATTCCCGCCAAATTCGAACTCGCTAACATGCTCGCTGCCGGTGAGGGTGGAAGCGCCAACTCAGACCGCGCCGTCCAGCTTTTTCGGGAAGCGGCAGACGCGGGCCATCCAGGCGCGCTCTATTCAATGGGCGCCATCTACGCCGCTGGTGAACTCAAACCGCAGGATATGAGCCGCGCAGCCAGCTACTTCCGCAAAGCTGCTGAAAAAGGCCAGGCCGACGCTGCCTACAATTTGGGTCTGATGCTGGTCGAGGGCACGGGTGTTGAAAAACACCCAGCTGGCGCTGTCGAATTCTTCCAGTTCGCAGCAGCCGAAGGGTTAGCAGAAGCACAGACTGCGCTTGCGTTCCTCTATGCAAACGGGACAGGCGTTGAGAAAAGTGAAGAAAAAGCGGCCACCTGGTTCAACGAAGCCGCATTACGCGGAGATACGCTGGCTCAGACACGCCTTGCCCGCATGTACTTCCTCGGTAAAGGCGTCGAGAAGGACCTCATGGCTTCCTATACCTGGCTCAGCATTGCGCGCGCGGGAGGTCAGGATGACCCGGAGCTCGCAGCCCTGCTCGAACCTGAAATGACCCCTGAACTACTCGCCCAAGCAGAAGAAGCCCTAAAAGACTGGGAAGCCGCAACCCGGCCTCAATAGGCTCTCAGAACGACACTGAACACGGGTTTTGGGTGAGGTTTGAGCAGGATTTCGCTCTAATCCGCGATTCCGGTTGGAACCAACCCCGCTCAAGTGCTATCCAAGCGCCGACAGGGCGGCTTTGCGCCTTGACCTTTGTTTTCAGCCAGCTTTGACCTAGTCGCTCGAACCTGGCCCTTCCGGATGTAAGCGCATGAAGATCAACGGCAACGAAATTCGCATTGGCAATGTCATCGAGCACAAAGGCGGGCTTTGGGTTGCAGTAAAAACGCAGCACGTGAAGCCTGGTAAAGGCGGTGCGTTTGCCCAGGTTGAGTTGAAGAACCTGATCGACAACTCAAAGCTGAACGAACGCTTCCGGTCAGCCGAAACAGTTGAGAAGATCCGGCTGGAACAAAAAGACTATCAATATCTCTACGAAGTCGACGGCATGCTGACTTTCATGGACACCACGACCTATGAGCAAATCGAACTGCAAACCGACTTTGTTGGGGAGCGCGCGGCCTTCCTGCAGGACGGCATGGAAGTGACCGTCGAGAGCCATGAAGGCAGACCTCTGGGCATCAGCCTACCCGATCACGTGACCCTCGAAATCACAGACACAGAGCCTGTCGTTAAAGGACAGACAGCCACATCATCATACAAACCTGCAATGATGGAAAACGGTGTCCGCGTCATGGTGCCGCCCTTCGTCAACACCGGTGACAAAATTGTTGTCGACACCAATGAAGTCACTTATGTGAAGCGCGCTGAATAGCCGGCCTCCACTGACAAACATTTTCCACCATTTAGTATGACACGAAGGCACATCGCATGAGCAGCCGCCACTCCCCTACCCTCACCGTCATGGTGCAGGCTGCCCGCAAGGCCGCCCGGACCCTGTCTCGTGATTTTGGAGAGGTTGAGAACCTTCAGGTTTCCGTCAAAGGCCCCGGCGATTTTGTCTCCGCCGCTGATCTTCGCGCAGAAGAAACCTTGCGCGAAGAACTGACCCGCGCCCGGCCGGGATATGGTTTTCTGTTGGAAGAAAGCGGCACCATTGAAGGGACAGACAAGAGCCACCGCTGGATCATTGATCCGCTGGACGGCACCACGAACTTCCTCCATGGCATTCCGCTCTTCGCCATCAACATCGCCCTGGAACGAGAGGGCGAGATCATTGCCGGTCTCACTTATAATCCGATTTCCGATGAGCTTTTCTGGGCAGAAAAGGGCAAAGGCGCGTTCGTCAATGACAAGCGCCTGCGTGTGGCGGCGCGCCGGGACTTGTCCCAAGCAGTTGTCTGCACGGGCATTCCCCATATCGGTGGGAAGTCTCACGCCGTTTTCTCGCAGGAGCTAGCGACAATCATGCCGCAGGTTGCTGGTGTCCGGCGCACAGGATCTTGCGCCATCGATATGGCTTTTGTCGCCGCAGGACGTTTCGATGCCTATTGGGAACGAGGCCTGAACGCCTGGGACCTGGCCGCAGGTATTATTCTCGTCCGCGAAGCTGGTGGCACCATCACCGATCTCAATAACAAGTCAGACGTTCTGGGCAATGGCAGTGTTCTGGCGACAAACGAAGCCCTCCACCGGCCTTTGATGAGCATCATTAAGAAAGCAGGAAGTGCCTGACGGGTGCCCGCCCCAATTTTGCCCCCTTCATGCTCAACCTTGGCTCCCTTAACCTTGCCCCCTTAACCTTGGCTTGGGAAATTATCTGTCTGAGACTGGCAGCACCTGCAAGAGCCAGCAATAATGTCTGCTGAGTCGGAATTGGTGCTGACAAGCGAAATCAGCGAGCCCGGAGAGTAAGGACCGTCAAGAAATGCGCACCGCAGGCCCAACCACCCTCATTGTTCCAGCTCTTTTCGTTGCGCTGACGACTGTGTCTGCTCATGCAGATGTGGAAGTCGATTTGACAGCCATTGGTGGCCGCACAGAGGCTGACGCACGCATCGCTCCAGGAAAGCAGCCGGTACAGCTTCGCTATCCGGGCCAAACACCGCCAACGCGCATATTGCTCACACCGCCAGCGTCTGTTCGGCAGTCACAGGAACTACCAAAAGTTCTAGGTCCTGTCGACGCAACAGCAGTTGAGGTGCAACCAACAGCGGCCACGCCAGCGACACCGGTCCTCTCACCTGTCCCGACACCAATCACAAGAACCGCCGCGCCGGCACCTCAAAGTATCAAACCCCGTCCCGTGACGCCCGTTGAGCAGACGATGCAAGCACCCGTCGCGTCATCAAACACTTTGGCACCTTTGCCGTCACCTGCCTCGACGGTACAGAGCACGGTACCCAATCCCCCGGTTTCGGCACCAAAATCAACGCCAGCCCAGACAATCCAAGTGCCGCCTGTCCAAGAGCCGCCCGTCCAGATTGCCAGCCTGCCTGCGCCTCAATCAGCAAGCCACCGTCTGCGCTTTGAAGGAAACACACCCGATATTCTGGGCGCTGCCCGTGACGAGTTGGAGATGGTGGCGGTAGAACTGATGCGCCACGATGATCGGATCGAGATCCAGGCCTTTGCTGGCGCGGCGGGAGATGTGAGCTCCGATGCCCGGCGCCTCTCCCTAAAGCGGGCACTCAATGTGCGGAAATTCCTCGTCGAGCGAGGCGTTTTACAAAGTCGGATTGATGTGCGCGCACTTGGTGGCACACGTGACAGCGGGCCGACTGACCGGGTCGATATTCTTTTGAGCAGCCGATAACCACAAGCAATCCGAGGGGGAGAGAATATGGACAGTCAGGACGGCGTAACCCTTTCGCGACCCCGCCCTTATCTCACCCGGATGTTGCTCTTTTTAACCCTAGTGGGATTTCTCGGTCTTATTCTGCTACCGCAATTCTCCGAAGCCTTTATGGCCAACCCTGGGCTCAACGGCTTAATCGTCGGCGTGCTTATCATCGGCACCCTCTATGCGTTCCGCCAGATCATGGTTCTCGGTCCTGAAATTCGCTGGGTGAATTCGTTCCGACGGTCTGACCCTGGCCTCGCCTTGCCGAAGCCACCCAAACTTTTGGCGCCCATGGCCACCATGTTCGGCAACCGCACAACCCATGTGGTGCTGAGTGCTCTGTCCATGCGCTCCTTGCTCGACAGCCTTGCCTCGCGACTGGAAGAACAGCGCGAAATTTCCCGCTACATGATTGGGCTTCTGATCTTTTTAGGCCTTCTCGGGACCTTCTGGGGCCTGCTTGCCACGGTCTCCTCCATCGCGGGCACACTCGATAGCCTTGACGTCGATGCGACCGACAGCCTGACGGTCTTCAGCACCCTCAGGGAGGGCCTGCAGGAGCCGCTTCGAGGCATGGGCACGGCCTTCTCGTCCTCCCTGTTCGGCCTCGCAGGCTCCCTGATTCTGGGCTTTCTCGACCTCCAGGCAGGACAGGCACAAAACCGCTTCTACAATGAACTGGAAGAGTGGCTCTCCACCGTGACCGACATTGTCGGCACCAATGGGGACACCGCCCCCACAGCTGATCCCAGCCAGACATTGATGGCGCTGGCCAATCAGATCGCTGCTCTTACAGAGCAGATGCGCGCGGAGCAACACCTGGTCAACGGCCTTGCCCGCAATCAGGAAGCCATGCAGCCTATCCTTGAGCGGTTGACCCGCGTGTTGGAGCAAGAGGGCCGCTAACCCCCGGTAGATATCATGGCCATTTCCCACCGCATCAGAAGCCGAGCACCCAGCGCAGACTATTGGCCGGGCTTTGTGGACGCCATGGCAACGCTGTTGCTGGTGCTGGTCTTTCTGCTCTCCATTTTCATGCTGACCCAATTCTTCCTGGCACAGTCAATCACAGGCAAAGACAGCGCACTTGATCGTTTGCGGTCCCAGGTGTCCGAGCTGGCCGATCTGCTGGCGCTCGCCCAGCTTGAGAATGCTGACCTGCAATCGACCGTCGCCTCCCTTTCCAGCGCACTCGCTAGCGCTGAGGATGAACAATCACGTCTCGCCGGCCTGCTCGCGGATGGTGCTGGAGCCGGAGAGCGTGAAGCGGTTCTCCTCTCCGAACTGGATGAAGAACGACAAATCAGTGCGCAAGCCCTCGCCCAGGTGGAGTTGGTCAACCAACAGCTCGCGGCACTCCGTCGACAGCTGGCCGCATTGGAACAAGCACTCGAAGCCGCCGAAGCAAAGGACAGAGAGTCTGACGCACAGATTGCAGATCTTGGCCGCCGCCTCAATTCAGCACTCGCCCAAAAAGTTCAAGAGCTCGCCCGCTATCGCTCCGACTTCTTTGCCCGCCTGAAAGAAGCACTGGGCAATCGCGACGACATTGAAGTCGTTGGCGATCGTTTTGTCCTTCAGTCAGAAATCCTCTTTGCCTCAGGCTCAGCTGACATCAGCCCTGCCGGTCAGAGAGAGCTTCGCAAAATCGCTGTGGCCATTCGAGAAATCACGGCGGAGATTCCCGGTGACATCAACTGGATCCTGCGCGTGGACGGCCACACAGATGCGACGCCGATCCAAACCTCGGAGTTTCCATCAAACTGGCACCTTGCCAACGCCCGTGCCCTGTCAGTGGTGCAATATCTGATCGATGGCGGGGTGAGCGAACGCAGGCTCTCTTCTGCTGGCTTTGCGGAATTCCACCCGCTGGCGGAAGGAAGCGGCGAGGCGACCAACCGCCGCAATCGCCGCATTGAGTTCAAACTTACCGAGCGATAAGCAGCTCACAGCCGCAAATTGCATGAACATTTGTGGCTTGCTCGAAATTCAAACAAACGTTTGACTCAAACAATCGTTTGAATTACCTATAGATCATGACCAAACCGACAAAAGAACGACTGCTCGATGCCGCTGAGCGGCTCTGCGCAGCCCAGGGCATTGATGGCACCTCCATTCGGGCGATCACGGAAGCAGCGGGTGCCAACGTGGCAGCGGTGAACTTTCATTTTGACGGCAAGGCAGGTCTCATTCGAGAAATGTTCGCCCGACGTCTGATGCCACTGGCTGAGCGACGCCTGGAACTTCTTGCGGACCTACGCAAAGACGGGCGTATCCCAGACGCAGGCGACCTACTGGACGCTTTCATGACCCCTTTGTTGGACCTCTTGGCAAAAGCCGACCCTGGAGCCCAAGCTTTTGGCAAACTGTTCGCACGTACGGTGGTGGAGCCTACCGATGCCATTAAGGAGATTTTTGGTGGCGAACTCACGGCTTACTCTGAAACCTTTCTCAACGCGTTTGAGAACGCCCTCCCGCACCTGGATCGCCTGGAGCTTGTCCTGCGATTGGACTTTGCTATTGGTGCCATTGCTCATGCCCTGAGCGACCAGACACGCCTTACAGCCTTGGGAGAAGCCCCTGCCCCAACACGCATCCATGCAAGCCTTAGAACCTTCCTCATCGCAGGTTTCGAAGCACCGACCTCTAGTGAGTAAGCAGCCATGTCCAAACGATTTGAATTCCCAATTGGCTATCGCCACCTGCACGACGATGCCAACTACAATTTTCAACTCAACCGTTGGCTGACTTATTGGGACGAGGAAGAAGTACGCCGCATCGCCTCACAAATATCTGACCTCGCAACATGGAAGTCTGTCTTGCTCGAGGCAGCAAAGACGAGCGAAGACGAAAACAGGGCGCTGAACGCGGCCTTTTTCTATCGCGCCGCCGAGTTCTTCATCGCGCCTGATGATCCAGACAAGCTCATGGCCTACAACCGCTTTAGAGAACTTTTCTATAGCGAAGTGACTGACCTGCCGATGACCCGGGTCGATGTTCCCTACGAAGGCACCACTCTGCCTGCCCTTGTCTTTCCCGCCGACGGTCCCAAACGCGACACCGTCTTGGTTCATGGCGGCTTTGACTCGTTCAAGGAAGAGTTCATCGAGATGGCCGCGACATTCACGAGACGGGGTATTGAATTCATTCTGTTTGAAGGGCCCGGCCAGGGCGAGCCTCTCATGCTAAACCACCTGGCAATGCCGAACGATTGGGAACGACCTGTCGGTGCAATCCTCGACCATCTGCAGATATCATCATGCAGCCTGATTGGCATCTCGCTGGGTGGATACCTTGCCCCGCGCGCAGCGGCCTTTGACAAACGCATCCAAAAAGTCATCGCCTATGATGTGCTCGAAGATTTCCTCGGCTGCCTGTCGGCAAAGCTCGACCCCGGCGCACAAAAGCTGCTCGCCTTCCTCATGCGGTGTCGCGCGCGCAACACAATCAATGCGCTCATGTCCGGTGTGATCAAAAAGGACGAATTCGCGAGGTGGGCCTTCGGTCACGGCATGCATGTGAGCGGCACAACCAAACCCTACGACTATCTGAAATGGGTCGAGAGCTTTACGACCCAGCCATTCGCCCATCTGATCGATCAGGACTTCCTGCTCCTGGGCGGAACTGAAGACCATCTGGTTCCCCTGCCACAGTTTTTCAGCCAAGCAGGCAACTTGCCAAACGTCCGCTCTCTGACAACACGTTTATTCACGAAACAAGAGCATGCAAGCAGCCATTGCCAGGTTGGAAACCTGCAACTCGCCGCTGATTGGATGGTCAACTGGCTGGTTTTTCAACTGGACCACCCGGAAGTCGCGAGCTGACTATTCCGTACGTGACGGTAGAATTTCGCACACCAAAATCTTCGGATCAAAGACGCCGCTGACAAGCATCTTATCGCCATAGGATGCGGCAACACTCGATCCCGACAATTGGTCTCCCAGATTGAGATAGACCGTATCAGCAACACCGCCCCCGCCTTCCCGTGGGATGAGGCGCACAACCTGACTCGGTGAAATCTGCTTCGCATCAGCAGCATGATTGATGAAATCAACAAGCTTTGGGTGTGCCCCGATGAGCACAGTGCCATCCGGTGCAACATCCACATTGTCGAGGCCGGAGCCAAGCGAGACAAAGTCAACAGCGGTAAGGTCACCCGTCTCAATATTGCGATCATAAATATTGAGCGCCATGCCGCTCGTCTCAGCCACATAGACCGTCTTGCCGTCGGGAGAGACATTCACGCCATTGGCATAGCCCATATCACCAGCCACTTCCCGCACAGATGCGCCATCAAAATATACAAGGTTCGCCTGGCTCGTGATCAGAACATCGCTCAGCGCATTCCAGAATGCTGAGGCGCTGCCATGGTCATTCGTCGCATAGAAAGAACTGTGACCAACCGGTTGCACATCATTGAGCGCGAACATTGCCTGGTCTTTCACCGTCGCCCGATGAGACAGAATGCCGTCCTCCGCCACATCAAATAGCTCGACGCTATCCACATCGCCTGTGTGATTGACAACAGCAAGGGTGCGCACGCCTGCCTCATCCACATAGAGGCCAAGACCATGCGGCTGGAACGCCGCCGGCACATGAGCGGTGACGGGCCGCAACGCCCAGGTCGAAGGGTCACCTTTAAGATCGATCACATAAATGCCGCCACGCACGTTCTCAGCGCCTGCAGTAATAGCCCGGCGATCTGTTGCAGCCACAAAGGCCATCGCCCGCTCATGATCAATCACAAGGTCTTCAGGCCCTGGGGGAGCGGCAAGCACCGTGCATTGGGGAGAAACTTCCATAGCCGCTGTGAGTGTCGTGAGTTGACCGGCATTTGTAAAAAATCGCACCCCAATAAAGCTCAACGTGGCGATAACGATAATGACAGCAACAACAATGTTACGAGTAAGCGGTGTCATAAATTCCCCTAAACCTGAATTACCGATTGGCAGTTAGTCATTTGCAGCAAATGCCGGAGGCGCGGGCTCTTGAGCTGCAAGTGCCAATGCATCAGCGCTGAACTGCAGAGAAGCAAGACGCGCATAAAGTCCCCCTTCTGCAACGAGGGCATCATGGGTACCTTCAGCGACAATCCGCCCCTGATCCATGACAACAATACGATCAGCTTTGCGAACCGTCGCAAGACGATGGGCAATCACAATGGTCGTGCGCCCTGCCATTAGCCCTTCTAGCGCCTGCTGAACGAACTTCTCGCTCTCTGCATCAAGCGCACTCGTCGCTTCATCCAGAAGCAGCACCGGCGCGTTCCGCAAAATGGCGCGCGCAATGGCAATGCGTTGACGCTGACCGCCTGAGAGTGTCACGCCGCGCTCCCCAAAAACCGTGTCATAGCCCTGCGGCAGGTCGCTTAGAAACGCATCAATGTGCGCGGCTTTAGCAGCGGCGCGCACTTCGTCATCGCTTGCGTCAGGACGGCCATAGCGGATGTTCTCCCGGGCACTCATCCCAAATACGACCGTTTCCTGCGGCACCAGTGCAAAACGGCGCCGCACCTTACCCGGGTCACCGTCTGGAAGGGCAACGCCATCGAGCAGAATGCGACCCGACTGCGGGTCAAAGAAGCGAAGCAACAATTGGAAGAGCGTACTCTTGCCCGCCCCGGAAGGTCCGACAATCGCAACCGTCTCACCTGGATTGACCGAGAGGTTTAAGGCATCAAGAGCCGAGACGTCGGGACGTGTCGGATAGGAAAAGGCGACATCCTCAAAGCGGAGCGCGCCCGTTGAGGGCTCAGGCAGCGCTACCGGATTGGCTGGCGCCTGGATTTCAGGCTCAATCGCCAGAAGCTCCATCAGACGCTCGGTCGCGCCTGCGGCCATCTGCACGTCCCCCCAGACTTCGGAGAGGGCCGCCATCGACATGGCTGCCATCAGCGCATAAAGCGTAAACTGCAGAAGCTCACCGCCTGTCATCGTACCCACGATAACTTCCTGCGCCCCGACCCATAAGACACCGAAGACGCTTGAAAGTCCCAAAAACATTACAAGGGCTGTGAGTACAGACCGCGCCTGGATACGACTGCGCGCCGCAACAAAAGAGGCCTCGACCGTTTGCGCAAAAGAGAAGCGATCAATTTCTTCATGATTGAAGGCCTGCACGGTCTGCATTGCGTTGAGTGTCTCACCGCCAAATGCGCTCGTATCGGCAATCCGGTCCTGACTGAGGCGTGATAGACGCCGGACCCAACGACCAAAGATGATCAGAGGCAAAATGATGATGGGGATCGCCAGAAGAACCAGCCCCGACAGGCCCGGGCTCGTATAGGTCATCATCGTCGCGGCGCCGAAAAACAGAAACATATTGCGGAGCGCAATGGACGCGCTTGAGCCAACCACGGTCTTAATCAGGGTCGTGTCTGCGGTGAGACGGGAGAGCACCTCCCCGGTTCGCATGGTTTCAAAGAAAGCGGGAGAAAGTCGCGTGACATGATCGTAGACCGCAGAGCGAAGGTCAGCGACCACCCGTTCCCCAATCCAACTGACAAAATAGAACCGCGCGGCACTAGATACACCGAGCAGGGCAGCCACCAAAATAAGCACAAGGAAGTACTGATCAATGAAGTGGACATCCCCTTCACTAATCGCATCCATCACCCTCCGCGCCGCGACAGGAAAGGCCAGAGTCGACAAGGTGGCGATGACAAGCATCACAAAGGCGCCAGACAACATGCCCTTGTAAGCCAGCACAAACGGCACCAGACCTAGGATCGGCCGCACAGCACGGCTCTTCTCCCGCCGCAGGGCTTCTTCTTCAATCGCTTCCGCGACTGGATTGGCAGTCTCGCTCATAAATGTCCGGCTTTTGCTCGCTGGTGGTCGCCCCAGAGGGTCTCAATGGGTAAGGAGGAGATATAGCAACAGCGCATAGCAGAAACTAGGGCCAGACCCCCTGAATCCCCTCGAACCCTGTCCCAATCCACGGACGAAAGGCCGCAGAAGACCAACAGCCCCCCATCGTTCGCCTCAGCACCGCTGCTAGGTCCATCCGAGCCTTGCAATAGGCCTGAAGCTCCGCTATACACCCGCTTTCGCGGGCGTTTTAGGCGCCTGAACGGACGGATTTGGCCGTCTGACACTTCTTTTGAGCGAGCAAGCGTTATGAAAAAGGACACCCATCCTGACTACCACACAATCACAGTGGCAATGACGGACGGCACAACCTTCCAGACCCGGTCTACTTATGGTGCAGAAGGTGACACGCTGACGCTGGATATCGATCCAACGACCCACCCAGCTTGGACAGGTGGCACAGGCGCACTGCTCGACCGTGGCGGTCGCGTGAGCCGGTTTAAGAAGAAATACGACGGCCTCGGCGTTTAATCGCAGCCAGTCGGCCTGGAGACTTTCCTCCACGCACAACCAAAAAAGCCCCGGCATGCCGGGGCTTTTTGCTTATCTGGACCACCAAGCGTTTCCAGGAAAAGTGTATGGCGGTTTTCCGTCCGGAAACGCGTCTAAGAAAGTCAGTGCCGAGTTGGCCGACTGCCGAGCGCCTCCTGGAAAAAGGCTTCAGCCCTCTCCCGCTGTTCGGCCAGGCTCGAATGGTCAATCTCTTCGCCCGCGCGCATCTGAGCATCCAAGCGATCAATCCGCCGGTAGATATTCTCTGAGCGCACAATCAGCTCCTTCAGAGCATCGGGAAGAAGGTCCGTGCCATTCAGCTTTTTCCCCCGCCCAAGCTCGCGACCACCAAGGGCATATTTATCAGACAGCGCGTCCGTTTCCGTCATATCGCCTTCATTGACAGCCTTCTGAACCAACAACCACGCAGCAACCTGCATCAGCCGCGTTGTAAGCCGCATGCTCTCGGTGGCGTAGGCAAGTGCCGTGGCCCGCGGAAGATCTTTCGCCTGATCCCGACCGGGACCATCCAGATAGGTCGCCGCCTCTTCCACAAGCGCCATGCCTTCACGATAGGTACGCTGAAAGAGCTGTGACCCGCCAAATGGCGACCGACCGTCTCCGTTTTCACCACCACCGCTTGTTTTGTTGCCGAAACTCATAAGACCACTCACTGTTAATCATGTTACCGGCGCCCATGAGCAAGCAGACACCAGCGTGTAGCCAGCGACCGTACCAACCAAGGACGCGTTGCGCTTCAACTATCAACAAGCGTGCCATTCCGTTTTGTCTCGAAATGAGACAAAAAAGCGAGAGTCACAAACCTGGCCAAGGGTTGATCAAAACAGATCTGAACTAGATGTTGTGGGAGGGCCGCAAAAAGACGGAACAAGTAGTTGGGACACCACACAAAAAATGAGCCACAGTTGCCTGCGGCTCAAGTTCTAACAGGGAGGCGTCAAACAGAGTGGATAGGAGCCACTCAAATCCAGATGACTGGATTACGCCTCTAAACAATACATAAGGACTGGCTAACAAATAGTTAAAATTGCGAGAGAGCCCGATCAGAAGACCTAAAACAGCCGCTCTATACTTGATCAGATTCCAAAGAACTCATTCGTTACAAGGACTTAACGAATCCTTTGGCAGAATCATCATTTTCGAAAAATTGCCTCTGCTTCGCTCAAACTGCCCTGCTTTGAGGCGACCATGGCCTTCGAACGCGCAATTTCGTCCGTAAGCAAAGTGATTCGTTCTTTGAGCTCATCGACACCCAACAGCGAAATGTCCTCTTTCGCCAGCGCCTGAAGGCTGTCAGGCACCCGTTTGGGTTCTAGGTCTTCTGAGTCCATTAGTCGCTCCCGTCTTTGCCCTGAAAGTCGGTACAGCTTATACAACGCGCTTATTTGCAGAGAACAAAAATTCAGAGCGGCACCAGCAAAGGACATTCACTCACTTATGTCGGTTCAATCCGCAATACCGTCTCTTCGATTTGGTCCAGGGTGGACATCAGGCGGTTCAATTCCACGGCAGAATATTCTGTTGCCAGTTCATCCAACATTTCCAGCCGCATCTCCGCCGCTCGCTCGTACAATCGACGCCCCTTGGGCGTGAGTTCCAAAATCTTGCTACGACCATCATCCGGACTAGCCGTCAATCGCGTGAGACCACTAGACGTCAGCTCTTTTGAGAGCCGTTGAACACCTTGGCGAGACACAGGTCTCATCCGCGCGATATCAGAAACCGTCGCGGGCCCAAGATCGTAAAGTGTCCGAAGCACGCCCATACGACTTCCTGTCAGCCCAAATGGTTTGAGGGCCAAATCCATCTGTGCGGAGAGCTTAAAATAGACGCTCGTCACCTTGAGAAAAATCTGACTAAGATCAGCGCCATTCGCCTTCTCACCCTTCGATGTCATTCTCAATTGCTCCTGCAGATCCCACACAGCGTCAGATTTTGGCGTGAATACCGAACGAGCCCGACCCTATTCGGCAGGCTTCTATGACACGAAATCCGGCGCCCTCCAAGGCACTCAGCGTCCCCTGAATTTCGTTTCCAGATTTCGCAATCGGGTTTGGCAACCAGTCAAGCGCGCCAGCGCCGCCGCCATGCAAGCGTAATATGAGTACGAAGCTACCTGCTTCTCTCAGCAGTTCCTTTATCTGCCGAAGTCTTTCCTCTGGGTGTGGCCAGAACTGAAATGAATGGACTGCCAGGACGGCATCAAAGCTACGGGGCAGCCAAACCAAGTCACTGTCATCTCCTTTGCGGACGTCCAGGGAGCAGACATCCGCAAATTCCACCAGCCGCTGCTCAGCCATTTCGACCATTAGTTCTGAGGGGTCGACCCCACAGAACCGCTGGCATCCCAACTCACGAACAAGAAGTTGCCCCAAACGGCCAGTACCAAAGCCAATCTCCAACACAGAACCAGGCGCTTCCTCCCGCAATCGATCACACGCCCATCGATAGGTACGGTTGTTCATTCTTTCCATGATCGCGGCAAACATTCGCCCCGCCATGCCGTGCGGCCGCATCGCTTGATGCATCGATTCTTCCTCAGCGCTCATGTCATTCTCCAATTCATATATACGCAACATGTTGACATTTAGAAAGCGGTTCTTATTTTGTCAACATGTTGCGCATTAATTCATCGAAAGAATACATCATGACGAGATCGGAATGGAGCCTCATCGCGCTGCTGGGAACTGCATTTCTAATAAGCCGGTATGATTTCGCCCTAATGAGCCTCGCCTTGCCTGACATCCAAAGGGACCTCGGCATTGCAGAGCAGGAACTGGGACAGTTTGTCGGCTATACGCGACTTGGCGCTCTCGCCGCATTGCCTCTGGCGCTTCTCGCAGATTTTGCCGGAAGACGCAGATTGCTGATGGCAACGATCGCAGGGTTCACCGCCTGTACGATCGGAACCGCCTTCGCTCAGACGCCAGAGCAATTCATTCTTCTTCAAACCATCGCGCGCGCATTCACATCCGCTGATGAAATTCTTTCAGCAATTATGATCCTTGAGATGGTCGCGACAGCGCGCCGTGGCATAGCCATTGGCATTTTAGCAGCATTTGGCGGGCTTGGTGATGGTTTGGCGTCCGCCGCCTACCCTCTCTCAACCTATTTTGAAGATGGCTGGCGAACGCTTTACCTACTGGCCGCGATACCCATTCTACCGCTGATCTATGCACGTAGGTTCCTGAAAGAGTCGGTCAAGTTCGCCGCTGCGCAATCAACAGGCCTGAACATATTCAGCGCAGCAAAACAAATGCTGCGGGACAAAAAGAGAATGGTCGCCGTGGTTGCTTTGGCAATCACTTACCACCTGCCCATCTCGGCTGGCCTCGCCTTCATGTCGAAGTATTTGCAGGAAAGTTGCAGCTATTCCTCTGGCAATGTCGCGTTGTTGTTTTTAATCGGCGGATCAGTTGCCCTCACCGGCAATCTGCTAGGCGGGTATTTGACAGATAAGATCGGCCGCCGAATTGGTTTCGCGTTCTTCTCAATCATTCTATGCGCAGGCTTTCACGGTTTCTATGGCGCTAGTTGCCAAATCGCTCCTTATGCATGGGTCGTCGCACTGACAGGTGTGTTTGCAACACACGCAATCTTCCTGACCATCACCGGAGAACTCTTTCCGACCATTGGGCGGGTGACAGTGTCAGCAATATGCCAGGCCTTTGCGGCAATAGCTTTGGTAGCAGGCCTCTTTCTTGAATCACAACTCTACACACTGCTGGGCTCCCACGCCGCCGCCATCACCTTTCTCCTCCCATCATTCCTCATCGCAGCGTTCATCGCCCTGACGATGGTTCCTGAGACAGGCTCTAAAGAACTAACTGAAATCTAGCAGGAAGCTTATGAACAACATGCTCGACGTTTTAATTATCGGTGCCGGTCAGGCGGGTTTGGCAATGGGTGCGGAGCTCAAAGCACAAGGCTTGAAAAACTTCCTTATTTTGGATGAGACGAGCCATGTGGGTCAATCATGGGAGGACCGCTACAACTCTCTGAAACTCTTTACGCCCAGCCAGTATTGCAATCTGCCTGGTATGAAGTTTCCATTAGGCCGCAACCGCTACCCAAACAAAGATCAGGTCGCAGACTATCTGAGGAGCTATGCCGTTCAATTCTCTCTCCCCATTCAAATGAATACAGCGGTCAATCGCCTGGAAAAGGCGCCTGGGTCTTTTGTCATCGAAACCTCTCAGGGAAAACTGTGGGCTGACAAAGTCATCATCGCAACGGGATCACAACACACACCTTGGGTACCGAACTTCGCCGCGCAGCTGTCGGACAATATCTTTCAGATCCATAGTGCGCAGTATCAATGCCCTAGTCAGATCCCAGAGGGTCCAGTGCTGATGGTCGGCGCTGGCAACTCCGGTGTGCAGATCGCAGAGGAGCTTACCGCCACACACTCCGTGCACATATCAGTGGCTCATCTACCCAAACAGTTTCCGCAGCGTTTTTTGGGAAAAGACATTTTCTGGTACTTACTAAAGCTCGGCTATATGGACGTCCCTGTCGCAAAACGAAGCGATGAAGGCCAACCCATGCCACTCATTGGCAGTGACTTAAAACGACTGATGAGGAAAAAGAGGCTCATCAAGCACGCCAGAGCCGTCGGAGCGGACGGTGACAAAGTCATATTAGCGGATGGAACAAGCTTTGCGCCACAATCAATCATCTGGGCAACAGGGTTTCGCAATGACTATGCTTGGATCGACATTCCCGGCACCCACAAAGATGGCCTGCCCATCCAGACAGATGGCTGCTCGCCAGTGGGAGGCCTCTACTGGATAGGGTTCTCTTGGCTGCGGACCAAAGGCTCGGGATTTCTGGGTTTTGTGGGGCGTGATGCGGCACATCTCGCTCCGGACATCCTCAAGCCGGAGGATCAGTGAGGACCAGCATTAAAAAGTTTACTGGCTGAAGCACGACACATGGCTATGTTTCCTACAACAAAGAACCCATAGCCAAGGACGTGCACCTTATGCCTAATCTCCCCGAGACAATGACCGCCATCAAAATCCCCGAACCCGGCGGACCCGAAGTACTGACGCCTACTGAAGTGCCCCTGCCTCAACCCGGACATGGGGAAATTCTGGTACGCGTCGCAGCAGCCGGTGTGAACCGTGGAGACCTGGTGCAACGCATTGGGCTTTATCCCGCCCCCAAAGGGGTTACCGACACGCCGGGGCTTGAATTTGCAGGCGAGGTTGTTGCCCTTGGAACAGGAGCCTCACGTTGGGCGGTCGGCGACAATGTATGTGCCCTTGTCGCCGGTGGGGGCTACGCCGAATATGCCATCGTTCACGAAAGCCATGCTCTGCCAATTCCAGAGGGCTACTCCATGGTGGAAGCCGCTGCCCTGCCAGAAACCATCATGACGGTCTGGACCAATGTCTTTGATCGCGGCAGATTGCAACCCGGCGAAACACTTCTCATCCATGGCGGCACAAGCGGCATTGGCACCACCGCAATTCAGATGGCTGTCGCCTGGGGCGCCAAAGTCTTTGCGACTGCCGGGTCAGACGAAAAAGCCCGAAAGTGTGAGGACCTGGGCGCACGGCGCGGCATCAATTACCGAGAAGAAGATTTCGTCATGGTGATGGATGAAGCGACCAGTGGACAGGGCGCCGACGTCATCTTTGACATGGTGGGCGGCGACTATATCCAGCGCAACATTACCTGCGCGGCGCGTGGTGGCCGGATCGTCAACATCGCCTATCAGCAGGGTTCCGTCGCTGAGGTGAACTTTCTGCCCCTGATGCTGAAACAGGTGACGCTGACCGGCTCCACCTTGCGCGCCCGGCCTCTGGAGGAGAAAACCGCCCTCACTGAAACCGTGCTGAAGGAAGTCTGGCCCTGGATCGCAGCTGGCCGCCTCAAGCCCATCGTCGACAGCACATTCCCGCTCCGAGACGCAAAAGCTGCCCACGAACGCATGGAAAAGGGCGGCCATATCGGAAAAATCATCCTGACCGTCTAATTGGCACCTGAGGTCTTCCCAGAACGCCCGGAAAGGCTTATAAGACCCGTAATCCGTTCATTTTCAGTGGCATACGCCGATCTCAGGCGCCAATCTCGGGGGAAGGCTCCCCAGAATGGCCTTGGGGGCAAAGGAGAAGATATGTCTAAGCCGCTCATGCCAAAGGCTGCTGCCGTCTGGCTCGTAGATAACACCTCACTGACCTTCGATCAGGTTGCCGACTATTGCGGCCTGCATCCCCTTGAAGTGAAGGGCATTGCCGATGGCGACGTCGCCCAGGGCATTAAGGGCATGGACCCGGTCGCCTCCGGTGAACTGACCCGTGCCGAAATTGAGCGCTGTCAGGAAAATCCGAACGAGCGGCTCAAGTCTGCAGAGCGCAAACATGAAGTGCCTGCCCCCAAGCCCCAGAAGGGCCCACGCTACACGCCAGTGTCGCGCCGTCAGGACCGTCCAGATGCCATCGCCTGGCTTCTGCGGAACCACCCGGAGCTGCCAGACGCTCAAGTGGGACGCCTTGTGGGCACAACAAAACCAACCATCCAGTCAATCCGTGACCGGACCCACTGGAACTCGCAGAACATCAAGCCGGTAGATCCGGTAACACTCGGCCTCTGCAGCCAGATGGATCTGGATGCCGCTGTGCAGAAAGCAGCTGACAAGCTGGAGCGCGCGCGCAAAAAAGCTGAAAAAGCAGCTCGCAAAGCCGGCACGCTTCTTCCTGCGGAAGAAACAACAGGCGAAGCAACAGCTGATCCATTGGGTCTTGCCCGTCCTGCGGCTCATGAAGTGCCAGCCGATCAGCTGAACGTGCCGTCAATCGACGATGCCGACCCTTCAGAGCCAAAACCGTTCGCCGTGAGCGACGTGTCCGACGCCTTTACGACTGCACCAGCGCCGAAGGTAGAAGAAGCGGCACCTGATGCGGACTCCGTCTTCGCAAAACTGAAAGACCTGAAGGTTGAAGGCGACGGCGAAAACAAAGAGTAACGCTCTCTAAGCAAAGCAAACTCAATCAGGGGCTGCCATCACGGCGGCCCCTTTTTTTATTTGTGCATTACGGCCCTGCTTAACCGGTCGAAACCAGCCCCGCATCACGCAGCACCGCTGCGATCTCATCGAGGATCGCCGGATCATCGATGGTTGCGGGCATCTTCCAGTCTTCCCCATCAGCAATCTTGCGCATCGTGCCGCGCAGGATCTTGCCCGACCGCGTTTTCGGCAGACGTTGAACCACCAGCGCCGTTTTAAACGCTGCCACGGGTCCGATCTTGTCTCGCACAAGCTGCACGGCCTCTTTGGCAATCTCTGCGTCGCTTCGATCCACGCCTGAGCTCAGCACAAGTAGTCCCACCGGCACCTGCCCTTTGAGTTTGTCAGCAATCCCCATGACGGCACATTCGGCAACATCCGGATGGCCTGCCAGCACCTCTTCCATGCCACCAGTGGAGAGCCTGTGCCCTGCCACGTTGATGATGTCATCGGTCCGGCTCATGATGTAGAGATAGCCATCTTCATCCATAAAGCCCGCGTCCGCGGTTTTATAGAAGCCTGGATAATCTTCAAGGTAGGACGCACGAAAGCCCTCTTCATTTTCCCAAAGCGTCGGCAGACACCCTGGCGGCAAGGGCAGCTTCACGACAATCGCGCCTGTCTCACCCGTCGCCACAGGTTTCGCCGCTTCATCCACCACCTGCACGTCATAGCCGGGCATCGCAACCGTCGGCGAGCCATGCTTCACCGGCAACATGCCAAGGCCTACAGGGTTCGCTGCAATCGACCAGCCTGTCTCCGTCTGCCACCAGTGATCGATGACGGGTACGCCAAGTGCTTTCTCCGCCCATTGGATCGTGTCTGGGTCGGCACGCTCCCCTGCAAGGAAAAGTGTCTCGAACCCGCTCAAATCATAATTCGCAATGAGAGACGCCTGCGGGTCTTCCTTCTTAATGGCGCGGAAGGCCGTTGGCGCCGTGAAGAAGGCGCGGACCTTATGTTCTGAAATCACCCGCCAGAAAGTTCCTGCATCCGGCGTGCCCACAGGCTTTCCTTCAAATAGGATCGTAGTGCAACCATGAAGCAGCGGCCCATAAACGATGTAGGAATGCCCCACGACCCAGCCCACATCGGACGCCGCCCACCAGACATCACCTGGGTCCATCCCGTAGATGTTCTTCATGGACCATTTGAGCGCCACCATGTGACCGCCATTGTCCCGCACAACACCCTTGGGCTGACCCGTGGTGCCCGACGTGTAGAGCACGTAAAGTGGGTCTGTTGCCGCCACATCAACGCAGGCTGGTTTGTTGCCGCTCGCTGCAGCCTTCTCCATCTCGAGCTTCCAGTCGAGATCGCGACCGGGCTTGAGTTCCGCAGGCTCCTGCTCCCGCTGCAGGATGATACAGCGCTCCGGCTTGTGGGAAGCAAGCTCAATCGCACCATCAAGAAGCGGCTTATAGGCAATGACGCGGCCAGGCTCGATGCCACAAGAGGCGGTGACAATAAGCTTAGGCTTCGCATCATCAATCCGCGTTGCGAGTTCGTTGGCCGCAAAGCCGCCGAACACGACGGAATGCACCGCTCCAAGACGCGCACAGGCAAGCATCGCCACCGCCGCCTGCGGCACCATCGGCATATAGAGGATCACCCGGTCACCAACGCCCACGCCATTGGCCTGCAGCACACCGGCAAACGTGGCTACTTTGTCCAGCAGTTCCGCATAGGTGAAGGATTTCTGTTTGTCCGTAATGGGGGAATCATAGATCAGCGCCGTCTGCGCCCCACGGCCATTTTCAACATGACGGTCGAGGCAGTTGTAGCATGTGTTGCACATGGCCCCGGAAAACCAGTTGGCGCCGCCGCCGTCTGTTTCCAATACGCTGTCCCAGGGCCGCGACCAGTCGATTTCCTGCGCGGCATCCGCCCAGAAACCCTCTGGATCATTTTTCCAAGCCTCATAGGTGTCAGCGTAGCGACTCATGATACTTTCCTCCCGGCCTTATCTTTTGCGCAACTCCCCCTATTTCGGAAGAGCGCCCTTCTTTTGCGGATGACTGTTTCAAGCCTGACCGGGCTTTGCAAGCCTTGCCGCTCTGAGAAAACCCGACCTCGTGGAGAATGATTATATGGACATGATTATTGACCCTTGGTTTTACGCCGCAGCCGTCCCGGCCGTTCTGCTCGTCGGTCTTTCCAAAGGCGGCTTTGCTGGGGGACTTGGCATTCTGGGCGTGCCTATGATGGCGCTCGTGATTTCCCCACTACAAGCTGCAGGCATTTTGTTGCCAATTCTGATCGTCATGGACCTGATGGGTGTCTGGGCCTATCGCAAGAGCTTTCATCTCAAGAACCTGGCAATCATGGTGCCGGGCGCTGCCATAGGCATTCTGATTGCCGCACTCACCGCAAGCTATGTCACTGACAATTTCGTGCGCTTGCTGGTCGGCGGCATTGCCCTCGCCTTCGCCCTTGATCATTGGATCGGGCGCCGCGCAGAAGCAGCCCCAAAAGAGGTCAATCAGACAAAGGGAACTGCCTGGGGAGCTATCGGGGGCTTCACGAGCTTCGTCGCCCATGCGGGCGGCCCCCCTTTTCAGATTTATATGCTGCCGCAAAAGCTCGACAAAAAACTCTATGTCGGCACCAGCGTCATGTTCTTCTGGGCCGTGAACCTGATCAAAGTGCCGCCCTATGCGCTGCTCGGTCAGTTTGAGATTACAAACCTCTCCACATCGCTCATGCTGATGCCTCTAGCGCCCATTGGCATGTGGCTCGGCATCAAAGCATTGGATCTGATCCCGGAGAAACCGTTCTACCGCTTCGCCTACATGGCGCTGTTTCTTGTGGGTTGCAAACTCGTCTGGGACGGCGGTACGGGTGCCTTCCTTTAACCGAAGCGACCCTCATTGCTCAAACATAGAGAAGAACAATAGAGCCAACGATCAAGGTTGCCATTGCCCCGTTGAAGATGCGCAAAGAACGCAGTGACGTAAGAAACCGCCCAATGATCGTGCCAAATGAGCACCAAAAGCTCGACAAAGGAAAAGAAACCGCGAGAAACACCCCTGCGATGATGAGTGTCTGCAATTCATAATTTCCGTCATTGGACGTGAACGCCGTAAGGCCAGCAATTCCAACCATCCAAGCCTTCGGGTTAACCCACTGAAACAGAGCCGCTTGCACAAAAGTAAGGGGCGCACCCTCGGCCTTGGCGCCGTTGGCTTCAGCGTCTTCGGGCTTGGCGGCTGTCGCTATCTTCCAGGCCAGAAACAGCAGATAGCCGGTGCCCATCCATTTCAGCATTTCGTGCACCTGCGGATAGACCGCAAACAGCTGTGAAAAGCCCAAACCAAGGGCGACGACCATCCCGGAAAAGCCCAAAGCAATACCGAGCATATGAGGGACGGTTCGCCAGTAGCCAAAATTGGCACCAGAAGTCATCACCATAATATTGTTGGGACCAGGCGTTCCTGTGCTGGCAATAGCAAACACGAACATAGGCAGAAGAGTGGACAACATCACTCACCTCAAACAGTGAGGTCGTAATATTGGTTCTTTTTCCAGGATTTCAAATCTACCACGCGACGCCCGCTTCTGTGTTTGGGAGGCTCTGGCAGCGACGCTTTTGGATTGCCGCTCAAGCGCGCCCGATACGCGGCTCCCCACCTTCAGCAGCAGAGCTTGGGCCGAAAGACTTATCGAGCACATGGGTGGAGTCTTCCGCGAGCTTTATGGCCTTGCTCAACAGAGACAATACCTGAATGTTGTTTTCCAACACGTGATGGGCTTCATCGCGATGATCATCCACGATTTTCCCACACCGCTTAACGACATCGGCGCGCACCGCGGTCAGAATATCTTCCAGGCGATAGCCGTTTTCATTGTCATCGGAGACGAGGAAACGGGTCATGATCGGCCTCCTTTCTGAGGTCTGAGAGACCCACATTCTCTGACAAGCGGCTTAAAATGCCCTGAAAAAACACGGTTACTGTGAAACAGGTGAGTAGCCGAAATTCGCCCCAATCCCGCGAACTTCATGGTAAAAAGCCCCTAAACAAAAACGTCAAACAGGGGAGAAAAGCCATGACCGGCATTTACGATCAGGATCTGGACAAGAACGCCGCCAACCACCAATCGCTCTCCCCGATCTCCTTTTTACGCCGTGCCGCACGCATTTACCCTGACAAAACGGCCGTTATTCATGGGGAACTGCGGCGCACCTATGCCGACTATTACGCCCGCTGCCGCAAGCTTGCGTGTGCACTCTCCGCTAAAGGCATTGGCAAAGGCGACACGGTAGCAGTCCTTGCGCCAAACGTGCCCGCCATGCTGGAGCTGCATTACGGCGTTCCCATGCTGAAGGCAGTGATCAACACCCTGAACATCCGTTTGGACGCCGCCGCTCTCGCTTTCATCCTGGACCACGGGGAAGCAAAAGCACTCTTTGTGGACCGCGAGTTTGCAAGCCTCGCCAAAGAAGCGGTCGCGCTTGCAAAATGCGATCCGATGATCGTCGACATCAACGATCCGGAATATGATGGCCCTGGAGAATTGATTGGCGAAGCCGAATACGAAACCTTTATCGCAGGGGGCGATCCGGAGTTTGACTGGTCGCTCCCCGACGATGAGTGGGACGCCATCGCACTGAACTACACGTCGGGAACCACAGGCAATCCCAAGGGCGTTGTCTATCACCACCGCGGTGCCTACCTGCTTGCCGCCGGTAACATCGTCACAGCCGAGATGACTCGCGACAGCGTGTACCTCTGGACGGTGCCTATGTTCCACTGCAATGGCTGGATTTTCACCTGGTCCATGAGCGTGGTGGCAGGCACCCATGTCTGCCTGCGAAAAGTTGCAGCCCCCAATATCTATGCGGCAATCGCGGAGCACAAAGTCACCCATATGGGCGGCGCGCCCACGGTCATGAACTTTCTGATCAACGCAGATGCGGATGAAAAACAGAAGCTGCCTAATGTCGTGAATTTCTTTGCCGCCGCAGCGCCACCACCCGCTGCCACCATCCGCGCCCTGGAAGAAGAAGGCTTCAACGTGATCCATGTTTATGGACTGACAGAAACCTATGGCCCCGCCGTTGTAAACGCTTGGCATGAGGAATGGGATACCCTCCCCGACGGTGAACGCGCGCAGGTGAAAGCCCGCCAGGGCGTAAACTATCCGGTCCTTGAGGACCTCGCCGTCATTGATCCCGAAACCATGAAGCCAGTGCCCCAGGACGGCGAAACCATGGGCGAAGTCATGTTCCGTGGCAATGTGGTGATGAAGGGCTATTTGAAAAACCCAACCGCAACCAATGACGCTTTTGCAGGCGGCTGGTTCCACTCAGGCGATCTCGGCGTCTGGCACGCTGATTCTTATGTGCAACTGAAAGATCGCTCCAAGGACATCATCATCTCAGGCGGAGAAAACATTTCGTCGATTGAAGTAGAAGACACGCTCTACAAACATGCCGACATTCTGGAAGCAGCTGTCGTCGCCATGGCCCACGAACGCTGGGGTGAAACACCCTGTGCCTTCGTCACGCTTAAAGCAACAGCCGCTGAGATGACCGAAGCTGATCTCATCGCCTATTGCCGCGAGAATCTCGCTCACTTTAAATGCCCAACCAAGGTCGTCTTCTGTGAGCTTCCCAAGACCTCTACCGGCAAAGTGCAGAAATTCAAACTGCGCGGCATGGCTGAAGACCTCGCAGGCGGCAAATCTTTCATGCCTGGCTAAGCGTTTTCAATAAAAGTGCAGACTTTATATGGTGCGCAAACGCGACGAGACAAAGGAAGAGAGCGTTTTTAGCAAGAGTTATGAGCGCTCTATACCTCAAAAACACAAAACGCCGGGCCATCCTGGCCCAGCGTTAAAACGCACTCAGAAACTGTGGGGACGCGATTATCAGGCGGCTTTGGCCTCTGCCGATAATCGCTCAATCTCTTCCTTTATTCGGAGTTTTTGTCGCTTCAATTGAGTGACTTGTAAGTCGTCACTTCCAGGACTTAGTAACTCGTCCTCAATTGCTCGTTCCAGGAGTTCGTGCCGCTTTTCCAACTCGGCGATGCGCGACTCAACAGCCATACATATCTCCTTATGTCTTCGTCGGTTTACGAGAAGAAGTGTGACTCTTTCGTAGCCGTCTGTCGAGTTTGGCTGAATTCTGCGCCGGATTTTAGTCGAATTCTTCCTTGACATGAATCGCGAAAAACCAAGAGCACAACCAACGAACAGACTTGTTTGCGAGGCCTGACATCGCTAGAACGCTTTAAGGGGCCATCGTAAAATTCAGGCCGAAAAACCAGAACACACCGGACACGGGGCGCGCACGCGTATGGATGACGAAGCGGAGCTCAGAAAAGAGCTTATCCAGCTGAAGCAGGAACATCGAGATCTTGATGGTGCGGTGCAGGCGTTGGAAGCGATGCCTTATCCCAACCATTTGCAGCTGCGCCGCTTGAAGATCAAAAAACTCGCCCTGCGTGATCGTGTTCTCGAAATTGAAGACCGCCTGACACCAGACATAATTGCATAGGGCTCACGGTCCTAAGGCGTCGCCCGTACCCGCTAAAACCGAAATGACCTAGTGTGAAGACCGGGAGAAACGTTTCGCGGTGTACATCGCCTTATCCGCCCGCGCCAGCGCCCCTTCCGGCTCATCATCAGGCCCAATCATCACCGCCCCAATGGAGATCGTCACCGCCAGGCTCTGGCCTTCCATCAAGACTGGGTCGCGTCCCACAACGTCAGAGATGGAACTGGCTTTCGCCCGCGCTGATTTCTCTGCCGCATGCGGCAGAATAATCCCGAACTCATCCCCCCCCAGACGTCCTGCAATATCGGACTCACGAATATGCGCGATGATTTTGCGCGCGACATCGTTCAAGACCGCGTCTCCAGCCGCATGGCCATAGGTGTCATTGATCGCCTTGAAGCCATCAATATCGATATAGAGAAGGCTGAGCGGCGTCTTATACCGCTTGGCATAAGAAATGGCCGTCGACAGCTCCCGGACAAAGGCCCGGCGGTTAAGGAGCGGCAAGAGAGCGTCATGGTCAGCAAGCGCTTCAGCACTACGCAAGCGTTCCCGGACTGAGCGCATTTCCTTGCGCATCTTGTCCACCTCACCCATGAGGGTCATGATGGCAGTGCGCACGCTTGGGGTCAGTTCCGGCTCTGGAATACCCATGATCGAGGTGCTGTCTTTGATCACACGACCATCGACACCAACCACATCCGAGGGCGTCGTATTGGCCGCTGGCGCAGCTGCCCCGCGGATGGTTGTCTTCCCAACAGGCCGTTTCTCGCCAATCTTCATCGCCTGCCCCCTTCGTTGAGTTCCACCTGACCCCTGCAAAACCCGCAGAAAACTGAGTGATTCGGTGTGACTTCCCGCCCAGAATAGGGCGAAGGATGGTGCGCCGCCACCCCCTGATCATGGAGGCGTTGCAAGCCCCCCATGACCGCTTGCCAAGCCCGATCCCATGCCTATAATCCGCCGCTTTCCGCGCACCCCCGCCATTTTCGGCGCACCGCGCGTTTCGCGAACGGAACCGGACGATGGCCGAGCCAACATCCCCCCAAACACCAAAGGTCGGCATCATCATGGGCAGTCAATCAGATTGGCCAACCATGAAGCATGCAGCCGATATTCTCGAAGCACTCCATGTTCCCCACGAAGTGAAAATCATCTCTGCCCACCGGACGCCAGATCGCATGGCCGACTATGCCAAGACAGCAAAGCAGCGCGAGATAAATGTGATCATCGCAGGCGCCGGCGGTGCCGCCCACCTGCCCGGCATGACAGCATCTATGACGCCACTGCCAGTGCTGGGTGTGCCTATCCAGTCACGCGCCTTGAGCGGACAGGACAGTCTTCTCTCAATTGCGCAAATGCCCGGTGGCATCCCCGTGGGAACATTGGCGATTGGCGATGCAGGCGCGAAAAATGCCGCACTTCTCGCAGCCAGCATCCTGGCACTACAAGACGACAAGCTCGCAGCCCGATTAGATGCCTGGCGCCAGGCACAAACCGACGCTGTCGCAGAAACACCAGATCGCAATGGTTGATCAGGGTACAGCAGCAGCGCTCCCCCCTGGCAGCACCATCGGTATCTTGGGAGGCGGTCAACTAGGACGCATGCTGGCACTTGCGGCCGCAGAGCTAGGTCTACGCGTCCACATCTATGCCCCCGAAGAAACAAGCCCCGCAGCCGAGGTCGCAAGCAGTGCGACCCGGGCAGCATACGAAGACGAAACGGCGCTAATTGCATTTGCCGATGCCGTCGATGTCGTGACCTATGAGTTTGAAAATGTCCCCAGCGAAACCGCACGCATTCTCAGCGAACATGCGCCGGTCCGCCCCGGACCCAAAGCACTGGCGACATCACAAGATCGGCTCGACGAAAAGAACTTCCTGAACAGTCTGGGGATCGCAACAGCCCCCTTCGCACAAGTAGATACACTGGGCGACCTAAAGAGCGCATTGGACAAGTTGGGCACACCAGCTGTTCTGAAAACCCGTCGCTTTGGATACGATGGCAAAGGCCAGATCAAAATCAATGACCCGTCTGAGGCCAGCGCCGCCTTCGATGCGATCGCCGGAGCGCCAGCCATCCTTGAAGGCTTTATGCCCTTTGAAAAAGAAGTCTCTGTCATTGCGGCACGCGCCTTAGATGGAACGTCAGCGGCATATGACGTAGGTGAAAATGTTCACCGCGATCACATTTTGCACACGACAACCGTCCCGGCCGTCCTTGATGCATCCATCGCAGACGAAGCGCGGACAATTGCTGAGTGCATAGCCCATGGCCTCGACTATGTCGGCGTCATTGGTGTCGAGTTTTTCGTGCTCGTAGATGGCGAAAAGCGCCACCTCTGCGTCAATGAGTTCGCGCCACGCGTTCATAATTCCGGCCACTGGACGGCAGACGCCTGTGCCGTGAGCCAATTTGAACAACACGTACGGGCCATCGCAGGATGGCCTTTGGGAAATCCTGCGCGTCATAGCGACGCGGTTATGACCAACTTGATCGGCGCAGAAGCCGATGAGTGGATCGACCATGCAGCGGTTCCCCATTGTGCGGTTCACCTTTATGGGAAACGCGAAGCAAGGCCCGGACGTAAGATGGGACACGTCACAAACTTAACTCGCAGTTTCACCAAAACTGATTGATTATCGACCTTAGACCACCAGGCCTAGTTCTTTGCCAATTAGTCCCATTCCCAATCGCATAAGAAACTGAGAAACTATCCCTCAAGTTGAGTCGGTTCTGCCGTGTATTGGCCAGAGCCTTGAGTAGTGTTGCGTACGGGTCGGGGGACCATGACAGAAAAAGATGATAAAAAAGACAGCCCCAAATCAACAAGCTGTAAGATAACGGACCAAGTCCACAATCCCGCTCTTAAGCCACTCTGTGAGTTTTGGGATGAGGTCCGCGGTGACAGGCTACTTCCCAATACCAGCGACGTAGATCCCTCACAAATCGCTTACATTTTGAAGGACATTGCCATTCTGGATGTCATTGATCCAATGAACATTCAGTACCGCCTCGCTGGTACCGGCATAGCCGAGCGAATGGGTGAGGACCCAACAGGGAGCAACCTCATAGAAATGACGGCGCCCGAAACACGCGGCATAGTCTCAAAGATTTTATTCCTGATCGTATCTCATCCGGCAGGAGCCATTGCGACCTACGAGAATGTCTACCACACCGGAAAAAGAGCGGTGGTCGAGAGCCTCTACCTGCCATTGCAAAAAGCCGAAGGCCAATCCGATCGCATCGTCAGCGTTCACTCGCGTGAGAAAACGGTCACCTATGAAGACGAACAACCCCGCTCCACGGTAGCCGCAAAAATTCTCGATCTCGAATGGATTGATTTGGGGGCAGGTGTGCCGGATGAGGTGATCCCTCGCTAAGCGGACCAGTCCGAAAAGCCATGCATTGAAGTTTTACGCAAAGTGAAGACTTTGCGGGTCAAACTGAGGACCCTGGCAACATGGTATTTGAAAGCGATGGTTAATTCAGCCCGTTTTGACAGTGTGCCACATTTCCTCGGCGAGCGACCATTTGATATCGGCAGCCTAGCGACGCTGAAACAGCCCGGTTTCGATGCGCTTGCCAGGGCGTGGCTTCGTCAGCGAGGAGATGCCCCAGCACCAGATGCAGACACGTTCGATCTTCTTGAGATCGGACAGCATCTTGAAAATGCGACGTGCATTAACGTCAAGGATGACAAGAGAGCCACATATAGATTTGTCGGACCGGCTATCTGCGAGAGGTTGCAAACAGACCCAACCGGGAAAGACTTCGCCGAAAGCTTAAAGCACCTGCCCTTCGACGCGATGTCAGCAGTATGGATGGGCCTCTCTGTGCCAGCAGGCCTTCATACAATTTATCGTATTACCTATAGCTCAGGCAAACACACCGAAAATCAATCTCTCTACCTACCGCTAATTTCTAAATCTGGCGGAGACAACCATCTTTGGAGTATGCAGGCGATGGGCACAACCATCCGTTACAAAACGGGCAACCCGACCTCATCTGTCATCAAACAGACAGTAGCTGCGAATTGGGTTGATGTAGGCTCAGGCACTCCATCAACTCCGCTGTCACGCTGAGGGATAGCGAAGCCGCGCAATCAATCCCAACGGATCCGGCAAAGCGTCCATCACCTTTGTTGCCTGAGCTTTGATTTTCTCTATCTGCATCACATCGGCAATGCGGCGGTCAAGAAATGCCCATGTATCCGCATGCCCATCACTCTCATCCGCAAACCAGCACGCCAGGGTGGCCGTAAAGACACCCGCGAGCGTCGCGCGTTTGGTGTAGAAATTGTAATCAGTCGATGTATCGCCGATCGCGATCCAAATCGCATCAACCGTGTTGTAAAGAGACTTCGCCGCACTGCCCGACGCAGGCGGGATAAGCAACGACGTGCTTGCGCGACGCAGCGCTTCTCTGTTGGCCGCGTCCACCTCAAGACGGGTGCGAACAGCAAACGTGATCTTCTCTCGGATCTTCATCGACGCAAGATCGCTCTTTGCTAGGCACTCGATCATGCGACGATCACCATCTGCAAGAAAGTACTCTGCAAGATCACGTGCACCATTCGGGAAGGCGAGCCGAGCAAGACCGTGATCGACGCCCGCGGTTTTCGCGGCGCGCATTAGCACCGCACCCGTCCATCCATCAAACGGCACATCCGGCAACGCCGCTTTGAGAATTTTGGCGCGTACGCTTTCCAGCTGATCTGTCTTCGCTTTAGTCATCGTCTGATACCTTTTCACTTGTTTCTTCGAGCCAGTGTTTGACTTCACTCTCAAAGATCAGCGCGCGCATATCTGGCATGCGCTGAGGATACAAAATGCCATCCAGGTGATCACATTCATGCTGCACCACCCGTGCATGAAAGCCCTGCGCCCGGCGTTCAATCATTTGACCATCCAGATCAACGCCGCGGTATATGATGCGTCGGTGCCGAGGCACCAGTCCCCTCAGGCCAGGGACTGAGAGACACCCTTCCCAACCGAGCTCTAGCTCATCGCCAACCGGCTCAATTTCCGGGTTGATCAACACGGTGAGTGGGGCAGTTGGGTCAAATTCCTCTTCGGCATCAATCTCAGCGATCGCCCGCGCTCCCGGTGCCTGGAAAATCACCACACGTTGCGGAACATAGACCTGCGGTGCGGCAAGTCCCGCACCGTTCGCATCTTCCATCGTTTCAATCATGTCGGCCACGAGATCGAGGATCTCCGGCGCGGTCGGCTCGGAAACATCTTCAGCGACACCCTGTAGAACAGGGTGGCCCATGCGGGCAATTTTTCGGATCGTCATTGGGGGAATATGGGCTTGGACCCTCAAGGCGTAAAGCAACCAATCCGCCGCAGAACCCGGATTTAGAAAGCTCACCCTAAAAGAGCGCCCACCAAGAATAGCGCATCTGCCAGAGAATCCCCGGCAATCAGCCAAAATTCTCTGATCCCAAGGTGGACAGGCCCCGATTCTTTTGCTACCTATCCGGCCTCGTTGCGCAGGACACGTCCCGCCGCAGCGTTTAGCGGATAAAATCCGCTGTTTTCGGCCAATTTTGGCCATTTCTGACCCAATTGGGAAAAGGCAGGGATAGCTCGTGCAGGTACTCGTTCGCGACAATAACGTCGATCAGGCTCTCAAAGCGCTCAAAAAGAAGATGCAGCGTGAAGGGATTTTCCGCGAAATGAAGCTGCGGAACTTCTACGAGAAGCCATCTGAGAAGCGCGCACGCGAAAAAGCGGAAGCTGTTCGCCGGACCCGTAAACTGGCCCGCAAGAAAATGCAGCGCGAAGGCCTGCTACCTGGCAAGAAGCGCTAATCGAGCTTCTGACTGCCGAACTCCAAGAAAGCCGCCCTACTACTGGGCGGCTTTTTTGCGCTTGGGACAAATCCGGTAGGCACAGCGCCTGGCACCACTTAAAATATGCTCTTCCCGGGTGACATCCACACCCCGACCGACAACGCTTTGAAAGAGCTCCAGCTCATATTTGCATAGCCCCTGACAGGTCGCCGCGGCGCTGCAGACTGGACAATGGTTCTCCACCAAGAGATAGGCGCCCTCCTCATCTGGAGCAGGCATTGAGGCGGCCATATAGCCCTCCTCAGAACGAATTTCAGCAAGGGCGCCAAGCTTTGCCTCCAGCGTCTCAGCGCCCTTCAGACGCCTCCTATAGCTCTTCTTCTGATCTTCTGTCCGCGCAGCGAGCAAGCGTTCCAATCCGTCCTCACCGAACACCTCCTGCATCTCCGTCAGCAGGCTCACCGCAAGGTCCCCATGCGCATCCGGGAAATAGGCATTTGCTGCCGCCGTCAGGGCCCAATATTTCGTGGGGCGCCCGCGTCCCTCGGCTTTTTCCTCAAATGAAACGAGACCTTCTTCCTGCATCGCATAAAGGTGCTGCCGCACCGCCATCGGCGCGACTCCCAATTCTTCGGCCATGGTTGAGGCGTCTGCCGGGCCTGAATTCTTCAGGATTGTCCGGATCGCCGCACGGCTGCGCCCGGCACCCCGTGATCCACTTTGAGAGGAAGCTTTAGACATTCAAAATAGATAAACAGTTTTCTTTAGAAAAACAATTCCCGACGAACTCTGTTCTATAGCTGCTTTCGATAGACCTGCTCATAGGAATGCCAACCAAGCCGTTCATAAAATGACCGCGCTCGCTTGTTTTCACTCAAGACACCCAACCGAATGTTGGTGAGGCCTTTTTCACGGAAAAAATCTTCCGCTGCCTTCATCAGTGCATCCGCAACACCCGTGCCCCGGGCTTTTTCACCAACATAGAGGTCATTCACATATCCATGCCGCCGGTGTTCAGGCTTCACATATTCGCCATTATCCTCACCGACCGAACACAGTAGGCACCCGGCTCGGTGCCCCTGAAACTCAGCAACGAACACAGCGCCGTCCTTCTGCGCAACCTGCTCCAGCACCCAATTGAGATGAGGCTCGGCAGCCACCTCAACAGAGCTCCGGTTCGCTTCGACCTCAATCTCAGCTTCCTGTAGACCGCCCATACAAGCCGCCAGAAAAGCATGATCCTCCGGCAGGGCAACCCTCACAACAACATCAACCATTAGAAAAGTTCTTCCCCTTGCACACGACCCGCATCCGGAAAATCGCGATAGAGCGCAAAGCGAACATTCCTAATCAGAGAATTAACCGCAAAGTGTGGCCCCTCGATAGGCGCCGCCCGTGACGCAACCAGTCCGAAGGCTTCATCCAGTTGCGCCAACCCTTCCACTTCGATCATGAAATGAAACTCACCGAGCCCTTCACCGCCGAGGCCAAGCTTTCGACGCGTGAGCCGATAGCCTTCGATAAAACCATCGGACTTGAGCTTTTCCATATATGTCGTGAAAGCTTCAGCGAAATCGATATCACTCGCGCCATCTTTTAGATCGCACCACCCGTGATAAATATCCATGTCTAGTGCCCTTCCCCGAAAGCCAGTTCCAATAAATGGGCAACTTGAGGCTGAATTGCAATATTGGGGCGCAAATGTGAATAGTATGAGCCACAAAAAAGGGCGGTGTTCCCACCGCCCTTTCAGAACTCGTACGAGATCAGGTATGCGTCTAAGCGCTCCTTAGAGTGCCTTCACAATGTTCTCGACCATCTTCTTAGCATCCGAGAACAACATCATCGTGTTGTCACGGAAGAAGAGTTCGTTCTCCACGCCAGCATAACCCGCTGCCATACCGCGTTTGATGAAGAGTACCGTCGCCGCATTCTCAACGTCGAGAACCGGCATGCCGTAGATCGGGCTGGCCGTGTCCGTCTTCGCAGATGGGTTGGTCACATCGTTCGCACCAATAACGAATGCCACGTCGGCTTGGCTGAACTGGCTGTTAATGTCTTCCAGTTCAAACACTTCATCGTACGGCACGTTGGCTTCCGCCAGAAGCACGTTCATATGTCCTGGCATACGGCCCGCCACAGGGTGGATCGCATAGGAGACTTTGACGCCTTCTTTTTTAAGCTCATCGGCCATCTCACGAAGCGCGTGCTGGGCCTGCGCCACAGCCATACCGTAACCCGGCACGATGATCACAGAAGAAGCATTCTTCATGATGAATGCCGCATCATCAGCTGATCCCTGTTTCACAGGACGAGTTTCAACGTGACCGCCGCCAGCTGCAGCTTCTTCGCCGCCAAAGCCACCAAGGATCACGCTGAAGAAAGAGCGGTTCATGCCCTTACACATAATGTAGGAGAGGATCGCCCCAGAGGAACCAACAAGCGCACCAGTAATGATGAGCGCCATATTACCCAGTGTGAAGCCAATACCCGCTGCTGCCCAACCGGAGTAGGAGTTCAGCATGGAAACAACCACCGGCATGTCAGCACCACCAATTGGGATGATGATAAGGAAGCCGATGACGAACGACAGGAGCGTCACGATCAGGAACATCTCAATCGTCTGATTGGCTGGATCGATGCAGATATAGGCAATTCCGCCAACAATTGCAGCGGCCAGCAAGCCGTTGATCAGATGACGACCCGGCAGCATGATCGGCGCACCAGACATGTTGCCATTGAGCTTCGCAAACGCGATGACGGAGCCGGAAAAGGTGATAGCGCCAATCGCCACACCGATCGACATTTCAACAAGGCTTGCCACCTTGATGTTCCCAACAGCACCGATGCCGAAAGCCTCGGGCGCCATGAAGGCAGCCCAAGCGACCAAAACAGCGGCCATACCCACCAGCGAGTGAAACGCCGCAACAAGCTGCGGCATATCCGTCATGGCGATCCGATTGGCAATGATGGCGCCAACACCGCCACCCAGCACAATACCGCCAGCAATCATACCCCAGGTAAGACTGGTCGTTGATTGCAACAGCGTGAGCGTCGTGCCGACAGCAATGGCCATACCGACCATGCCATAAACGTTCCCCTGCCGGGATGTTTCAGGCGAGGACAGGCCCCGGAGAGCCATAATGAAGAGTACGCCAGAGGCGAGATAGAGCAGTGCGATTACGTTCGCAGACATGATGTCGCCTCCTTACTTTTCTTTTTTCTTGTACATGGCAAGCATGCGTTGCGTGACGAGGAACCCGCCAAAGATATTGACCGAGGCCAACACCACCGCCCCAAAACCGAGCCACTTGGAAACTGTTGCACCGTCGCTGATCGCTTCCACACCCACCGCGGTAACAGCACCAACGATGATCACGGAGGACACAGCATTTGTCACAGCCATAAGCGGTGTGTGAAGCGCCGGCGTCACCGACCAAACAACGTAGTAGCCAACAAAGATGGCCATCACGAAAATCGAGAACAGAAAGATGAATGGAGCAATCTCACCCATTATGCAGTCTCCCCAGTTAGGGCCGGATGGATGATCGCGCCATCACGCGTCAGGGCCGTGCCGGTAACAGTTTCGTCTTCCCAATCAAGGTTCAGGCTTTTCGCTTCCTGATCAATCTGGGGCGTAATGAAATTGAGCAGGTTCTTCGCATAAAGCGACGACGCATCAACCGGCAAACGTCCGGCCATATTGGTCATGCCAATGATAGAAACGCCGTGCGCTACTACCGTCTCACCTGGTTTAGATAGTGGGCAGTTGCCGCCCTGCTCGACGGCTAGGTCAATGATGATCGAGCCAGGCTTCATGCTTTTCACCATATCCTCAGTCACGAGAACAGGTGCTGCACGTCCAGGGATAAGCGCTGTCGTAATGACGATGTCTTGCTTTTTGATGTGCTCAGCCACAAGCTCCGCCTGACGGCGCTTATAATCTTCGCTCATCTCTTTCGCGTAACCAGCAGCGGTTTCACCGTCTTCTTCGTCGCTTTCGACCATGATGAACGTGCCGCCCAGGCTTTCAATCTGCTCACCCGCAGCGCGACGCACGTCCGTCGCGCTGACAATGGCGCCAAGACGCTTTGCGGTCGCGATGGCTTGAAGGCCCGCAACACCTGCACCAAACACAAAGACACGAGCTGGAGCCACAGTTCCGGCTGCTGTCATCATCATGGGCATGGCGCGGGAGAACGCATTTGCGCCTTCGAGCACCGCTTTATAGCCAGCGAGGTTTGACTGCGAGGACAGAACGTCCATCGACTGCGCCCGCGTGATACGTGGCATGAATTCCATGGCAATGGCCACAATGCCGGCATCTGCATATTTCTGAACGCGTTCTTTGTCCCCATAAGGGTTCAGGATCGCAGCAAGCAGCGCACCTTTTTTCATGGCACCCAGCTGCTCATCATCCAGACCACGCACGGCAAAGACCGCATCTGCGTCCTTGATAGCGTCCGCAGATGACCCAGCTATGCTGGCACCAGCTTCTTTAAACACTGCGTCAGAGATGTGAGACCCAGCACCGGCACCGGTTTCAACGACCACGTCAAAACCAAGCCCAGCGAGTTTCTTTACCGTTTCAGGAGACGCCGCAACACGCGGTTCCCCTTCCATTCTTTCCTTGGGAATTGCGAGCTTCATGGATTAATCGCCACCCTTTCACCACGGACGTTCTTGATGACGTCGTTGTCTGTTTGTGGAACGTCGACAAACACACGCCCCACGTCGATTGCACAATGCTAATGCTTGAACCACATGAGGCGCCGCACGGAAATCCGCAACCGACCTCACGAAAAAGAGACCTGACCTGACTAGAGGAGAAACACAGCCATCAGGATCAAAAGAACCGTGCACCCGATGGTGCCGTACTTCGTGAAAGCGACAAAACCGTCAAACGTGCGTTCGTGTTCTGCCTCGTCCATGGTGTCACTCCAAACGCTGTCGGATTTTCCTTCGCTCATTGCCCTCTGCCTTTCAAAAAACCGCGTATTTGCGCGGACTATAGCAAAAGCGGCCCCTCCGGCAACCTTCGCCCTCACACTTATTCTAGTCGAAAATGATCAGACAGGAGAGCATAGGTGATCAGCCAACCCTATGGGTCGGGTCAGAATGCTCCCAATCCGCCAAAAGCGCCCGGATCGCAGCCACAAAGGCGAGCGGCTGGTCCAGCATAACGTGGTGCCTGGCCTGGGGAATCTCGATCACCGGAGCTGCTCGACCCAGCAAATCAAACATATATTCCCCGATTTCCACCGGCATTAGGACTGAATATTCGCCCCTCATCAGCGCGATTCGACATTTTGTGGCCCTCAACCGGCCAGCCGTGTCCCCGATCTCGAACCTTTGCCAGATTTTCGGGTCAAATTTCCAGGTCCACCCCCCTTCAACCCGTTTGAGCGATGTTCGGGCAATATAGTCGGCCGCATAAAGGTTTTCGCAGGGCTGCGGCGGCGCCAGCCTGAAACGCGAAACCGCCTCATCCAGCGTCTTGTAGACCCTGTGAGGGCGGACTTTTCGGTCGGGTGGACCGCCAGGGCGGTCTGGTGGGTTCACCGGACTGTCCACAATGACCGTACCCGCCAGCCGGTCTCCATAGAGAGCACCCGTCAGAATGGTGATAAATCCGCCAAATGAGTGGGCAACAATGATCGGCGGCTCAGAATTCTCAAAAAACCCAGCGGCCTCACAGACAGCCATCTGTTCTTCAGCGAACATCTCGACGGAGTAGGTCTCCCGAAACCCGCTGTCGCCCATGCCGGACATATCCATGGCGACGACGGAATATTCCCGCGCGAGGAACGGTGCAATGAAGGACCACCAGCGCGCATGCGCCCCGTTGCCATGAACCAGCAAGAGACCTGGTTTCGTGCGTTCGCCCCATTGAAGATAGTGAATGGCGCAGCCACTAACATCAACAGTGTGGCTTGTCGGTTCCGTGTCCAGCGCTCGCGTGAACCAGGAGGGCGGCTGAATAACGTCAGGGCCAACACTATCGCCCGGCGCCAGATCAAACGCCTTTTTGTCGACAGGCTGATCAACAACCAACCCGTCCTTGCGCTTGTTCTCTAAATCGTCGTTCATGGCCGTTCTCCAAGCGCTTTGAAGACACCGCTTCCGGTCATAACAGTGCGCTCCCCAACCCAGATTTTGCCTGACACCGTGATGAAGCCATCTTCTTCCCCGGTTATCTCAGCCGAGCCTTCTACCCAGTCACCGAGATGGGCCGCGGAGACAAAGTCTGTCAACAAGCGGACCGTTACCCAATAGCGATGATGCGCGACGGTGACCGCATGACCAAAGGCCGTGTCTGCAAAAGCCATCAACATGCCGCCATGGCAATTGCCCATGCCATTGGTGTGATGCTCTTCCACCCGAAACGCCCGCGAATAAGCCTGCCCCTCTCCCCGGCGCTCATAAAGAGGGCCGATCTGGCGACCAAATCCCCGCGACCAGTTCATCTGCTCATAGCCCTCAGGCACAGGCAGCAGTGTTTCTTCTAAAAGATCGTCAGTCATGAGATACCGTTTGCGTTAGGAAGCTGAAAAATCGGGAGTTGGCACGCCTGCCTTTTCGAGCGCTGCGGCCTGGCGCTGCTCAAGCTGCGCGAATTCAAAATCTGCGATCGTCTCATTGAAAAGCCGATAGAAATTGAGCTCAGCGCCGAGATGCAGGAACACACCGCCGAGGCCAATCGCCGCCCGGTCCATAAAAACAAATTCGCGTGGTGGCGTCACCGGCCCATGTTCTTTAAGCGCAGCGTGCACAGAGCTCGCTTGCTTGCGTCCATAGTCTCCTGGCGAGATCCCATCCGCAATCGAGCGAACACGATCATCAAGCAGCGGCCCGTAGATAAAGCCCGCCCAGAGATTGAGAATATCAATCAACTCGTTCGACAGGTTCCGGAAGCCCCAAGTCTCATAGGCCGCAACGGACCGGTCCCGATCATCCGCTTCCAGCGACCGATAAAGCTCAATCACGCCCTGCACGAAGGTTGGTGGAAAAATGCGAATGCAGCCATAGTCGAGAAGATTGATACCGAGGTCTGGCCTGACGCTGTAATTGCCAAGGTGCGGGTC
The DNA here is from genome assembly GCA_032881465.1 of Parvibaculaceae bacterium PLY_AMNH_Bact1. Classification (NCBI taxonomy): domain Bacteria; kingdom Pseudomonadati; phylum Pseudomonadota; class Alphaproteobacteria; order Hyphomicrobiales; family Parvibaculaceae; species Parvibaculaceae bacterium PLY_AMNH_Bact1. The sequence continues at coordinate 2,730,823 of CP126168.1, forward strand.
GCCATGAATCACACCGTAGTGACTAAAGGGATACCACCAGGCCGTGAACATGGCCTCAGCAATCGCATTGCGATCGTGCAGCGAATGCTCAGTGAAGTCGAGGAGCGGTTTGCCCTCCAGCCAGTCCATCGTCAGCAATCGCTCGGTTGATAGACCATCATGAACACCGGGAACCTGAATGCACGGCTCTGCGTCAAATATGTCCGCATAAAGACGCATATGCGCAGCTTCACGAGCATAGTCCAACTCTTCGCGAAGCCTGAGACCAATCTCATCGGCCATCTCGCTTGTGTCGATGGACGTATCCATCCGCCGGTGAATAGAGAAGATCAGAGCCAACTGACTGAGATCGGCTTCCACTGCCGACTGCATATCCGGATATTGCAGCTTGCAGGCGACGGCCTCGCCCTCAAGCGTCTCTGCTTTGTGGACTTGTCCGAGAGACGCAGCAGCAGCCGCTTCGCGGTCAAACGCGGTAAATTTTTTCTTCCAACCAGGTCCAAGTTCCGCCGCCATACGGCGCTTAACAAACGGCCAGCCCATCGCCGGCGCCATAGACTGAAGCTGAGAAAGCTCGGCAGCATATTCCTTTGGCAACGCTTCTGGGATCGTCGCCATCATCTGAGCGACCTTCATGATGGGCCCTTTGAGACCACCAAGCGCCGCCTTCAGATCCTGCGCATTCTTGTCAGATGAGCCATCGCCGCCCATGAGCCGTTGACCAGCCACTTTGGCTGCAACACCGCCCACATTGACGCCAACTTTCGCATAGCGGGCGACTCGGGCGCTTAGCCTGTTTTCTTCAGCATCGCGTTTGCTCAAGAGAGCGTCTCCAACTCATCAATAAAGCCTTCTATCACGCCAAGCCCCTTGTTCCAGAAGGCAGGGTCTGATGCATCAAGACCAAACGGTGCCAACAATTCCTTATGACGTCGAGATCCGCCGGCCCGTAGCATATCGAAGTACCGCTCTTGGAACCCGCCTTCTGAGGATTCATAAACCGCATAGAGCGAGTTCACCAGACAATCACCAAAAGCGTAGGCGTATACATAGAAAGGCGAATGAATGAAGTGGGGAATGTAGCACCAGAAGGTCTCATACCCCTCAGACAAACGCACGGAGGGCCCGAGACTTTCGGTCTGCACCTCCATCCAGATTTTCCCGATATCCTCGGATGTGAGCTCGCCCTCACGTCGCGCGACATGCAGCCGGCGCTCAAATGTATAAAACGCAACCTGGCGAACACAGGTGTTGATCATGTCCTCCACTTTGGAGGCAAGCATGGCCTTGCGCGAGGCTGCGTCCGTCGTCTCAGATAGTAGGCGTTTGAAAGTAAGCATCTCTCCAAAGACAGAAGCCGTCTCTGCAAGCGTCAGCGGCGTTTCTGCCATCAAGGCACCCTGATCGGCAGCGAGCACCTGGTGCACCCCATGCCCCAACTCATGCGCTAGTGTCATCACATCGCGCGTACGGCCCATGTAGTTGATCAGGATGAAGGGGTTTGCGGACGGCACTGTAGGATGAGAAAACGCCCCACCCGCTTTGCCTTCTCGTGGTGCTGCATTAATCCATCCCCGATCAAAGAAAGGTTCTGCCTGAGCCGCCAGATCCGGCGCAAAATCGCCATAGGCAGAGAGCACAATATCTTTCGCTCTGTCCCAGGGAATGAGATCCGTCTTCTCTTCAGGCAAAGGCGCATTTCGGTCCCAGGTCTCCAGCTTGTCGAGACCTAACCATTTAGCTTTCAACGCATAATACCGGTGAGACAGTCTGGGATAGGCTTGCTGCACCGACTTGGTAAGGGCATCGACGACCGGCGCCTCGACCCGGTTGGCGATATGACGAGCACCGGCCACGTCGCCATAGCCGCGCCACCTGCCCTCAAGCTCAAGATCTTTGGACAGCGTGTTGGTGATATGGGTGAAGAGCGGTTGATCCGCCTGAAAACGCGCCGTCAAAGCCTCAACAGCCTTCTGGCGTAATGCGCGATCAGGATCTGCGAGCTTGTCCAGCACCTGCTCAAGGGAGGCTGTGCGTCCTTCGAACTCAAACTGCATCCGAGCCATCGTCTCATCAAAGAGCCGCGTCCAGGCTGAGCGCCCGGTCAGAGACTTGTCTTGCATGAGCTGCTCAGATTCCGTCGAAAGGTCATGCTCCCGGTGCAATCGCAGATCATTCACCCACGGCAGATAGCGAGCAAAGGCTGGAGAGGAGGCCACCAAATAGTCAATCTGCTCTTCAGTAAGCCCATTCAGCTCCAATCCAAAAAACAGAAGCTCGGAATTGAGTTCAGTCAGCGCAGACTGCATGTCGCCATAGAAACGCGCATGCTCTGGAACCATTGATGAAGAGGCAAACACCAAACCTGCATAGGAAGCGATCCGTCCCATACGGTCTTCCAGAGCTTCATATACGGTGATCGCGTCGGCAAGCGCATCGCCACCATTCGAAGCTGCGGCCATCTCTGCGAGCTTTCCACGATAGGATTTCGCAAAATCCGACACCGTCTCTCTTAGAGAAGCCATATCAACGGCGATTTGAGGGTCTTTGACCCCTTGGTAGAACACACGGAGGTCCCACTCCGGCAAATTGCCCAATTCTTTGGTGGGAGATGCACTCATATCCATAAAACCACTCGCTGCTTTCAAACTCTGAGAACAAGGAATATGGCCCTGTGATCGCGAGTCTCAAAGGGCAGAAAGCACTTTCAGCAAAAGTTGCCAGACTTTTGCGGTTCGAAAGTGCGCTAGCAAATATGCATGTTTCCGAAAAGCACCAAATCATCCCTTGGGGTTGCGGCGAAAAACACGCGCAGGCAAGAGGCCCCAGTAAGCAGGAAAACCGTTTCGCCAAAAGAAAAGGCCCCGGTTTTCCAACCAGGGCCTTCCTGAAGTCTATGTGTGTCGGCTTAGTCGACCGTCACAACCGCACGGCGGTTGAGCGGCTCACGCACACCATCACCTGTTGAGACAGCAAGATTGCTCTCACCAGATGTTGTTGAGCTTGACACGCCTGCGTTACGAGCCTGCAGAGCGCTAGACACTGCATTGGCACGACGCTGACCAAGAGCCTCGTTGTAAGCTGAGCTACCGGACGTATCGGTGTGACCGACAACGTTCACGGAGCGGCTTCCAACTGTGTTGGCAATTTCGTCAACAACAGACTGAGCTGCAGCTGTCAGGTTCGACTTGTTGAAGCCGAAATAGATGGTCCAAGGACCAGCTGGAGCTTGTTCGCATTCAGCAAGAGCTTCGTAGAAAGCTGCTTTTTCTGCTTCAACACGGTTTGGCTGTACTGGACCGCCAACGCCACCGAAGTATGAGCCATCAATGCCCATGTCGTTGTCGCTAGACTGTTCCACCCAACCATCATAGTAGCGCTGAGCTTTTGCACACTGACAAGCGTTGTCGCCTTCGCGACCACCATTGTCGAGCGCAGCAAGAAGACGTGCACGGCCTTCCTGCAATTCGCCAAGAGCTTCAGGCAGAACTGCGAAATTCGCTGGGTCATACGGCATTACCGTCTGACCGGCAGCTGCAGCGCGGCCTTTTTCTACGATGCGTGCTGTATCGATCCAGTCGCAATCAACATATGCTTCTGAAGTAGCACGGTCTTGATATTCCCGCGCGAGACAGGCGTTAAAGTCACTACCTGAAATTTCCTCGCTGAGGTAGGACTCAGCATGCCAGGTACCGCAAGCGGCCAAACCCAACATCGCCCCTACCGCAATCATCCGGGATAGAATTTTCATCCCACTCTCCGTCGTCGTTTTAAGCACACCCCCCGTACATACGGAGGACCCGGACCCCACCGGACTGCCATTCATGAAACCAATTGGTCGCACGTATCGGCAGGTTCCTTCAAGGTGGTTTCAGGTTTTAGCCTTAATTGCGAGCGCAGAGTCACCCCTCCGCAACACCTATGGACCAAAATGTGACAGTTTTACGCACCCCGCCCACACATTAACCATTATTGGCAGCGTTCGGCGAAAAAAACGGCGTCGAAACAATCGAATCTCCCCCTCTTTAAACCCGCCTTTACCTGTCTGACCCATATTGGGTCACAGCCGCTGATGGTGCGATCACTCGCTTTCTTCCTCAGCGGCCTCGTTTTGTGATTCGTCGCCCGCGGTCTTAAGCGGACCCGCAGGGGAACTAGAGGTAGGCATGGCTCAAACGGTATTGGTCGTCGATGATGACCCAGCACAGCGGCGTATTCTGGAAGAAGTCGTCAGCCGTGATGGCTACCGGGTTGTGAGCGCTGACGGGGGCGACCCAGCTCTCGACATCCTCAATGGTCCCAACGGCAAGGACATATCCTGCATGATCCTTGACTTGGTAATGCCAGGCATGGACGGCATGGAAGTACTCGATGCGATCGCCCCGACACACAGTGAGTTACCGGTCATCGTGTTGACAGCCCAGGCAGGGGTGGAGACAGTCGTAAAGGCCATGCGGGCAGGCGCCGATGACTTTGTCATGAAGCCTGTGAGCCCGGAGCGGCTCTATGTCTCTATACGTAATGCCCTGAAAGTCACTGCCCTCGCCGGCGAAGTAAACCGACTCCAGAAGAAGGCCAAAGGCCAACTTACTTTCGACGACATTATTGCAGGCGCTCCTTCCATGAGCTCCGTGCTCAAGCTGGGCCGACGCGCCGCACAGTCCAACATCCCCGTCCTTATTGAAGGTGAAAGCGGTGTCGGTAAGGAATTGATCGCCAGCGCCATCCAGGGCGAAAGCGACCGGGCCGGTGGCCCCCTCATCACGGTCAACTGCGGTGCGATCCCTGAAAACCTCATTGAAAGCATTCTCTTCGGTCACGAAAAAGGCGCCTTTACCGGAGCATCAGAAAAACACGCTGGTAAATTCGTCGAGGCCAATGGCGGCACCCTCTTTCTAGATGAGATCGGTGAACTACCTCTGGATATGCAGGTAAAGCTGCTCCGCGCCATCCAAGAAGGGGAAGTGGACCCCGTCGGTGCCAAACGACCCGTGAAAGTCGACATCCGCCTCATCTCTGCGACCAACCGGGACCTCATCCAAATGGTCACCGATGGGCGCTTCCGTGAAGACCTCTATTACCGATTGAACGTCTTCCCCATCTTTCTGCCGCCTGTGCGCGACCGTAAAGAAGATGTGCCGGACCTCGTCACCCACTTTGTTCAGCGCATCGCTGCTGAAGAGGGCAAGAAGGTTGCTGGTGTTGCCGCCGATGCAATGGGCATGCTCGCCGCGTATGACTGGCCCGGCAATGTCCGCCAACTCGAAAACACTGTCTTCCGGGCCATCGTCCTATGTGATGGCGACATGCTGACCATTGCCGATTTCCCTCAGATCGCCGCACAGGTCGAGGGATATGACCCAATTGTAGCGACAGCCCCTGCCTCGCCAACTGTTCAAGCTGAACCCCAACCTGCCATGATCACAAGTGATCCGGCGACCCCATCAAATGGGATTGCAGCGTTTGCCCGCTCGACTTTTGGAGAGGGCATTACAGTGACGGACGACGGAGGTGAACTCCGCAAGCTGGAAGACATTGAAGCCGATCTCATCCGCATGGCCATCGACAAATATAAAGGCCATATGTCCGAAGTCGCCCGACGGTTGGGAATTGGGCGCTCGACGCTCTACCGCAAAGTTCGCGATCTCGGCCTCGACGTAACGCGGTAGCGCCCCGCCAAAAAACCAGTTGCTCTTTCTTGACAGCATGTGCCGCCCCACTTAAACGTATGTTATACGTTTTCTTTGGAGACACCCATGGCGCGTGCGCGAACCATCAATGACGAACAGCTGATCGAGGCGATGAAGAAAGCAGATCAGCCGCTGTCTGCCTACGATCTGCTGGACCTACTGCCTGAGGGGCCGAAACCCAAGCCGCCCGCAATTTACCGGGCGCTGGACAGGTTGAATGCAGAAGGTCGCGTGCACCGCATTGAAAGTCTCAAAGCATTTATCCCCTGCGATGGGCACAACCATGCCCACGAAACTGTTTTTGCGGTCTGCAGTGACTGCAATCAGGTGCAGGAAATAGAGGATCACCAACTCTGCAATTTACTTGGCGAATGGAAAAAGAAGACCGGCTTCATGCCGTCACAAAAGACATTTGAAATTCTCGGTCAATGTGCCGAGTGCAGACCCGCATGACGGTCTGACCTAAGCGGCTAGCCCGCAACTCTGAAATTGAACCATCCCCTTCATCGGGGACACGAACTCGCATGTCACAACAGGGGGTAAGGATGAAACACGCCTACAAATCCAAACATAGAAACTTAAAACGAGGAGCAGCAGCGCTAGCCTGCGCATCTCTCGCCTTTCCATTTGGTGCCAATGCAGAACCTGCAAATGCACCATCTATTGTTGTCAGCGCGACGCCTCTTGAACGAACAACAGACAACCTGGCAACACCAATCACCATCATCAACCGCGACACCATCAACAGAAGCGGGGCCGCGACTATTGGGGGTCTCGTCGGCGACAAGCCAGGCATTGCTCAATCTTCCTTTGCGCCGGGTGCCAGTCGCCCAGTCATCAGAGGTCTGGACAATACCCGCGTCCGCATTCAGGAAAATGGCATCGGCACGCATGATGTATCAGCGGTCAGCGAAGACCACGCCGTGCCCGTCAATCCGCTGTCGGTGGACAAAGTGGAAGTCATCCGGGGCCCAGCGGCGCTGCGCTATGGTTCCTCAGCGATTGGCGGCTTGGTGAGCGTTTTAAATGAGCGTATCCCCACGAAAGCACCCGAGGGAGGTTTAGAGGCAAGCGCACTTGTGGACCACACAACAGTGGACAAGGGTTTTCAAGGCGCTGGCAATGTAAACTTTAGTGCGGGGCCCATCGTAATCCATGCCGACGCATTTGCACGCGAGGCAGACGACTACGATACCCCCCAGGGCACTCAGTTAAATAGCGCCCATGAAAGCGTTGGCGGCTCCGTTGGCGCAAGCTTCATGCATGACATGGGTCATGTCGGTTTTGCGATCAGCCAGTTTGACAGTGAGTACGATGTGCCAGGCGGCGAAGCTGAAACAAACCAGCTCTTCATCGACCTGGAGCAAACCAAATATGCCGGGTCTGCAGTGTTTGAAGATCTCGAAGGTCTGATTTCCAGTGTCAAACTGGACGCAGGGTATACAGACTATACCCATGATGAAGTATCACGCATCACAGGTGCCGTTGGATCTCGCTTTGACAATGAAGAATGGGAAGCGCGTGCGGAACTGATCCACACACCCATCGGCGCGCTTGAAGGCGCAGTGGGCATTCAACTGTCCGGACAAGACCTAAGCGCCACCGGTGAAGGGGGCGAACTTATTGAGCCATCAGAGCGCGATGTCGTGGCTGGCTTCTTCTTTGAAGAGTGGAAAGCAAACGACAACCTGACACTTCAGTTTGGTGGACGAGTTGAACAGGTCACCTTGGACGGTGTCGGCGTTGTTCTGCCAACACTTGCAGGTGTCACTCTGCCTGCTGGAACTGAAACAGGGGACTTCGGCACTCGGCGCGAACTGGATTTCACGCCTTTGAGCGGGTCCATTTCAGCCGTGTTCGGTCTAACTGAAGAAACCAAACTTGGGGCGACGGTGCAATATGTTGAACGCGCACCTGACCTTTTGGAGCTCTTTGCAAAAGGACCACATGAAGCAACAGAAACATTTGAGGTTGGTAATCCGAACCTCGGAAAAGAAGCGGCAACCTCTTTTGAACTGACCCTCTCGCAGCAAGGAAGCAATTACGGCTTTGACATTGCCGGGTTCTATACCTCGTTCAACGACTTCATCTTCAAAAGCAATACAGGCTTCGTCTGCGGGGAAGAATTTACCAGCTGTGGAACAGATGGTGCCCCAGGCGTTGAAGACGAACTGACCCAAATCGCATACTCACAGTCAGACGCCGATTTTCATGGGTTCGAAGTGTCAGGCTATTGGGATGCGTTCCCAATCGCTGGCGGCACAGTCGGCTTTGATAGCCAATTTGACTATGTAGACGCTGAATTCAGCAGCGGCGGCAACGTGCCCCGCATCACACCAATGAGATATGGTGCAGGCACTTACTTCAAAGATGATGCTTTCTTTGCCCGCATCGGTTTGTTGAGAGCCGAGGAGCAGGACGATGTAGCGGCAAATGAAACGGCAACCAATGGCTATACAGACCTGAGGGCCGAAGCGACCTACACATTCTTCCTACCTGACTCAGATCGTGAGATCGAGCTGGGCGTGGTTGGCACGAACCTGCTGGATGACGACATTCGTAACCATGTCTCGTTCAAGAAAGATGATGTTCTACAGCCTGGCGCAAGCGCACTCTTTTTCATTCGCGCAAAACTCTGAGGACGCTTTAGCTCACCTGCTTCTAAGGGTGAGCATATGATGCTGCACCTCGCAACAGCAAGAAGGCCGTGTCTTTTAGACGCGGCCTTCGTCATACCCAAGCAAGGCTATGCGAACAACATCCGCCTGATCGCGGGCACCGAGCTTGCCCCTTACCTGAACAAAATGTGTGCGGACCGTATTGATGGTTACGCCCTGACTGGCGGCGATTTCCTGTAACGACTGACCGGCAAGAAACGCGCTGAGCACGCGCGCCTGTGCTGAGGTCAGATCAAACCGCACCGCCAGAAAATCTTCGGGTGGAATTTTCCCGTTAAGCGCATCCGGGTCATTCTGCTGGATGGCTTTTGACCGTGCGTTCAGGAACTCAAATATCCAATGCTGCTCGTTTGCGTCTGCCCATTCCATGATCTCAGAAAGACGGCTGTCGGTTTCAGGCACAAGGCCTTCGTGAATACCGGGCCAGACACGCGCACTGAGATGATCCTTGGAGCGCCGGTCTTTAGCGGATTTATCTGCCATCTCCCTAGCCAACCCGTCGCTTGTCTTCGCGTCGCCCCGGAAGCATCTCGCAGAGAAAATCACCAATCTCTTTGATGGAGCGCTTTGTCTCCGGCAGCAATGGACCCAGGCGGTGCCAAACATGAGGCATCCGTGGGTAGACATCACACCAGGCCTGCACCCCGGCCTCGCGCAGCCGCGTCGCAAGCCTCGTGGAATCATCTCGAAGAATTTCCGGCGCCCCGACATGAATGAGAGTGGGCGGCAGATCAGTGAGATCAGCAAATAGAGGCGACGCCAGCGGGTCCGTTGGGGCATGCCCCTGCAGATAAAGCCTGGAACACATGTTAAGCCCCTCCAAAGAGCTCACCATCGGATCATTCTCTAGATTGCTCAGGATGGAATTGCCGGAAAGTGTCATATCCACCCAAGGTCCGAGCAGGACCATAGCACCAGGCATCGCAACACCCTCATCGCGCAGCGCAATCAGCGCAGCGAGCGCGAGCCCGCCTCCTGCAGAATCGGCAACAACACCCAGATTTTCCGGCACCGCTCCCTGGTCTATCAACCACCGATAGGCGGCCTTCACGTCCTCTATGCCAGCGGGAAACGGGTTTTCCGGCGCCAACCGATAGTCCAGCACGAATGCCGATGCGTTGGCCTGATTGCAAATATTTGCGATCAAGGCGTCATGCACACCAGATCGTTCAAGAATAAAGGAGCCGCCATGGACATATAGCAACGTGCGCTCTGGTGTGCTCGCGTCCATCTGCACCCAGGGACCAGCTACCGGCGCTCCTGTCTCTTCGGTAAAAGTCACATTTGAAGGAACCATGGCGATGATGTTCTCGAGAAACTTGACGCGCTTACGGGCGGCGACCACGTCGAATGGCTTTTTCTCAGCGCCTTCAGCACCAACTGATTTGCGCAGCAGCTTGTTCACGGTCTGAACGAGCCCGATCCAAAACCGCGCGCGCAGGCTTGCTGCGTTGACCTGGGGACGCCAACTCGGAAGTTCTTGTTGCGCCATCTGATCCAGAACACCCTCCTCACCAAGTACGACCTTTGGAGTAGAGGCTAAAACATGCCCTCGCCTCATACAAATGTATGACGAAGCCCCAATTTTCGCTTCGTAGGTTCAACCCCTGTCTCAGGTCAGCGCCCTCAAAGGCGTCACAACAGGGGTTTCACATGGTCCGTCTTATTCAGACACGCCGTTTTGCAGCGTTCAGCGCTGTTGTCGGCCTCTCATTTGCTTTTTTTACGCCGCCAGCAAGCGCGGTTGACAATAGTCACAATCCGGCACTCCCACAGTTCGAGGTTGGGAGTTCCGGTCTCATGATTCACAACAACGTGCGCGCGGAATACTTAACTGAGCCCAGTCAGGCCGCGAACGCAGCATTAGCCAGTTGTGACAAAGAGAAATTTGAAAAAGCAATCAGCCACATCTATTCAATCAGCGCTTTGGCCGACCTCGCCCAAAGTGGCTCAGCGGGAAAGATTGTTGTCGACGCGGACAAGGAAGACGAAGACGCAATCGATGACTACGCGAAAAAGTTGACCGACATTTGGGAAGTCAAATGTGGCAGGCGAGAAGCGGCAAGCATCGGCGCAACCTTCACAGCAGGTGGCAGCCTGTCCGTCGGTCAATTGAGCCTTCCCCAGCAGCAATTCCTCGCATTTGAAGCAATAGGCACCCTCATACAATCCTTCGGCATTGTGAATATCGAAGAAGATGCGCGGGCAACAGCCGGGTCCTTCGACGGCAGCGCTCACTTTGCCGATGCCGGTATTTTCGGCTCCAAGGGAATATGGACAGCTCTTGGCTATGTCCGCACAACAGCCAATGCGTCAGCCAGTGTGGCCAACATTGACCCCAACGGCGACCGTCTTCTGATCCCGGGCCCTCTTGGGGGCGCGTCAGGCTTCTCTCTCGCAAGTGCCGGTGGTCTTAATGTGGTGACCCAGGCCGACTATGAAGCCCACTATGAATGGAACAGCTTTTACGCCAAAGCAGGTCTGCCGTTTGATTGCGGCGAATGGCTCTTCATGCCGTTCTTTGGGGCCGCCTATACAGATCAGGAGCAGACCTCGAGTTTCTCCGGCAGCGTTCCTGGTTTCGGCCGAAATTTCGCCTACAACACCCAGGTCGATGTTGAAACCATTAGTCCCTTTGTCGGCTTCGATGCAGTGCGTCACTTCGATGGCGTCAGCCTGCACGGCGGCGGTCTCTTATCAGCAGACTTCAACGACGCCGATGGCTGGGATCGATTGTCCTTCACAGGTGTGGCAGACAGCCAGGCCTCTCTCAGTGGCGATGACACAAGCCTCGGTGGGCGCGCCTGGGCAGGCATCACCTTCGGCGTACCCGAGTCACCTTTCAAAGTTTCGCTCGATGCATCCTACGTATATGTCGACAACATCCCGGTCATCACACGAGATGGAACCAACCCGTCCTCACTCGGCTTTGACAGCGCTGACGGTGTCCTGGGAACAATCCGCGCAACATTCCGCTTCTAAGAACGACCCTCAGGCAACAAAAAGCCCGGCAGGAAACTTCCCCTGCCGGGCTTTCTTTTAATCTCTTAGTCCGCTGCTTTAGCCGAGCATTCCGAGTGCATGGAGATAGAGCTCCAACATCGCCTCTTCTTCCTGCCGCTCTGCGGTGTCTTTCTTGCGAAGTGAAATCACCTTGCGAAGAACCTTGGTATCAAAGCCGTTGCCCTTAGCCTCCGCGTAGACTTCTTTAATATCGGCAGAGAGTGCGGCTTTCTCTTCTTCCAACCGTTCAATCCGCTCAACAAAAGAGCGCAACTGTCCTTGCGCGATCGTTGTTGATCCTTCGGGCGTGGTGCCATCCGCCATGTGTCTGACTTCCTTGAACTGTATCGAAAATAGGGGAGCAAACAACAGCTCCGAGCCGCGCACCATATCGACGAGGCACCATGCCAGCAAGAGATTGAGGCCATAAAGCTGTGGATTAATTGCAGCGCCAGACGTGCTAGTCTCGCGGCAGAATAACGGGGCCTTGAGGAGAGCAAGAAATGCGCGCGATTTTAGTCAGTCTGCTATGGGGAGTTTTCACCATGTCCGCCCAAGCCGCGACCGTGGAACGCTACACGGACCCAGCAATGGCAGATGCAAATCTGCCCTTTTCACAGGCCGTCCGTGTCGGCGACATGCTCTACCTCTCCGGCCAAATCGGCAACATACCCGGCACGCTGGACCTGGCCCCGGGCGGCATGGAAGGACAAGCCCGCCAGACCATGGACAATATTGAGGCAGTCCTCAATGCGAACGGGGCTTCTTTCGCGAACGTGACCAAATGTCTGGTCATGCTCGCGGACATGAGCCAATGGGCCGACTTCAATAAAGTCTATGTAACCTATTTCGAGCCCGGACAGTTCCCGGCCCGCTCTGCCTTTGGGGCCAATGGTCTGGCGCTTGGCGGCGCACTGGAAGTGGAATGCGAAGCCCATCTGGGCAACTAAAGCAAGCCGCAGCCCCTTAGCTGCGCTGCTTAAAGGCAACTTCGAATGCGGCCATCTGCTCAGGCGTGGCTTCTGTCTGGTGTTTTTTCTTCCAGTCAGAAAACGGCTCGCCATAGATGTGCTCACGCGCAGCATCTTTGCTCATCTCTATGCCTTTATCTTCAGCCGCGTCTCTGTACCAATCCGCCAGACAATTCCGACAGAAACCTGTTTGGATCATGAGATCAATATTCTGCACGTCGGTTCGTTTCAGCAGGTGAGACACAAGCCGACGAAAGGCAGCCGCCTCAAGCTCCGTTTGTATTGATTTATCCATTTTCTTCATCCTTCCAAATCCAGCAGCTCAAAGCCCCGCCGCAGTTTCCTCAATAAGGTTGTCAACAACCGCCACAAGAGCATCGCGAGGTCCTGCCCCGCCCTTCAGGGCACCCCCATAAACCCGCCTTTGCTGATCTGCACTCGTTCCACGCCGCGCAATTCGTTTGATATGAGATATCTCATTTTCTGATCCAAGCCGGGCAGCATCTTCTGCGATCATCTCGATAATCTCATCGCAGAGACCATCAAACGACGTAAGTACCCCTTTGCCAAAATCAATAAGCTCCCCTGCGACACCGTACCGCTGCGCCCGCCACCGGTTTTCACCCATGAGCGTGGCCGGATAGAGCCGCCAGCGTTGGTTCTTCTGACGCAACCGGTAAAGCATAGAGAGTAAAGCCTGGTAGGTGGCGGCAATCGCGATACCATCATCCAGACTGGTGCAAATATCCGTGATCCGGCTTTCAAGCGTGGGGAAACGCCCCGAGGGTCGGATATCCCACCAGAGCATTGTCGCATCGGGAATGATGCCCGTTGCCACCAATTGCTGAACCAGCCGCTGATACTCGGAATAGCCGTCAAACGTGTCTGGCAGGCCAGTGCGCGGCAGCGCGTCCCAGATGGTCAGCCGGTAAGACTGGAGGCCCATATCCTCCCCCTGCCAGAAGGGAGACGAAGTGGAAAGCGCCAACAAATGTGGCAAGAAATAGCGCACCTGGTTCATGAGATCGATGCGCAGATCATCATCCTCAATCCCCACATGCACATGCATGCCCGAAATCACCATTCGTCGCGCGGCCCCTGCCAAATCACGGGCCAGCGTGTCATAACGTTCTTTCTTTGTGTGTTCCTGCTCATCCCAATGGCTAAACGGATGGGTGCTGGCCGCAATGGGCGCATATCCGAACCCGTCTGCCACCTCGACAACCAACCCTCGCAAACGCACAAGTTCGGCCCGTGCCTCTCCGATCTCGGTACAGACCTTGGTGCCCACCTCAACCTGACAGCGAAGAAACTCCGATGTAACCTGCTCGCCGATCGCTTTGTGGAGCTGATCCATCAGAGCATCCGGCGGGTTACGCACCAGGTCACGAGTCTCCCTGTCCACGAGAAGGTATTCTTCTTCAATTCCAAGGGTGAGGGAGGGAGCATCCATCGTGTCTCGTTCCTAGGCTGATCCGTTAGGCTGGGTCTGTTCGTGACCCATAATGGGTGATTTCGCGCACACCGTCTGCAGCAATCAGGTCTGGCAATATCCGGGCAAGGCGGCCCGCCCACTCAGCCTGGCCTTCCTCTGTATCGATCAGATCCTGCCTGATCTCCAGAAGCGCATGCGGCAACCCCCTCTTTGTGCAATGCCGGTAAAGCGTGTCGCCTTTAAGAAACCCACCATAAGGCTCATTATCTCCAACGGTGAGTCCTTCCTGGTCCGCCAAAGCCCGCAATAAAGGCATCGCCAGGCGCGGGTCTTTATCCCAAAGCACACCTGCATGCCATTGTCGGGCCTTGCCCCGCCAAAACGGTGTGAAACTGTGGATTGAAACAATCACAGGCACATGGTCTTGAGCGAGCGCTGACTTTATCTGAGCATCAACAGCACTGTGATACGGCTCATGATAGTGCGCAATCCGGGATTGGAACTCTTGCCGATTCCGGAAGAAGTCCACATCTGCGTTGGCGGGGACCACCGACCCATCAGACAGCTTCATCACAATCGTCGGGTCATCAGGCCCGCGGTTCAAATCCACCAAGAGCCGCGAAAATCGTCCAAGAATTGCGGGACAGTTCAGGTGAGACGCCAAAGCACGAACCACCTCAGCGCATCCAATGTCGTACGCAATATGGCGATGAAATTCCGTCGCAGGGAGGCCCAGTGTGCCATGCTTCGACGGCAGCGCCGCTGATGCATGATCACAGAGGATCAAAATATCAGGATTGCCTTCTGCGTTAACCAGTTCAAAAGGTGATCCATCTACGGCTGAATCAAGTGGCGCTTTGCTGGTAGACTTGTGCGAACTCATATCGGGCATGGCCGGACTATAATCGGACAAAACCGGGAATGCGACACCAGGCTTCATCTCCATTGCCCACACCTCGCTTGCCAAGAAAGAGCACCGTTCAGAATGACCCTTCATGAAGACCCGAGAAGATTTCTGCTGAACCTGTTCGAGGCCGCCGTTCGGGCCGTTCAGCCAGCCGCGTGCCTGCGCAAACATTTACCCGCGCCACCTGAAGGACGCCTGGTCATTTTGGCAGCAGGTAAGGCAGCAGCAGCGATGGCGGCGGAGGCCGAAGCCTTCTACGAAGAAAGATGGCCCGGCACAGAAATCGAAGGCATTGCAATCACACGGTATGGCCACACAGTCCCGACAACCCACGTCGCTGTTCATGAGGCTGGACACCCATTTCCAGACGGTGCCGGCGAAAATGCCAGCCGCGGCATGCTCTCCCTCGCAAACTCACTGCGAGAAGAAGATTTAGCTGTCGTGCTCCTGTCGGGCGGTGCCTCAGCCCTCCTCTCCCTGCCACCCGTCGGCGTCAAGATTGAAGAAAAACAGAAGCTCACCCGCGCCCTGTTAGCAACAGGCGCCCCCATCGCAGACATTAACTGCGTGCGACGACATCTATCCTGCATCAAAGGTGGCAGATTGGCAGAAGCGATCCATCCAGCGCGCTCCATCACCCTTGCCATCTCTGATGTCGCTGGCAACGACCCGAGCGTTATAGCCTCCGGCCCGACAATGCCTGCCCACACCACGGCACTCGATGCATTGCACATCATCGAACGGTTTCGGGTACCCATCGCCGAACCCATCATTGAATGCTTCAAACAAAACCAGCCCCTACCAGCGTACGATGCCCCGTGTTTTGAACGCGCCGAATTCAGGATCATCGCAACCGGGTCTCACGCATTAAGCGCTGCGGCCGCCCTGGCCCGGGAAGCCGGTTGCGAAGTATCTATCGTCGGCGACGAACTTGAGGCAAGCGCACTAGAACTGGCGACCTCCCACGCCCGCATGGCAAGGTCCCATACCAATCCAGGCGTTCCGCGGATCATCCTGTCCGGCGGCGAAGCAACGGTCGCGCTGGGAAAAGACCATGGCGCTGGAGGCCCCAACCAGGAATTTGCCCTGGCGCTCGCCCTGGAACTTCAGGGAGAGCGCAACGTCCACGCGCTGGCTTGCGATACGGACGGGATTGATGGGGGGTCAGGCGCTGCAAGTGATCCGGCAGGCGCCGTCATTTCATCAAGAACTCTGTCACGGGCAAAAAGACTGGGACTTGATGCCGAAATGGCCCTAGCAGACCACGATGCGGGCACCTTCTTTCAGACATTGGGAGATCTGATCACTACGGGCCCCACACTCACAAATGTAAACGACTTCAGAGCCATACTCGTCTCCGCGTGAGATGAATTGGGGGCCTAGAAGACATTTTCAACAGACACTCCTCACCCCGTCATTACCGGTAGGCTGTCGCACCGCCTGCCATTGCGTCATGCCACATCAATTCGTGCTGCTCAGAATATAGCGGTGGCTTGTCATCAGCACTGCAATAGCGCAGGTCGAGCGTCTCATGCCCATCAACCGTCAGGTCACCACCAAGAGTTTCAACTTCGAAGAAGAATGAGATGTTCTGACACTCGTCGCCATTGGGACATGTTTCAAAGAACTGGGTGTAGATCCCAACCAGGCGGGTTGGCGCCACATCCAAACCAGTCTCTTCCTTGATTTCCCGAACAACAGTCTGAGCCGCAGACTCGCCAAGTTCCATAATTCCACCAGGAAACCCCCAAGCCTCTGTGTTACCCGACCGCCTTTGCAACAGAACACGACCTTGTTGATCCTTTATCCAGGCGCCTGCGGAGTTTACAAAAATGAGATCATTACCAACCTTCTCGCGGATCCACGGGATCCAACCTCCCTTATCAACGGACGGGGCAATAAGGCGCGGCTTCCCTGACAAATCCATGCTCATCTGCTATTCCTCCAAGCCACACCCCAAAAGCACGCCCGCGACGAGCGCTCATCTAGCTTAAGGTGATAGCAGCGCCAAAATACGGCGTTTTTACGAAGCCGACGTCGCGTTCTTAACAAGACATTGACGGCTCGCCGCTAGTCTGACGGAAACAGGCCTGTTTTAAATCCGTGACATTTGACCTTCAGGGTCAAGAAGCGCAAGAAGAAGGGACTATTCCCTATAGGTCACCGGAGAGGCCAATCTCGGTGGCTGAAGAAGGAGCGAAAGAAAATATGCGGCGCCGAAACGTCAAAATCATCGCTACACTTGGACCCGCCTCAAGCTCAGCGGAAATGATCCGCACACTTTTCGCGACAGGTGCAGACGTGTTCCGGCTCAACATGAGCCACCTGGATGCCGATGGCCTCCGAGAAGTCCACAGCACAGTACGCCGCGTTGAGGAAGAACTCGGGCGCCCGATCGGCATTCTTGCAGACCTTCAAGGCCCCAAATTGCGCGTCGGCACCTTCGCAGATGACAGCGTAGATCTGAAATCAGGAAACAATTTTCGGATTGATCTGGATGAAACGCCCGGCGACGTGACCCGTGTCTGCGTTCCTCACCCGGAAATCTTTGCAGCCATCGAAGAAGGCAGCCAACTCTTACTAGACGATGGGCGCATCCGATTGCGTGTGAAGGAGGTCCAAAAGGACCACGCTACGACAGAAGTCACCATAGGAGGGAAGCTGTCCAATCGGAAGGGTGTCAACCTACCAGACACGCTTCTGCCGCTAACCGCTCTTACCGACAAAGACCGGCGGGATGCAGAACTCGCCCTGGAGTTGGGTGTGGACTGGCTGGCGCTTTCCTTCATCCAGCGGCCCGAAGACGTCGCTGAAGCCCGGAAGATTGCGCGAGGACGCGCCGCCATTATGGCCAAGATCGAAAAACCCCTCGCTCTCACACATCTGCAGGAAATAGCGGATATTGCTGACGGCATGATGGTGGCTCGTGGCGATCTTGGTGTGGAACTTCCCATCGAACAAGTGCCAGGCTGGCAAAAACAAATCACCCGTCTTTGCCGCAGAAACGGCAAACCAGTTGTGGTCGCCACACAGATGCTGGAATCCATGATCTCATCTCCGTTGCCAACACGTGCGGAAGTCTCTGACGTGGCCACCGCCGTGTTTGAAGGCGCTGACGCCGTAATGCTGTCTGCGGAATCCGCTGCCGGTGAATTCCCGGGCGAGGCAGTCGAGATGATGAACCGGATCGGCGCTCAGGTGGAATCCGACCCCACCTATCCAAGCATCATGTACGCCCGCGAGACGCAGCCCGAGGCAACAGGAGCTGATGCCATCAGTGCAGCAGCTCATTCGGTTGCCAACACACTGAATGCTGCAGCCATCGTCTGCTGGACGAATTCCGGCTCAACGGGCTTGCGCGCAGCAAGAGAACGCCCTCAGCTTCCGATCGTGGTCCTAACCCCGATTGTGGAAACAGCACGGCGGCTGGCTCTGGTGTGGGGCGTTCACTGCGTATTGACCGAAGACGCAAAGGACCTGGACGATATGGTCGACCGCGCCAGCAACATTGCCTTTAAAGAGGGCTTTGCTCAGCCAGGCCAACGCATTGTTGTCATGGCCGGTGTACCACTGGGGACCCCGGGGGCAACCAACATGCTCCGCGTCGCCTATGTTGGCTCATCTGCTGCGGCAATTCCCGAGTAAGTCTGCGTCAAGCTACGGCAGCTTTTTGTGCGTCACTTTGTGGTGGATACACATGGGTACCTGCAGCAGGTACTGTACCACTTGCAAGACGCTCAAGCGCATCAATGACAATATCAGGCCGCACATGATGGGGCATATGTCCCACGCCCTGAAGTTTGATGAGCTCTGAGCCTGAAATCTGCTCATGCAGTGCATAGGAGTGAAGTTTCGCCATCACTGTCTGATCGCGATTGCCGGTAACAATGATCGTCGGAACAGTGATCTCGTCATACTTCGTCGACTGCCGCGCGAGGTGCGTCCGAAGGTTTGACGTATCAACACTATTGTTCCGAAAATGGGCGGGTCGAAACAATAGAGACAGGCCAAGCGCCTCCTCATACCCCTCCGGTGCACTGTCAGGTGTAAATGTAGACTGCACACCAGCAGTCGCTAGGAGACGCCCAAAGGGCAGTACGACCAGCCAAAGAAAGATTGAGCCAAGGACCGGCTTGGCAAGCACACGGTGATACCAGGAAACAGGCCCTTTCCAGGGATGGGTGGCACCGGCAAGCACCAAAAGGCCGGACATAGCGGTTGCAAATTGCAGAGCATAGGCCGTCGCCACAGCCCCACCCCAGGAATGGCCAAGCACGACAGGCCGTTCAACACCAATTTTTTTCAAGGCAGCATGGATCAACGCTGCCTGCCTTGAAGGATCATGCGCATCAGGCGAATCCGGACGGGCACTCCAGCCATGGCCAGGCCTGTCAAACGCCAGCACGCGATGGGATTTCGCGAGTTCAGGAAGAATACTCGCTTCAAAGTCGCGCAAATTTCCGCTTGCACCGTGAATGAGAACGATGGGGGCTTTGTCCTCAGTCGCCAAGTCACCGGGCCCTACATCCACATAGTGCAAATCCACACCATCGACTGTCACCAAGTGCCCGTGCCGCCCGAAGCGGCGTTCCGCACGCCAAACATTGACCCACGCAAACGCAATGACGGCAAGAACCGCAATCAATATCCAATTCAACTGTTAGATTCCCCGGCCTTCTATTTCCACAGTCAACCGGCTCTCTGCCTCACCGGCACCTTCAAGGTAAGGATAGACCGCAAGCACTCGGCGATAAGCGTCTAGCGCACCTTCCTTGTCACCCAAATCTTCCAGGACCAATGCAAGACCAGCAATCGCACCAAAATGACGGGGCTCAAGAGCCAGCGTTGTCTCGAGATCCCCCAGCGCACTTGCATAATCATCGCGTAGAAAATGAACCGTCGCCCGCTTGTTCCAGCCTTCTGAATAGCCCGGCGCAAGATCGACAACTTCATCCAGGAAGGTCAGCGAATTGTCGTAGTCACCAGCAGCAAGCGCCTCAAGTGCACGGTCCATCAGCAGATCAACACTGATGCTCCCAGAGCGGTTCCAGACATCCCAGATCAGGTCCTCTATGACCTTGGCGTCTTCCGGTGTCTTTGATTGCGCCAATTGACTGAACAAACGGTCAAGCTGAACAGACGCCGCACTCGGCGGTGCCATTTCTGGCTCAGAGACAGTCGGCGCCTCGTCCGCCTGCGCCAAAGACGCAAGGGCTGATGTCGTCAGTCCAATGAGTAAGAAAAAGGATGCGCGTCTGAATTCCATACTCTCGAAGATAGAGTTCAAGACAAATTCCGCAAGCGCTCAACATCACACTTTCGCGAGGCCTATGCGTTCAAATCCTCACGCACGCACCCATCAAATGTCGTGATGTAATCAGGCCCAAGAAGCGTTGAGGGCGTTTGAAAACCGGGCTTACCCTCACCTGCCAGCACCCGTTCAACAATATCCAGACCGGTTTGGATAGTCAGCGAATAGCCTTCTGGAGTTCGAAGATGCGACACAACCTTCTCCCCGGCTTCGTTGGTTGCCTCTCCAATCAGAATACTAGAGCCGGCGGCACGTTCCTGTTCTGTCGGCCCGTCAGGTTCGGCATCAATCTTTGCTTTGAGCCGTCGTTGCATAAACCCTCGGCTCAAGATGAAACGCATAAAGCCGCCCATGTTTGCCATCTGCTGCAGTTGCGGGCTTGCCTCAAAATAAACCGTGATATTGGGAATACCGGTCGAGTGGTAGGCCGTAGAGACATCCCCCCAGCCCACACCGACCGACGGCTTGTTGCCATCACCAAAATTTATCTCGCGTTGCGGCGCCGTCCCCAGCGAAACGATCCGGCCCTCCCGGCGCACACGAGTGCCAGCACCGATGCTCTCAATCATTGTCTTAGATGTACCCCGCGATGCCGTTCCGATCCCGGAAATACCAAGCACCAGATCCGTCGCATCCGGCATCCGGCGCTTCATATGCGCTGCCAGACAATCGCTTGGCACCACGTCAAAGCCGACGCCAGGCATAATCATGATACCAGCTTCTTTTGCCGCCTCATCCCGGCGTGCGCAGGCTTCGAAGACACTTATCTCGCCGGTAATGTCCAGATAATGGGTCCCTGTCCGAAGACACGCATCAACCATCGGCTTCGACGTAGCTGAAAAAGGCCCCGCCGCATGCAGAACGACATCGACATCGTCAAGCGCTTCATCAAGAGCTTTACGGTCTGAAAGATCAAAAGCACGAAATTCCGCCCCATATTGGTTCGCGAGACTTTTAAGTTTTGCTTCGCTTCGCCCGGCAATAATCGGAGACAAGCCCTTGTCGCGAGCTAAGCGCGCCAACAGTCTGCCGGTATACCCCGTTGCCCCGTAGATCATGAACCGGTCAGTCATCCCACCTGTTCTCTCTGCTATCATGGTCTGGACATATACTCTTGACCATCAACGGTTCTGAAGCAACCCAAGGCCTTCCAACTCATCCCTAAGTGCTTTCGCATTGGTAAACCGAATACCATGCAATCCCAATCGATCTGCGGTCGCAATGTTTTCACTCAAATCGTCAACAAAGACGGCTTGCTCTGGCTGTAAGCCAAACTGCTTAAGCGCATGGTCGTATATGTCCTCATTGGGCTTATGCATCTGCACCTGGCCTGAGACGACAATATCGACGAAATGCTCCAAAAAATCGTAGGCCTTCGGCACGTCTGCTGGTGGACGTGGAGGCCAGGTTTGGTGAGGCCAGTTGGTGAGACCGTAGAGCGGCACGCCTGCCTCAACCAAGTCATGCAGCACGTCGACCGTCTCAGTAAGCGGCCCCCGCACAAACTCGTGCCAGCGATGCTCAAACACGTCAATCAAATGAGCCATCTCAGGTTCTTGGCTCTTCAGCGGCGCCAAAGCATCAGTGAACGAGTCGAGGGAGTCGTGTGCGGTATGATGCATGCGGGGAAACAGGCCCGTGAAGAACATTAGCCGTTCCTGATCGTCGGCAAAATGATGCTGGTAGACCGCTTGTGGGTTCCAATCGATCAGCACATTGCCCATGTCAAAAATCACTGCATCACGCATCAAGAAGCTCCAAACACGCCAAGTTCCTCAAGATGGGCTTCCAATCCAACAGCATTCTTGAAGTGATGTGAGATAAGGCCGAGCTCGCCTGCCGCTTCTGCATTCATAAGCGAGTCATCTGCATAAAGCGTTCGGGCAGGGTCGGTTCCCATACGCTCAACCGCGAGTCGATAGATCTCCAGGTCAGGCTTGCAGACCTTCTCATCCCCCGAGACCACGACGGTCTTAAGTCTTGCGACAGGTGGAAAAGCTTCTGTGAGCATTGGGTAGACTGATGAAGGCATATTGGTGAGACCATGAAACTCCAGGCCTGCGCTCTCAGCCCGGTCCATGAGTGTACTCACACCGTCCACTTCGCCCGGTGACATCTCAAGATAGCGAGCGCCCCAAAGGTCAATGAGCTCTGCATGCTCGGGATGCGCCTCCTTAAGGGGCACCGCATTTTCTTCAAAAGAGATTCCCTCGTCATGCGCGGCATGCCACTCCAAGGTGCACACGTCTCTCAGGAAGCGCTCCACCGCCTCATCGTCGGGCAAGAGCTTGCGATAGAGATGCCGTGGATCCCATTGAACCAACACATTGCCTACATCGAATAGAATGGCATCAATCATCGCCATGAAGCCGGACCCCACACTTGAAAAAAGACATAAGAAAAGACCGTCTCCCAAAGGAGCGGCCTCTCAAAACTAATGTCCGTCTTAGATCAAATTAAGGCGCAAAACCTGTCTCAGGCAGGATACCCCCACCGAAGACCAGCTTAGCCTTGACGCGCTTTGAAGCGGCGATTGGTCTTGTTGATAACGTAAACGCGACCTTTGCGACGGACCAAACGGTTGTCCCGATGGCGATCCCGAAGTGATTTCAAAGAGTTACGGACTTTCATGTGGCTCTACCTTGGGCTCGGACGGGATAAGCGGGTGCCTTGCGGCCCCGGACATATCACCGGTAAATGTCTGAAATTTGGCCGGAAACTAAGCCTCGAAAGCGTCCCTGTCAACCGCACATTGGCAGACCTTTGCCTCAATCAACCATGAACCTTTGGATCACTTTACAAGGACCCGTCCAGGTCATAGGACTGAGCCCAACCGAAAATGACGCTGGCGCCACTTTTACCCCCTAAAAGGCGAGCTATTTGCCCAGCACAACTCAAGAGATCACCCATGAGCGAAGAAGAATACGAGAATCAGGGTCCAGATATTGCGCCTTTGCCTGCGGAAGACTTCATTACCCATGAGCCCCGATGGTTTCAAGACACCCTGGCTGAAAAGCCTGAGACACGCTGGGTAGAATCAGAAGGCACGCAGATCCATTACAGGAAATGGGCCTCAAAGGCTGAAAACCGCCCGGGATTGCTCTTCGTGCACGGCAATGGTGCCCATGCGCGCTGGTTCGACTTCATCGCCCCGCTCCTGACCGACCGCTATGAGGTCGCGTCCATCGACCTGCCCGGTATGGGAGACAGCCACTGGCGCGATGAGTACACCCGCGAAACCTATGCGAATGCCATCAAGACCGTGGCATTCGATGCCGACCTTGGCCCCCGCCCGGTGATCGTCGGTCACAGCTTCGGCGGCTTTGTCACGCTCATCACAGGCGCGCTCTATGGCGCGGATCTCGGCGGGGTGATTCTGGCGGACTTCAAAGTGCGTCCAAAGCATGACGCGGTTGAATGGTTTCTGGGCGACCCACCCCGGCGACCAACCCGCATCTATCCAGACCTGGAGACAGCTCTCGGACGTTTCCGGCTCTCACCACTGCAGGAATGCGCCAACAAGTTCATCACCGACTATATCGGCAAGCATTCTCTGAGAGAGGTCTCAGTCGGCGAGAATGAAGGCCGCCGCCCAGCCGAGGAAGCAGGCTGGAGCTGGAAGTTCGACCCGTTCGCATTTGAAGGCCTGCGCATGGGCGGGGAAGAGCATGAAGACGTGTTCAAGAACCTCGCCTGCAATGTGGGTGTCATGTATGGCGATATCTCTAAAGATCATGATCTTGAAACCATGGCCTTCATGAGAGCTCTGCGCCCGGAAGCGCCGATCTTCACCATCCCCTTTGCACAGCACCACATCATGCTGGATCAGCCGGTCGCCTTCGCATCCGCGGTGGGCTCGCTCATGGCAGACTGGGAAGCAAAAGGCGCTCTGTCAGCCTCCGGCAAACAAAGCACAGCCGCTTAAGCCATCAGACTGTCAATGAGGGTGAAGCTCTGCGTCTTCATCCTCTTCCACATTCGCCTGAATGCGCCGCACGATGGGATGAAACATCGCCATCAGCAGAATGATGACCATGAGCCCCATGGCAAGCATGAAGGGGGCCTGTGGCATGACCTCCAGGAGTGGCACACCAATGAAGGGATTCAGGATATGGCCTGTCGCCGCGGTGGAGCCGATGAGACCGGCAATCGCACCCTGATCCCGTGGCGAGACTGAGAGTGAGGCTCCTGCCATAAGCCCTGGGCGCAACAGACCAAAGCCCACACCGGCAAGAGCCAGTGACGAAACAAACATGCCGTAGGAGTTCGCCACAATCAGTAGGCCGAACGATCCGATCATCACTGCGGCCCCTACCCGCAAGAGGAACTGAACGGATAGATCGAACCTTTGGATCAGAACCATCTGCGCAAAAATGGTCGCCATCGCCATAGCCATCAAGCCGACACTAACGAGCTGGGTCGCCTCATCACCTTCCACATTGAACGTGTCCATATAGTAGAAAGCCACGAGCTGCATGGTGATGGACTGCCCAAGCGACAGCACGACACCCAGCACCAACCAGGGCAGCACGCGTGGATCTGTAAGCTTCAATCGACGGCGTTGTTTCTGTTTTTCCGCCAGCTTCTTGCGCGGTGTTGTGCGCTCCGGCAGCAAAAGCCAGATGAAAAAGGCACCACCGAATGCGAGCACGGAGACCGCGAAGAAAGGCGCCAGTATGTGGAAGGTGGCAAGCGCAGCAGCAAAACCTGGTCCCACAACCGTCCCCATGCCAAAGGCAGCCCCAATGGAAGCGACGCCTGACGCGCGTTCAGCGCGGCTGGTCCGATCAGCTACATAGGCTTGTGCCGCCGGCATGGTGCCGGAGCCGAATGTCCCAAAGATCGCCCGAACAGAGATGAGAAGCGGGAACATGAGCGCCAGGGAAACCCAGCCCCAAAGACCGACCATGACCACCAGCGCGAAACCGAGCGTCGAGACCCCAAAGCCAATAAGCCCCATCAGAATAATGGGCTTGCGACCAACGAGATCAGATCGTGTGCCCCAGAAAGCGCTGGTCAGCGTCCACAAGAGAGCTGAGAGCGAGAAGATCATCGTCGTCTCGAACTCACTCATGCCAAGTTCACGGGCAATTGGCGGTAGGACCGCGAAGAACAGCGACTGCCCCATCCCCAGGGACAATAGGCAAACAAACAACACCCCAAAGGCCCGCTTGCGTTCCTCCGGCGTCGTAGCTTTCAGCGCAGGAAGATCGTCTTCTTCTTGCATGTCGCTTTGTGAGTTTCCGGCCATACCCCAGCCCAAAAGAAAACGCGCCCACCGAGCAGAAATGCCGGGGCGCGCCCTTCATGTAAGGGAGTTTGACGCAAACGCCAATGGGAAAGGCGAAAAAACTCTCTTGGCTAGGCCGGTCTGTGCTTTGCGTACATCTGCTTAATCCAATGACTTCCCGGGTGGCCCTCCCATCGCTTCATCCAGGCACGGGTCGTTTTGGACATGGGCTCGGGCCGCTTCATATCCGGATGATCAGGATTGGCAGTGATTGAGAGAAGCGCCGCTGCCGTCAAATCAGCGACGGAGAACCGGGACCCGACAAGATAGCCCGTGGCTTTGGACCTCTCAGCCACGAACGTCAGCCCCTCCTCTGTCGCCTTAAGGGCCGCAGTTTGCTTGTCCATTGTGAGATCCATCGCAGAGCGCATGATCGGCCGAACCAGCGGCAGCATCGCTCCATAGCTCTTTCGAACAAGCCACGGCTTACCACCTGCGAAAAGGTTCGCCATGTACGCAGCATCACTCATTGTGTCGAGAAACAAAGCCCGGCGGGCCTCCGGCCCCACATTCTCATCAAAATGGGTCTGAATGCGCAGGGCTTCTTCTTTCTCTGCCGGGTCCGTAGGGTAGAGAGCAGGATCCGGTTGCACCCGTTCCAGATGGTCGATGACCTCAGCAGATCCTTGGATATGATCACCGTCCCACTCGAGCACAGGCGTGAAGCTTTCGGGACAGAGATTTCTGATCTGACCGCCATGCGGCCCGGGCAAATAGTCTTTTCGTGGCAGGTCGAGACCTTTGAACGCGATTGCCCACCGGGCTTTTTCGTTGAAATTCGAAAATCGAAACTGATGAAGACACCGTATTGCGTCGCTCATTTTGAACCTACTTTATTGCATGTCGATCAACATGCTACTTGCATGTCATTGAACATGCAATGCATAAAGAGGCATGCGCTATAGCTCAGAACACAAAGCCAAAACCCGCAGCCGAATTCTGGAAAAAGCCGGTCTGCTTTTCCGCCGCAAAGGCTTCAACAGTGTCGGCATCGATGAGATAATGGGCGCCGCGAAGCTCACCCGCGGCGGGTTTTATGGATACTTCAAATCCAAGGCCGAGCTCTTCACTGAGATCGTCCGCGATGAGGCGGGTCTTGGACGCATGATGCGCCGCCGTGAAGGAACCTCGCCAAAGGAACTTCACGCGAAAGCATCAGAAACGCTGACAGACTATCTCAACCCCAAACACGCAAATGTCATCGCTAAAGAGTGTACACTGGCATCTCTGTCAAGCGATGTCGCACGTGCAGGCGTCAAACCGGCTAAGGACGCTTATACTGAGAAGATCCTGGAATTAGCCCATGAGTATGACCGCACACGAACCGGAACCATGCCTGAACAAGGCGCCCTCCCGAGCCACGAAGCACTAGCAGCCGTGGTTCTGAGCGTCGGCGGCTTCTCCATTGCCCGCGCCATGAACGATGATGACCTTTCAAAGGCCATGCTTGACGCAGCGCGCGACAAGGCTCTCGAGCTTCTCAAATAGACATACGAAAAGTGTCTGCTCCCCAAGATTGACTTGGGTGCCCCCACCCCTACTCTCCTTCACAATCGACATATTCGAGGAGAGACCCATGGAACTGGGATTAGGCGCAAAGCATGAGGCGTTCAGGCAGGAAGTCAGAAGCTTCCTCGCGGACGCCATGAGCGACGATCTGAAACAGGCAGGCGCTGGCATGACCAGTGTCTATTCAGATTATGAAACGACGCTGAAATGGCACAGGAAACTACACGCCCAAGGCTGGGTCGCTCCCGGCTGGCCCATCGAGCACGGTGGCACCGGCTGGGACATTGTTGAACGCTACATCTGGCAAAGTGAGTGCGCAGCCGCAGAAACGCCAAGCCTCTCTCCCATGGGCCTTGGCATGTGCGGACCGGTTCTCATTGGACACGGCAGTCAGGAACAGAAGGACTATTTCCTGCCCCGCATTCTTTCAGGTGATGATTGGTGGTGCCAAGGCTATTCAGAGCCAGGCTCCGGGTCAGACCTTGCCAGCCTGCAAATGACGGCGGTCGAAGATGGCGACGATTTCATCTGCAACGGCACAAAAATCTGGACGACCCATGCTCAGCATGCGAATTGGATTTTTTGTCTTGTGCGCACCGACAATTCAGACATTCCACAGCGCGGCATTACCTTTCTGTTGATCGACATGAACACGCCAGGCATCACCGTCGACCCCATCGTGATGCTGACTGGTGAGCACATTCAAAACCAGATTTTCTTTGAAGATGTCCGTGTGCCGAAAAAGAATGCCGTGGGCAAGGTGGGTGACGGCTGGACGGTTGCGAAATATCTCCTGCAATTTGAGCGCGGCAATGCCTACGCCCCGAAACTGCATGGCCACCTCAATAAGGTAAGAGCAATGGCCGAAACGGAAAATGGACGCGACGGGTCCGCACTCATCTCAAATCCCGAATTCCGAGCGAAACTGGATCAGGCAGAGATCGACATCACGGCCATTGAGTTCACCGAACACCGCATCCTTTCTGAACTCTCACAAGGCGGTGCACCGGGGGCCGCAAGCTCCATGCTCAAAACCCGTGGCACGGAAATGAGCAACCGGATCACAGAGCTCGCCGTTGAAGCGCTCCACCATTATATCGCGCCGTTCCAGCCGCACATGACAAGCCCGGGAGGGCCTGTACTGGAAGCGCCAGCCGTGAGTGCCAACGAAACAGCCATTGGACCGGACTATGGAACGACGGTCATGCCCAAATACCTGAATGATCGCGCAGGTCCCATCTATGCAGGGTCAAATGAAATTCAGCGCAACATTATGGCAAAGGCTGTCTTAGGTCTGTGAGCGACTGCCTCACCTTTCAAAATAGAAAGTCGATCGCCCGCTCCATCAGCGCGCCGCCAACCCAGGAAATCACTGGGATCGCCAAGTAAAAGGAAAACGTGCCAAGGGTTGGAAGGTCAATCGGCCATTCAGACGTTCGCTCCAGCCGCCCTTCATAGGCCACAAGACCTGTCAGTCGCTGGGCTGCGTTGCTCGCGATGGTCGGATTTGTCCCGTGCAAAACCTCATCGCGAAGCTTCACAATCGACGTCCGGACAGTGCGGAGTTCCTTCTTTTTTTCAGCTGAAATTTTGCGATGGATACCGATGAGGGGCGTAATCAGCGCAGCCGATGCCACCACCATTATCGCAAGCACAAAGGGGAGCAGCGCGGTGGGGTCCACCGCCTCGTTCAAAAACAAGAGCAGACAGATTGACGATCCAACAATCCACAAAAGCGACCGACGAAGAGCCATTCGCGTAAAGGGACCAAGCTGCTCGGGGTGAAAGAGATCAATCTTGAGCGACGCGTTCCGAGTTTTTAGATGAAACCGGTCCTCCACAACTGATAAATAGACACCTTTGCCAATGAGCGCAAAATTGAGCGGCACAAACACAAGAAACCAAGCGGCCGGAACCTGTTGAAACCAGGGGTACAATTCCGGCTCATGCAAATTGAAAACATCAGACGCGCCCGGGATACTGTTCATAACAATCGCAAAACCAACCATGAAGAAAACGATTGCAACAACGCGGCCGCGTCCCATCCGAGCACGCAGATGGTCCACCCAATCATTGGTCATCTCGTCCGGGTCTCTGCCAATGACCGTCGCAATTTCCCCCATATCCCTCACATCCTGAACGAGGGCGACCGACGAGGCACTGACACCAAACCCAATCAAAAGAGACGTCACAAAGGCTGCCCAGGTATAGGGGTCCATTCCAAAAGTCCGCGCAAGGTCTGGAATAACATCACTGTAGACAAGCTCGTAGATACCGAACCCCTGAGCAAGCGCGAGAAAGCTCAGGAATGCAAACACGGCGATAATCACGCCTGCCCTCCACGGACGCCCGCCCAAAAGACGCACCAGCTTTTGATCCCAGTAGAACAAATACTTGTCCGGCAGATCCGCCATCGTTTGTGATGTCACGTCATGTCCCCCCCAAGACCAAGTCCGCTCACAAGCGCCAGTGTCACGTGCGCCACCAACGCATCTTGCGTTGCAGTTCCCATGCTCTCAGGGTTAAAGCCTGAATCGATGAGTAAGGTCGCCAGACCATGAACAATAGACCATGCCGCCATCGTATCTGCCTCAACATTTCCGGTCTTGGCGCCCACATCTTGCCTGCGTTGTTCTACGGCTGCCCGGATCATCTGAAGGCTCCTGGACGACGCTATGAGAAGATCAGGGTAGTTCAATTTCTCTCTGATCAAGGGACCAAACATCAACCGGAAACGACCAGGGTTTGAAGTTGCGAAAGACACGTAAGCACGACCAAGCGCCACCATTCTTTCACCCCCCCCAAGCCTGTGGTGTTCTGCCTTCTCCATTTCCGCAGAAAGACCCTGAAATCCCGTCTCTGCCACTGCCGCGAGCAAAGCCTCTTTGTCGGTAAAGTGATGATAGGGAGCGGTCTGTGACACACCAGCCAGACGCGCAACGCCGCGCAGGGAAAGCGCCATCACGCCGTCTTTCTCGACTATCTCCGTCGCGGCATCGATCAGTCCTGCGCGCAGATCACCATGGTGGTAACTCGCTGTTTTCTGCGACTTTTTTGGCTGTTTGGAGGTCATCTTGATCTATTTTCAGAATCTATCTTGACGATGTCAAGTTATCTCTTATCTTAACATCGTCAAGATTAAGGGAGATATGGATATGGAAGACCGACGGACATTTCTCAAGATGGGTAGCTGCGCAGTTGCAGCAGGTGCCCTCACCCTGTCAGGGGGCAAAGCAATCAGCGCGCCCGCATCTGTGCCCCAGGAAGCGGGCTGGCGAACCTTAATCGGCACCTCGATCTCAGAATCCAATCCGATCAAGCTCACCATTGAAGGCAAAATCCCGGCGGCTCTAAAAGGATCGCTCTATCGCAACGGTCCAGGTCTTTTTGAACGCGACGGGTATCGCAAAACCAATGCGCTTGATGGCGATGGTCTCGTGCAACGGCTCGCCATAGAAAATGGGCAAGCAACCCACCAAAGCAGGTTCGTGCGCACAGAAAAATTTCTCACCGAAGAAGCAGCGGGTGCATTCCAATATGAAACCTGGACCACCAGTGCGCCGGGCACATTCCTCAACAATCTGGGGGCGGATTTCAAAACCCAGGCAGGCGTCACGGTTTACAACGTCAATGGCAGGTTGTTCGCCCTTGATGAAGTGAGCCCAATATATGAACTGGAACCCTCAGGGCTCAGCACACTTGGCACAGCCAGTTCAGGCATGTCTGATGGCGCTGCAACCAAAGCTCACACCAAGATCGACAGCAAAACCGGTGATTGGATCGTGATGGGCGGGGAATTTGGTCCCACCATGAAAATCCATGCAGCCATCCACCATCCAGACGGGCGCATAACATCCCTTCCGCCTGTTGATGCCCCCCGGCAGGTCTACACACATGATTTTTTCGCGACAGAGAACTATCTGATCGTAAATCTCCAGCCCGCAGAAATTGGCTTGGTGTCATTCCTGGGCGGCATGTCGAGCTTCACAGACAGCTTCAGCTGGAAACCGGAAAAAGGAAACGTGGTCGCGGTGATCCCAAAAGACGGTTCTGCCGCTAAGTTCTTCGAGGCACCTGGTGCTTGGATGTGGCACGCGGCCAACGCCTATGAAAAAGGCAATACCATCATTGCCGATTTCGCAGGCTATGATGATCCCGGTCATTTCATCGGCGAAGACCCTGTTCTCACCGCCCTGATGTCTGGGCGCATTGGCGAGGAAGGGGGCCCTGGCACCATGCGCCGCTACGTTATTGACCTCGACGCCAACACATTGAGGGAAGACATTGTCGCAACTGGCGCCGTCGAATTTCCCTCAGTCGACCCCCGCACAGCCTGCCATGCCCATCAAACCGTGTATGCGACTTATGGGCCTCGGAACAATTTCCTGCACACGGGCCTCGCTGCGATCAACATGGAAAATGGAAACGTCGCTACCTATGACTTCGGACCGGCGGCATATGTAGGCGAACCCATCTTTGCGCCGCACCCCGAATCCGCAAATGCAGGCTGGGTTCTGACCCAGGTGCTAGATGGGACAAGCGGCACGACATTCTTTGCCATCTTCGACTCAGAGCGCATTTCTGCGGGACCCCTGGCGACGGCGCATCTAACTCATCATCAACCGATCAGCTTCCACGGGCATTGGGCACCCGCTTAAGGCCAACTTGTACTCTCGCGAAAACAGACCACCCATGCTATCTCCACTCCAACGAAATTTTTGGGGTGGTTCCATGGACCTTGATAGTGCACTCGACACGCGGCGATCAGCGCGTGCTTTCAAAAATACACCAGTTCCAAAGGAGCTGGTTGAAGAACTTCTCACCCGTGCGGCGCGTTCGCCGTCTGGCACAAACGTCCAGCCATGGAAGGTCTATATCGCCATGGGCGAGACCCGCGATCGCTTATCGAAAGAGCTGCTGGCTTATCGCGAGACACACCCGAAAGACGGTGACAAGGAATGGCCATCGAACGGCAAACGTATCGAGCCCTATATCTCTCGTATGCGAAAACTCGGAAAGGACATGTACACACTGCTCGAAATCCCCAAAGGCGACAAACAGGCCAACTGGAACCAGTGGGGCCGCAATTATAAGTTCTTCGACGCTCCCGTCGGCCTCATCTTTACCATCGACAAAGACCTGGATCGCACAAGCTGGCTCGACATTGGCATGTTCATGCAGACGCTCATGCTCTCAGCCACCGCGCGTGGGCTGGACACATGCGCGCAGGGCGCCTGGAATCAGTTTTGGAAAGTCACCAAAGACGTTCTCGACATTCCAGACGAGGAGTATGTCGTCTGCGGCATGTCACTCGGCTATGCAGACGAAACAGCACCGGTGAACACGCTGGTTGCAGAACGCGAGCCTCTATCCTCTTTCGCATTCTTCAAATAACGCAGCGATACCCTACGCGGTGAAGCACCACGACACATCGTGTCGCTTCCACATTTGCCAAACACACTCCGCCCGCTATGCTCCCGCCAACAAAAACCAGAACATGAGGGAGCAGTGACATGGCCGAATTTAAACGCCCGTTGCCAGAACCAACCCCGGAGACAGAACACTTTTGGGAAGGATGCCGTTCAGGTGAGCTGCGTCTGCAATCCTGCGACGATTGCTCAAAGAGCTATTTCCCCCCGCGCCCCTTTTGCCCGTCTTGTGGCTCACGCAATGTGACCGTGCAGAAAGCCAGCGGCAAAGCAAAACTTTACTCCTACGTCATCAATCACAGACCCCGCCCGGACTTTGGCGACGAGCCACACTCCATAGCAGTTGTTGAGCTCGCCGAGGGTCCACGGATGATGACCAATATTGTCGATTGTCCGCAAACTCCTGAGGCTCTGGTGTTGGATATGCCGCTGGAAGTCACATTCGAAAAAGCAAGTGACACGATCAGCTTGCCGAAGTTTAAACCCGCCAGTTCCGCCCAAACGGGAGAGTAAAACACATGAAACAGAAATCCATTGCCATTGTCGGGGCGGCAGAAACCACTGAACTCGGCAAAATCCCAGACATGTCGCAGATTGCACTTCACGCCGACGCTGCGCTCAATGCCATGGCGGATGCCGGCCTGAAGCCGTCCGATATTGATGGTGTTGCCACTGCTGGAGAGAGCCCAACTGAAACCGCCCACTATCTGGGCATCACGCCGAAATGGGTAGATGGGACCAGCGTCGGTGGTTGTTCCTTTATGCTCCATGTGCGTCATGCAGCAGCAGCCATCAATGAAGGGCTCTGCTCCACAGTTCTCATTACCCATGCTGAGTCAGGCCGGAGCCGAGTCGGCGCGAGGCGTTTCGCCCGGTCCCCTCAAAGCCTGCAGGGCCAGTTTGAACTACCCTATGGCGTCACAAACCCACCGACCATGTTCACCATTCCGGTCCTGCGCTACATGAAGGAACGCGGTGTCACGGCAGAACAGCTCGCCAATGTCGCGGTGGTTCAACGGGAATGGGCGGCAAAAAATCCGCGCGCAAGCTTTAAAGACCCAATCACTGTCGACGATGTCCTGAACAGCCGCATGATCGCCTACCCGTTCCGGCTGCTCATGTGCTGTTTGGTCACCGACGGTGGTGGTGCCCTCATTCTCACCAGCGCGGACCGTGCCAAGGACATGCCGCAAAAACCAGTCTACATTTTGGGCACAGGCGAAAGTGTCGAAACCCCCATGATCAGCCAAATGGAAGACTTCACGTCGTCCAAGGCCTTCCGGGTGTCAGGTGCGCAAGCTTTTGCCGAAGCGGGCATCACCCACAATGACGTTGACCATCTCATGATTTATGATGCCTTCGCGCATCTTCCACTTTATGGGCTTGAGGATCTGGGCTTCTGCAAGCCAGGAGAAGCCGCCGACTTCATTTGGGAACGCAACACAGAACCGGGGGGCAAACTGCCTCTGAACACCAACGGCGGTGGTCTCTCCTATATGCACTCCGGCATGTATGGCATGTATGCCCTTCAGGAGAGTGTGCGCCAGATGCGAGGCCAGGCCCCAGCACAGGTAGATGGTGCCAAAATTTCTGTGTCCCATGGCGTCGGCGGCATGTTCGGTGCCTCTGGCACAATCATCTTCTCAAACGAAGCACCCTAAAAGCATTTCCAGCTGAAATGGTCCCGGTTCAGCGTCCGGAGATGCAACACACAGGGGCTAAAACAGAAAGAGGCCGCCCAGCTTGATGGGCGGCCTCCAACATTTCAATTCAGAGAAGCCTATCGACGCGTCACCCGGCGCCGCAACTCTTGAGGGACAAAAAGCGACTCATTGAGATCTGCCGCCGCGAAGTTGATGCCTTCTTCCTCATTTTTGAGGTTCTGAACCACATACCGGCCCTCGATCAGGTCATAGACAACATCAGACGCGTTAAAGCAGGTCGGCACGTCATAATATTGCATCATATGCGCCTCCTGCACGCGCCAGAGACCGCCACGCGCATCGTATAGATTGCTCGACGCAAGGTTCCAACTGTCTTCATCAAAGTAATTTGTGCGTCTGGAATAGACGTGACGGGTCGTTGGCTTCAAGGTCGCGTCGACCACCCAAACACGGTGCCGCTCATATCGAATATGATCCTGATTCAGATGCCCTGCCTGAACAATGTCCGCATAGGTCAGATTCGGAGAACTCAGCCGGTAGGAGTTGTACGCTATGTACTTCTCTTCTTTGCCGAGCAGTGTCCAGTCATAGCGATCCGGTGGACCTGAAAACATATCGAAATTGTCAGCCGTCGACATAGCATCAGAATAAATCTGAGGATTGTCGTAGGAGACCGCAGTTGTCCGTTGAACATTCGGAATTGATTGAGAACGACCAACTGTATATTGCCACGAAATGCGCTGAGCGACGCTCGGATCAATGGTCTCGTGGACCAATAGCAACTGCCCCGCACGACGCGCCGGACTCAATGTCTCCTGAATATACTTAAGTGAGATATTGTCCAACTCATCAATCGAAGCGAGCGCAGGATCGGCATAGGAGAACACCAACTCATCCTGCACGCGAACGGGCGTAAATGCCCCAGCACGTGAGGGCGCAGCAGAAGCAAATGTCCGCCGGACCTTATGTCCACGAAACCGCAGATTGTGGTTCCATACAAGCTCCACACCGCTTTGCGGAATGGGGAACGGCACTCCAAGGACGACACCTGAAAGCTGACGTCCATCATCAGAGATACTGCCATTCACTGCATTCGCGCGGGTCGCCTCATAGACAGCATTTGGAAATGCGCACGTCCGGCGTGTTTCATACACATCCATCTTGTACGACGGATAGCGCTCCAACATTGCGCGCTGCCCATCGGTGAGCAGCGAAGCATGCTCTTCTGCATTTGCGCTTGTTATCGTTGCGGCGGGAGCATCATTGGGAAACGGGTCCGGATAGTGCCCGCCGACAAAGGCAACGCCTTCCGGCACCGCCGCCAATCCCCCGTCCCATGCCGGAATGGAACCATCCGCATTTCCGGACATTTCAGCGCCAATGGGCGTTAGATCCTGCCCCAACCGCGCAGCTTCAGATTCAGGCACTCCGGCAACAGAAGCACCGGACCAACAAAGGCTTAACGCCAAAGAAACACTTAAAACCCTCACAACACTCTCCCCCCAACAGATAAATGTGTTTTACTAAGAGTGCCTCAGCGCGCCTGCCTTGACCAGTCACAAATTGGTCGGTTCACCAAAGTGCGCTGTGACGGTGCTGCATCCCCTGGCGAGCGTGGGGGTGCTGGGGAGGGGACCGAGTGAAATATGTTGAGTTGGCAGTCTTCAAGCTGCGATTGGTAATCTTGTTGGCCCTCGCGGCGTTCACAATTGCGATGGGAGTCTACGCGACACAGTTACGTATGGACGCTGGTTTTTTCAAGCAAGTCCCTACGGAACATCCCTACATCCAGACGTTCTTTGAGTATCAGGACGAAGTGCCGGGTGCCAATCTGGTGCTCGTAGCCGTCCGCGCTAAGAATGGGGATATTTGGCAGCCAAGTTTCCTAAAAACACTGCACGCTGTGACAGAAGAGATCACGTTTTTACCAGGTGTGCGGCGCACAAAAGTGCGGTCCCTCTGGGCACCGACGACGCGGGTCACAGAAAACACCGAATACGGCATCGAGTCACAACAAGTCATACCCAGCCGTATCACGCCAGATGGCCTGACGCCGAACGATATTCTGGGCATCCGGGACCGCGCCATGAACGGCGGCCACCGGGGAACGCTCTTCGCCAACGACAATTCTGGTGCGCTGGTCATAGCTGAACTCCAGGAGATAGACCCGCTTACCCGTGAACGCCTTGACTACCTTGATCTCGCCGCGCGCCTGGAAGCGCAAGTCCGAACCCCTTTCCAGTCCGACAATGTTCGTATCGAGATTATCGGGTTCGCAAAATTTGTTGGTGACCTCGCAGACGGCGCAGGAGATGTGTTCACCTATTTCGGTTACGCCTTTCTCCTGACAGGCCTTGCCGTTTATGCCTATGTCCGCTCAACCTGGCTCGCCTTTTTAGCCATCTTTTGTTCGCTCGTTTCTGTCGTCTGGCAATTCGGACTCCTAAATATTATGGGATTTGGGCTCGACCCACTTGCGGTTCTGGTGCCGTTTCTGGTCTACGCCATCGGTGTGAGCCATGGTGTTCAACAGATCAATCTGATTGCCTCAGAAGTCAGTGATGGCGCTTCATCAATGGACGCAGCAAAACTCACCTTCACCAGATTGCTGGTACCCGGCAGCATGGCTCTTGTGACAGACCTTGTAGGTTTCTCTACGCTTTATCTCATCCCGATTGATGTGATCAGAGAACTGGCAATCATGGCTTCCTTAGGCGTTGCCCTTAAAATCATTACCAATCTTATCATGCTGCCCTTGTTGGCCAGCTACCTGCCTGCAAATCCTACATACGCCTTCACCTATCGACGTGTACGGGTTCGCCGCGAAACAGCCATGCGAATTTTGGCCCGCGTTGCAAAACCCAGAAACGCCACACTGGTCCTGGTGGCATTTGCGGTCCTCCTCGGAACCGCGATCTACCAGACACGGGAGCGACACATTGGAGACCTGGTGCCTGGTTTCTCTGAGCTTTGGCCAAACTCGAGGTACAATGTAGACACAGCCTCAGTCGTCACCGACTTTTCCATTTCCGTCGACGCCCTCATCATCGTTGTGGAAACACCAGTTGATGGCTGTGTCGACTACCCGGCGATGCGTTTGGTCGATCGTTTTTCTTCTCACATGGACAATGTGCCGGGTGTCACTTCCGTCCAATCTTTGCCTATCTCAGCCCGATCTGTTTCCGCCATCTGGCGGGAGGGAAATTTGAAATGGCGAGACCTCCCCCGCACACAGTCGGACCTCATTCGCACAACATCACACATCGAACCAAGTTCAGGATTGCTCAACGAGACCTGCACCATTCTACCTGTCATCGTTTACATGGACGATCACATCGCAACGACAATTGATCAGGTTATCGCCGCGGTAGAGAATTTTATCGCCACCGATCAAGAACTTGTTGCCCGCGATGACATCCATATCCGACTTGGCATGGGTGGTGTCGGGGTGATGGCTGCAACCAATGAGGTGATTGAGACATCAGAGCTGCCTATGCTTCTCTGGGTTTACATCGCTATCATCTTACTGGTCCTCATCGCGTACCGGGACTGGCGCGCAGTGATCTGCTGCTGCATGCCTCTACTCCTTGCCACATTCCTTGGCTACTGGTTCATGACTTGGCTCGGCATCGGCCTGAAGGTTTCGACCTTACCTGTGCTGGTTTTGGCAACGGGCATCGGTGTCGACTATGCGTTTTACATATACAGTCGATTGAACATTTTTCTGGAGCAGGGAAAATCGCTTCAGGAAGCCTATACTCTTGCACTTGAACAGATTGGGGTGGCGGTGGTGTTTACCGCGCTCACCCTTGCCGGAGGGGTCGCGACCTGGGCATCTTCCAGCCTGAAGCTTCAGGCCGACATGGGAATATTGCTCGCCTTCATGTTTATGGCCAACATGATCTCGGCAATCTTTGCCCTTCCCGCCTTCGCTGTAACCTTGGATCGTTTCGTGCCGCGTAGCAGGGTCGCCAACTCCCAAGTTTAGGGTATGCTGTCCGCAGTTGACGCCCCGGTGAGACAGAGGATTTCTGATGATTGACGAAAGCAAAGCACAAGAAGAAACCCTTCGGCCGTTCGATATCAGCCCGAGCCATCCGCTCTGGACCCAGATGGAGCGCGGCATACAGATTATTTTGGGGTTCTCGCTCGTCACCGCATTCCATTTTCTGGGTGAAAGCTGGGGACAGCCAAATGTGCCCTATCAACATTTATTCCCAGCCATCGGCGCGGTCGGCCTGGCCTTTATCTACAGCATGCTGCTGACCCCCATCGCCGGTTATATCGGCATGCTCCTTCGTGCTTTCACCTCACTGCCAGGATATCGGATCAATCAGATCAGGGCGGTCCTGTTCAACATTGCCCTGTTGGGCCTGGTGGTAATCTTTTTCACCGAAGCCAGCACGTTCATCGCTGCCCTTGCAGATGCGGCGGGTCTTGATCCAACATCCCCAGAGATGTGGGAACATGATTTCAGCGACGAACTAAGAGAGCGCACAACAACACCTCAAGGAGACAAGTAGTGACCTACAAAAATATCGACGTTCAACCAGTCTCCGGCGCGCTCGGCGCAGAGATATCCGG
Source organism: Parvibaculaceae bacterium PLY_AMNH_Bact1 (assembly GCA_032881465.1). Lineage (NCBI taxonomy): Bacteria > Pseudomonadati > Pseudomonadota > Alphaproteobacteria > Hyphomicrobiales > Parvibaculaceae > Parvibaculaceae bacterium PLY_AMNH_Bact1. Next base: position 2,769,294 of record CP126168.1, read on the forward strand.
CGCTGACCTCAACACTGATCTCGACAATGAAACGTTCGACGACATCCATCAGGCGTTTCTGGACCATCAGGTCATTTTCTTTCGCGATCAAAACCTCTCCCCTGAAAGACACACTGCCTTTGGACGCAGGTTCGGCTCACTGAATGTCCATCCTTATGTAAAAGGCATGCAGGACCACCCTGAGGTGATGGAGATCATCAAAGAGCCCGAAGACAAAGTTAACTTTGGCGGCGGCTGGCATTCCGACATGTCATTTCTTGAAGAACCTGCATTGGGGTCCATCCTCCACTCTATTGAAGTACCGTCCTTCGGCGGCGACACCCTCTTCGCGAGCCAATACAAAGCCTATGAAGCACTGTCTGATGGCATGAAGGAGATGCTGGACGGCATGGTCGCCATCCATACAGCCGAGCGTGAATATGGTCAGGCGGGTGTCTCAGCCATGAAAAGATCTTCCATGGAAATTGAGAACGCCAGTGACGACGTGCCAAAGTTCGAACATCCGGTTGTTCGCACCCATCCAGAGACGGGCCGCAAAGCGCTTTATGTGAACATGGCCTTCACAATGTACTTCAAGAACATGACCCGTCGGGAAAGCCGTCCGCTTTTGAAATTCCTGTTCGACCACTGCACGCAGGAACAGTTCACCTGTCGCTTCCGCTGGACACCGGGCGCGGTTGCCTTCTGGGATAATCGCGCAGTTCAGCATTTTGCCCTTAACGACTATCATGGCCAACGGCGGCATATGCGACGCGTCACCGTCAATGGCGACCGCCCGCATTAATTCACCCTCTCTCGCATTTGTGAAGAGACAAGGTCCCAGGCAACGCTAGGCTCGCGCCTAGAGATGATCTTAGGAGCCTGCGCTAATGGAATCGATTTATTACGTCCTGACCTGGGCCTGCCACCGCCGGTGCAAACACTGTTATGATACTCGCTTCCGTCCTTATGTGCGCGAAGCACTTGAGGACGTGCTTGTGGAGAGCGACACTCATTTTGAGCGTGTGATCGCCAACCTGCCCAGCACAATGATCTATCAGGATCCGAAAAACCTGACCTCAGAAGGAAAACCGGAAGAACGCATAGGCCGCATCATTCTTGCCGGTGGCGAAGTCCTTATTGATCCAGTCCGCGAGCGGATTTTTTATCCCGCCCTCGACGCCTTGAATGCGAAATATGGAAAGGGCGGCGTCAACATATCCATCCAGACCACCGGTGACCTTGTGACACCAAAGATCTTGGATGAGATGCTGGAACGCAATGTCTGGATGATCGCCATTGCCGGTATGGATGATTTCCATGTGGGCATGGAAGGCGACAAGCGCCTGCCTCTGATGGAGAAGTTGACGGAGATGTTTGAGAAAGCCGGCATGCAGCCGGTTCCTGACGCCTCTACTGGCCGGGATCACCTTACCGAAAAGGGGCCCTTCTATTTCTTCTTCGGCGCACAGCCCGATCAGTGGATCGGAGAGCTCTGGCCGCGCGGACGCGCCTGGGAGAACTCTCTCACCAAAGCCGATATGAACACCAATTTCTGCGCACGCCATTCGGGCGGGCGCAACTTTCTCAACCATGGAATGGCAGGTTCCGAAGTTGCCATTGAGCCAGACGGGTCAGTCTTTCCCTGTTGTCTAAAAACCAAAGTGCCCATTGGCAATGTTGCCGATGAACCGCTAATCGACATTCTAGAGAGCCTGAAAGGCCATCCGGTGTTCGAGGCGTTGAATGATGGGGAACCCCATAAGATGGGGCTCACTCAGGGGTGGTCAGAGGAAAAATTCCATCAGGCTTCCCACACAGAGTTACCTAACGGAACTCCCTTCGCCAATCTTTGCATCGGCTGCGACAAGTTCCATGAAGAAGTCATGGAACCTGTCATCCGCGACCTCACAGAAAAACGCCGCAGAGCTCGCGCTCAACCAGCCGTTTAGGTTCACGAGAGATCGCCCGGCAAACTCAAAAAGGTTAGCGCTGCGGCCCACAACCCCGTCCATCAAGCTCAGCGCCAAGCTCACTGGCCGAGGGACGCCACTTTTCCAGCACAAGCAGCGCAACAAACAAGAATGCTGCAAGACCAAGCGCCAGCAGCCAAAACGGCAACTCTGTGACATCCGCATAGGTCATTTTTTCTCCACTCGCGAAATAGGGTCCAAAGAGCGGCAGTGCATACCCATAAACAAGCGTACCGAGAAGGCCGCCTGCCAGGATCATCCAAGCGTCTCTGTATCCTGCGCCGATTTGCGCGAACACTGTGCCCGGGCATGCGCCTGCGACGACCATGCCGACACCGATCAACCCACCCCCAATAATTTGCGCACCGACAGAGAGTGCCTTGGGATGCAGCGTCACAAATCCGAGACCATGGAGGCAAGCCAGGACAATCAGACCTGTAACGATGGCACTGACAAACACTTTTACCATCGTGAAATTCTGGAGCCTCATTTGGCCCAAGATCATGCCCGGCTCAAAAACGCGCGACTTCTCCAGTGCGACCCCGAAAACCAGCCCCATGCTTAAACCGAGAAAAACAATCCACAAAAAGTCCATAACGAGTTCCTCAAAAACGACGAGTGAAAATAAACGCCACAGCAATGCCACCGGCGAAAATAGAAGGAACGACAATTGAGGATGAGACAGCAAGCTGCGCCAACCCAGTCAGGCCATGTCCACTTGTACATCCGCCAGCCAAACGCGCTCCAAAAAGCAAAATGAACCCACCGAGGAAGGCAAGCCCGTAACGAGCCAAAGGGGACGACACCCCCATCGCCTCTCTCCACACCGGCGATATGTGCTCTCGCCGAGCGCTCGAAAGACGCATGGAAAGAAATGCCCCCAGCGCAATTCCAATCACCAGAGCAGATTGCCAAACATATTTTGACGAAGTGACGTATTTGCTGAAGTAGGACCCGTCCACTGCCGTCGGATCAAAAATCAGGACAGCGTGTCCCGCGGCCTTAACAAACGACGAGGACGCACCAAGACCCGTATCCATCAAGAGGAAGGCTGGGATTTGTAGAAGGCCGATCAGCGCACCAGCCACATAAGGCGACCAAGCCTTGTCCGATAAAGCAATCATGTTGAGCTCCGTTTCTATCGCAGACCAATTAATATTATTATATGCGCATATTATAATTTAAACAAGCCAACTAACTTCAGGGCCGACAAGGCCCCATGAAACAAAGCGAAACCGTCAGGAAACACCTACGACACAAATACCCCTGATCTTTAGACAGTCATTTTTGACCGGCGGCCCTTGACGCTTACGTGAGAGGCACCTAGATACTAGACCAACCGGTCGGTTTGTGGAGACGAGGGGCTATGACACAGACACCAAAGACAATCCCAGCTGAAAAAAGCGAGGATGCGCGCCAAATACGTGGCGAACGCACACGCCAGGCCCTATTGGAAGCCGCTTTTGATGAAATTCATCAGCATGGGTATCGTTCAGCCAGTCTCAACGACATTTTGAAAGCTGCCGGGTGCACCAAGGGCTCTCTCTATCATCATTTCCCCGACAAACATGCCCTTGGTCTCGCAGCCATTGTCGACAATATCGACCGGTTCATGGCCACCAACTGGCTGACACCGCTTGCTGACTCCAACAATCCAATCTCCACCCTTCTCGACATTCTCCAGCGACACGTTGACGGCGACGTCCTCTGTGATGTCCGACTTGGGTGCCCCTTGCAGAATCTCAGCCAGGAAATGTCCGGGCTGGACGAAGACTTCCGCACCTATCTGAACGGAATCCACGAGCAATGGCGCACGGCCATTGCCGATGCCCTTAGAAAAGGTCAGAACGCCGGTCAGGTACGCAAAGACATCTCGGCAGAAGCTGCCGCCACGATGATCATCGCAACCCACCAGGGAACGGTCGGACTTATCAAAACAGCTCAGAGCACCGACATCGGCACTTCGAGCTTTGAAGCATTTTACCAATACCTCAACAGTCTGCGGGCCACCGGCAATTGTACGCCTGGCCCCAAAGAAGGACTTGCATCATGAATAATGGATGGGTCACGACCTACGCCAATTGGATCATCAAACTACGCTGGCTTGTTGTGCTGGTGACAGTGGCTGGCGCCCTGGCGATGGCATCTGGCGGTCAGTACATCAAATTTTCAAACGACTACCGCTATTTCTTTACGGATGAAAATCCAAACCTCAAAGCCTTCGAACAATTGGAGCGCACGTACACAAGTCCTGACACGCTTCTCTGGGTACTGCGCCCGAATGAAGGCAAGGCGACCGATCCTGAAATCTTGGCAATCGTGAAGGAAATCACGGAACGGGCCTGGCAAACGCCCTACTCCATTCGCGTAGACAGTCTCACCAATTACCAGCACACGACTGCGTTAGATGATGATCTTTATGTTCGCGACCTAGTGATTGATCCCGCAGAGGTAGATCCTGCAGAAGTCCTTCGGATTGGCACAACAGAACCCGCCATTGCCAAGCGGATCATCTCTGACGATGGAACCACCACGGCGATTTTTGCGACTCTCAAAATTCCCCGAGACGACATAACAGCGACAGCCGCACCGGTCGCCCACGCGCGAGCCATCGTCGCAGATATTCGCGAACGTTTTCCCGACCTTCGGATTGAGCTGACAGGTTCTGTGATGCTCTCCACTTCCTTCTCGGAAGCGGCAACACGCGACCTCCAAACACTGACGCCAGGCATGTATGTCGTTCTCGCGCTTACTGTTTGGTTTCTCATTCGTTCCATCAGCGGCACAATCGCGACCCTCATCGTGGTTGGCCTTTCCGCGGCGGCGGCCATGGGCTTTGTGATGGGGTGGATGGGCATTAGGCTAACGCCGCCCTCCTCCGGTGCCCCCACCATCATTCTGACCGTCGCCGTCGCGGACTCCATTCACATATTGGTCACCGCCCTCGTATCCATGCAGAAAGGCATGGCCAAACGCGAAGCCATTGTCGAAAGCCTTCGGGTAAATTTCCAACCCGTGTTTCTCACATCCGTGACAACAGCTATTGGCTTTGCAAGCCTGAACTTCTCTGACGCACCGCCTTTCCGGGATCTGGGCAACACATCGGCTGTTGGCGCTCTGGTCGCGTGGATACTCTCCATCTCCTTCTTGCCGGCTCTAATGTCAATCCTGCCCATCTCGGCAAAAGGATCACTGAGCAAACAATCCGAATTCATGGAGAGGTTTGGCGAAATGGTGATCGGCAACCGCCGCAAAATCCTGGTCGGCATGACCGCGGTTCTGATCGGCTTTGCGTCACTCCTGCCGCAATTCACTTTCAATGACCGATTTGTGGAGTATTTCGACGACCGCATGGAATTCCGTGTCGCCAGTGATTGGGCATCAGACAACCTGACAGGCATCTACCAGATCAGCTACTCGCTCTATTCCGGCGACACAGGCGGCATATCCGATCCAGAATATCTGGAGCGGCTGGAAGCCTTTGCAAACTGGTTCCGCGAACAGCCGGAAGTTGTGCACGTAGCGACATTCTCTGACGTCATCAAGCGCGTGAACAAAAGCATGCACGGTGACGATGAGAGTTACTACCGCGTCCCAGAGGACCGGCAAAGCGCAGCACAGTTCCTCTTGCTCTATGAGATGTCACTCCCCTATGGCCTAGATCTAAACGACCAGATCAATGTCGATAAGTCCGCAACCAAACTCACCATCACCCTGACCGACGTTTCGACTGAAGAGATGAAGAGCATTATTGATCGCGGTGAAACCTGGCTGAGGGAAAATGCGCCCGATACCATGTACGCCTACCCAGCCGGTCAGGCCGTCATGTTCTCCTTCATCGGTATCAGCAACTTTGAAGCCATGACAGTAGGAACCGGCATCGCACTCCTGCTTATCTCCGGCTGTTTGATGCTGGCACTGCGGGACCTAAAACTAGGGATCATCTCCCTGGTTCCAAACCTCACCCCACCCATCGCAGCGTTTGGGGTTCTAGCTCTGTTCAGTACTGAAGTGGGTTTCTGGTCCACCTTTGTGATCGCCACTGCTTTGGGGCTGATTGTGGACGCCACCGTCCACTTCCTGTCCAAATATCAAAGAGCACGCTCTGAGCAAGGTAAGTCGGCGGAGGATGCCGTGCGCTACGCCTTCTCAACCGTTGGCACCGCTCTGTGGGTGTCCACCTTCGTGTTGATCATAGGATTCGCGCTTCTCGCTTACTCACCCTTCCGTGTAAATGCGATGCTCGGAATCATGGTGGCAGTCACCGTAGCCTGTGCGCTCATCATCGACTTTTTGCTGTTACCAGCGCTACTCATTGCTCTAGATGGCAAACGAAAGTCGGACAAAACCACCGAAGCAGATGCCGACCACGGGTCTGCTGATACCCCACCTGCTGCATCAGCGCCTGCATAGAGAGAGGCCAAAACATGACTCGCTTTTCAATTCCGGACGCTAACCCTATCGTGCGTCTCACGGTAAACCTGAGAGAGGAAAATCAGCCCATGCGTATGAACGCGCTGAACCTACACAATCTGGTCCTAGCCTGGATCATCGCTGCCATGCTGGTCATCTTGCCCGTTGGCATCTCCACAGCCATCGCAGAAGAACTGGCGGGGCTTGGTACACTTCCCGGCGCTGACGATCCCGTAGCGAGAGGGCTTGCTATCGCCGAGGAAACAGAGCGACGAGATGTTGGCTTCAATAACACCTCTGCCAACATGCAGATGATCCTCACCAACGCATACGGCGAAACAAGTGAGCGGGAGCTCCGCAATATGGTGCTTGAGATTACAGAAGAAAATCTGGGCGACTGGAGCTTGATCGTCTTTGACAAACCCCGCGACGTAGACGGCACCGCCCTTCTATCCCACGCCCGCATCTTGGATCCTGATGATCAATGGATGTATCTGCCAGCAGTGAAACGCGTAAAACGGATCTCGTCAGTCAATAAGTCCGGTCCATTCATGGGGTCCGAGTTTGCTTTTGAGGACTTCTCATCACAGGAAGTAGGGAAGTATTCATACAACTGGCTACGCGACGAAGAGTGTGGAGAACGCATGTGTCACGTGAGCGAGCGTACGCCGCTCTATGAGCATTCCGGCTACACAAGACAGGTCGCCTGGACGGATACGACAGACTATCAGCCACGAAAGATCGAGTATTACGACCGCAAAGATCAGCTTCTGAAAACCCTCACAATGACTGACTATCAGCTCTATGAGGACAAACATTGGCGTGCCCACGATTTGTTCATGGAAAACCATCAGACTGGCAAAAACACGCGGCTTGTCTGGAGCGATTTCGTTTTCCAGGCTGGTCTCACAGAGTCTGATTTCACAACCAACGCACTGAAACGCGCGCGGTAACAAATCAAACCGTATTTGAGGGCGGGCGAAACCAAGCGCCCGCCTCTATTTTAAGTTGCCCTGCTGGGAGGGGTTTATGAATAATTTTTCCACAACCTGCGCTGCAAGCGCTCTGGCATGTAGCTTCACAGCAATAACGCCCGCCATCGCTGCTGATTTTGAAGTGACCGGCTTTGTTGAACCAGAACTCCAGGTGTTCGCAAGCCACGGCAATGTTCCAGGCCAGAAGCGCTTCAATAGCTCCGTCGCACTTGAAGTGACCGCCGAAGCATTTTGGGACAATGGCGATCAGTTTGTCGTATTCACGCCTTTCGCACGTCTGGACCAGAATGACGGCAATCGCACGCACGCAGACATACGTGAACTGAAATATGCCTACGTGACAGGTGATTGGGAGTTCCGCGTCGGCGTCGACAAGGTTTTCTGGGGCGTAACCGAAGTCGCTCACCTGATCGACATCATCAATCAAACCGACCAGGTTGAAAGCATCGACGGCGAAGAAAAGCTCGGACAGCCCATGGTCTCAGTTTCCACTGTTCAGGACTTTGGCGTTTTCGATTTTTACCTCCTGCCCTATTTCCGCGAACGCACATTCCCGAGCATGAGCGGACGCCCTGCATCTGATATCCCGATTGATGAAACTCAGACAATGTATGGCAGCGACGACAAACGCCAGCACCTCGACTTTGCCACGCGCTATTCAAACACTTTTGAAGATTGGGACGTCGGTGTTTCGTATTTCCAGGGAACAGGGCGTGACCCGGTCCTCACCCCCGGTTTCGATGCAGGCGGCAATCTGGTTCTCATCCCCCTCTATGCGCAAATCAGGCAAACCTCTATCGATGTTCAAGCAACAAAAGACGCATGGCTCTATAAATTTGAAGGCTTTTGGCGACGAGAATTAGGCGAAGAGTACATCCAGGCAACCGGCGGCATTGAGTATACGTTCTACCAAATTTTCGACACAGCATACGATTTGGGGATCGTCGCAGAATATATCTGGGACGATCGAGGGGCCAATGCAGCCAATGCATTTGCCAATGACACCGTCGCTGGACTTCGCTGGACCGCCAATGACGAAGCATCAACAGCCGTGCTGCTCGCCTCTGTTATCGACATGGACACCCAGGCAACCAGCATCTCGCTCGAAGCAGAGCGGCGCTTTGGCAACGACTATTTCGTGGCACTCGAGGCTCGTTTTTTCGAAAACATAGAAAGAACTGATCCCCTGTTTTCTTTTGCTGATGATGACTTCATCCAACTTAGGGTCGCGCGCTACTTCTGACCTGTTGCATGATGGAAAAATCAAAGGCGGCCTTCAGGCCGCCTTTTTTGTTAGTAGATGTCGTTCTTCTCACTCTCATCGAGCGCCTGGTCAATCACCTCAGGCGGCACTTTGTCTAGCGCCAACTGATCACGGTACATTGTCCCCGTCGATGGCAGAGCAGAACGATCAACCTGTTTCTCAGCATTCCAAAGTTCTGAACGAACAAGCGCCTTAGTGCAGTGGAGATAAACTTCTTCCACATGGATTACCATTACGCTTCTTGGATTTCGGCCGCGCATTTCAAATTGGCCTGTATGCGCTGGGTCAACGGAAACTTCCGCCCGCCCATTGACACGTAACAAATCATTGAAGCCTGGAATAAAAAACAAAAGCCCAATGCCCGCAGACGCGACAATGTTAGTGAGGGAGTCCAACCGGTTGTTCCCTGGCCAGTCAGGCAGCAGCAGCGTCTTTGGGTCTTGAACTTTCACAAACCCTGGCTCTCCGCCACGTGGAGAGACATCAGGCAAAGCACCTTCACGTGCGGTGCCAATGCAAACAAAAGGCGACAACCCGATGAAGGACATGCAGTGCTTCTCAATATGGTCGAGCTGCTTATCGACAGGTCCAGCGCCCGGCATCAGGTAATGCTCACGCAATTCTGCTTCGCTCGTAAGGGTATTGCTCATCGTCGCTCTCCCATGAAATTCTCAGCCCTCGCACAATACTGACAGGCTCCTGACAACCTTCTGTCAGGAGCCGAGCCTAGTTATGAGAATAATTATCAACATCACAAGATTTCTTTTCTGATGATATCATCACTATTGACTTATCGCTCACATTGACTACGTTCCTAGAAAGGGGGTCACCCCACAAGTTCAGGAGCCAACGACATGGATTTCTCGCTGGAAGAAGCACTTCCCGTTGATCCTCACAAAGTAGACCGAGTCGCATCCCCTATCACCAAAGCATGGGATCTCGCCTACCTGCGCTTCGGGAAACCGGACCTAGATGAACAAGCCGCCTTCTTTAAGGATTTTGGCTTTGTGATCGCCGAACAGACCGCTGACCGACTGTATGTCAGAGGTGCCGGTCAGAGCCCCTATTTCATCGTCGTGGAAAAGACGCATAAAGCAGCCTATCTCGGACTTGGCGTTGAGATGAAAAGCCGCGAAGACCTTGAAGCTCTTGCGGCCAGCGACAAGGTGATCATTGACGCAGTCGACGGGCCAGGCGGCGGCGAGCGCGTGCGCCTCACTGACCCGAATGGATTTACAGTTGATGCCCTCTTCAACCGCACTCTTCAAACAGAACAGCCAATGAGAAAGGCGCGAGCACACAACACGCCAGAACAAAAAGTGCGCATCAATCAGGGACAGCGCGCGCCCTTGTCTCCACCTGACATTGCAAGGCTTGGTCATGTCGCTGTTTTGACCCCTGACTTCGAGACGTCAATGGATTGGTACAAAACACGGCTCGGACTCATTTCCACAGATGTTCTCTGTCTTGATGATGGGACACCAGCCCTCGCCTTTAACAGGTTTGATCGCGGCGAACACCCCGCCGACCATCACTCCATTGTTCTGGGCACCTATCCGGTCAAGGGATATGAGCATTCTGCCTACGAGCTACACGATCTGGATGCCGTCGGCCTCGGGCAACAAGTGCTAAGACAAAAAGGCCATAAACACGAATGGGGCATCGGTCGCCACATCTTAGGCAGTCAGGTCTTCGACTATTGGTCCGACCAGGATGGCTTTAAGTTTGAGCACTATGCAGATGGTGACGTCTATACATCTGACTATGAAACCGGCTATCACCCGCTAAGCACGCAAGGCTTGTATCAGTGGGGCCAGGACTTCCCAACGACGTTCACAAAGCCACACCTCAGCCTCGGCTTCATCTTAGAAGCAATCCACAATCTGCGAACAATCCCCAGTTTCACCCTCAAGAAAATGAAATTGATGTTGGCGATGACCGGGCGCAAGGCCCGTCCTTGGCTCTAGCGATCTTCAAATTCAAAGAAAAGAGAAATGCACCATGGCAATCAATGTTGCGCGTTACGAATTGAATGGAAACATCGGATGGGGTGTTGTCGCTGACGGAGGCATCACACCACTCATCGGCACCTATGAGACAACTGGGGATTTCATCCGGCAAGGCCGCGAAGAAGCTCGAAGCATCGCTGCCTCTGGGACTGAGAACAATATCCCCCTCGACCACGTCACGCTCCTCTCCCCTGTGACACACAATCAGCAATATGTCTGCCAGGGTACAAACTACGTCTCTCACCTCGTGGAAAGTGGCATCGACCCGGAGACGCAAACCTTCAATATGATCTTCCGTAAAGCATCGTCCTGCATCGCACCGCCCAATACGGATGTCATCCGGCCTGCGCATGTCAAGTTGCTCGACTACGAACTTGAACTCGGTCTCGTTTTTGGGAAGAAGATTGATGGACCGGTCCATGTCACCTGGGACAACCTTGCCGACTATGTGGCAGCCCTCGTTGTCAACAACGACATTTCCGCCCGCGACGTGCAACTCCCTCAGTGGCAGTTCTACAAGGGTAAGTCCTACCGCACCTTCGGCCCAACAGGTCCGTGGCTCACACTCATTGATCAGGACGACGTTAAACAGATCCCGAAACTGCATTTACAGCTTTTCGTAAATGGCAAAGGCCGTCAGGACGCATTGGCTGATGATCTGTTCTTCCAACCACCCGAAACACTGACAGAACTGTCCGGCGTCCAGGATTTTGCAGAAGGTGATCTTTTGGCGACGGGAACACCCGGCGGCGTTGCTATGCAAGCGCCTAAAAGCAAACTTCTGATGTTTGTTTCCAAGTTGATACCCGAAGCAAAGAAATGGGAAGTGTTCATGAACAAAAATGAGAACAATCCTGACTTCTTAAGACCTGGTGATGTTATTCAGTCTCGCATCGCGACAGACGACGGAACATTAGACCTCGGCACCCAGACCAATAAAATCATCCAAGGGTAAAGCAGGAGGCCATCATGGCGCGTCAACTCGAAGCCGACATCATCATCAAAGGTGCTGGACCCGTAGGGCTGTCCATGGCCAACCTTCTCGGGGTCTATGGCATCCGCACACTGGTGCTTGAGCAAAACCCGACAACGGTTCAGGAACCCAGAGCAATTGGCTTGGATGTTGAAATTGGCAGAGCCCTACAAACCATGGGCCTCGAAGAAATCACGTCGGCTGACATGATGCAAGGGTTTCATCTTGATTATCTCAATGCCAACGGCCGCACCATCATGGACGTGGAGGTAGGAGAGTCCCCGTATGGCAAAGCACAGATGTCCAGCTTCATTCAACCCGTCTTCGAACAGCAACTGCTCGATGGCACCGGCCGCTTCGACCATGTGACAGTTCTCTTCAACCACAAAGTTGAAGAAGTGTCGCAAACTGAAAGCCAGGCGTTAGCGCACGGCGTCACGACAGACGGTGAAGCTTTCGAGGCTCAAGCGAAATATCTCGTAGGGTGTGGTGGCGGTCGATCCCTTGTTCGGCGGAGCTCGAACATCCAAATGGAAGGCTTTTCAAATCCCGAAGCCTGGCTGGTGATAGATACGATTGATCCACAGCTGGATGGCTGGGTCGATTGCCGCTTTTTCTGCGATCCTAAACGCCCCGCCATGACGATGAAAAAGAAGCAACAGCACCGCCGTTGGGAGTGGATGTTGCATGAGGGAGAAACCGAGGAAGAATTCCTGGACCAAAACCGCATAAACGAGTTGCTGGCACCCCATACCGATCCCTCGCAGGTCACCATGTTGCGGAAATGCGTCTACAACTTCAACTCAATCGTTGCCGAGCAATACCGTGACGGACGCCTGTTCATCGCCGGAGATGCAGCACACATGATGCCCCCCTTTGCAGGTCAGGGAATGAATTCCGGCATCCGCGATGCCGTAAACCTGAGTTGGAAGCTGGCTGCTGTTGTGAAAGGTGATGCAAGCAGTGCTATTCTCGACACATACGAGGCGGAGAGACGCGATCATGTTGTCAAGCTCACCAAAGTCGCAAACCGCCTAGGCGCAATCATCATGCCGACCTCAAAGGTCAGGGCGTGGATCCGTGACGTGGTCTTGACTGTGGTCAGCGCTTTTGAGGTCAGCAGAGAGGCTCTAAGGCGCTCATTCTTTGTGATCCCCAAACTCGACGACGGCTTGTTTGTCTGGGACGAGCCCGGCGCCTCGGCACATAGTGGTGAGATGATCGTTCAGCCCAAGATCGAAGACGCAAATGGCAAACAAGATTATATGGATGCATTTCTTCCCGAGGGCTTTGTGCTAATGGGCATTGGTGCTGACCCGGAGGCAGACCTCAACAGCGAGGCCAAGTCCTTGTGCGTGGACCTGGGAGCAGAATTTATTTCTGTTACTGCCGAACAAGCAAATGGCTCAACTCTGAAAGACGTGACCGGCGCCCTGACAGAGTGGAGGGGAACCTGTCCGCCATTCGTCCTCTTACGTCCTGACAGGTTCACAGCAGCTATGTTCAATGCGGACGATGCAGAGGCCTCGCTCAGGAGTTTTGTGGCGCACTACAAAGCTTGAATTTCAGATTGACGGGATAGGCTTGGAGGTGAGTTTCCTAGCCTCTTCATGTGTGATCCCCAGATGGGTCACCAGCATCGCCAAACCTTCCGAAACCTGCGCATCGTCAATCACGCCAGACAGACGCGCATTCACAAGTGACAGCACGCCACCGCCAACTAGGTTCGCGACCACGTCAATATCGCTAACTGTAAAATCACCTGCGTCGACTGCTTTTTCAACATCACGACGAAAACGAACCATCAATCCTTCGTTCAGCATATTGAGCGTCTTAGAAGAGCGCAGAACAAACCAGCCCCAAATGGGCTCGGCAACTGTCAAACTTACAACCTGATGCCATGCCACGATCTGCGCAAAAAACGGGTCCTTAATAGGCGCAATCAGCTCATCAATCTCATCACCCAAGCGCTCGACCATGTCTGCCATAGCGGCATCTACGATCTCATCCTTGGATTTGAAGTGATTGTAGAAGGTGCCAAAGCCCAGATCAGCAGCTTCGGTAATGTCCGCAATTGTGGTCGCATCAACACCTTTGACGCTCATCGTCTCCCGCGCGGCTTCTATGAGCGCAGCCCGGCTTTTTGCACGGCGTCTTGAACTTCTGTTGGGTGTTTTGGAAGCAGTTTCGGCAGTCATGCTGAAGCTCGTTCTTTGGATGAAACAGACCCAAATGCTGAAGTTAGGACCAGAATCATATTTGATAATTACATCACCTTAAAGCAGTTGTATCGCAGAACCGATGGGATTGTTTGTCGCGGAGAAATGACATTCGAAACGATTTGATTCATTTGTATCGATCCGATTATCCTGAGGTCACAGAGGCAAAAAGCAGGACAAACCGATGACCGTCGACACAAAACCAGTAACCCCCGCCTTCTTCGCACATGCTGTTCTTAAGACCGGACGCTTCGAAGAGATGGTCGCCTATTGGAAAACACTGTTGAATGCCACCGTCGCATTCCAGAATCCCATGCTCTGCTTCATGACATTTGACGATGAGCATCATCGCCTGGCCATTGCCGGACTGCCTGGTCTCAAAGACATGCCCGACCAAACTGCAGGGCTGGATCACCTAGCATATACCTACGCCTCAATTGACGATCTCATTGCCACTTACGACCGCCTCAAAAGTGAGGGAATTACGCCTTCCTGGTGCATCAATCACGGCCCAACACTCTCGCTTTACTACACGGACCCAGACGGCAACCGCGCAGAGCTACAGATTGATGTGTTTCATTCAGCCAAAGAGGTAGACGCCTTTCTGACTTCCGAGGCATTCAGTGAAAACCCAATTGGCATCAAGTTCGATCCTGAAGACCTCTTTGAAAAATACAAAGCCGGAACGCCCCTTATGGAGCTGACAGAGCGGCGTCGACTAGAAGAGGGTGAATCCTTTTTGGATCATCTCGACCTATGACCAGTCCAGACACCACACAGCAGCCAGAGCGCGACGAAAAAAAGAGGATTCAGATCCTCGACTCCGCTGCCGACCTTTTTTCTCGTCGCGGTTTTGACAAGACGTCGATCCGGGGGCTCGCTTCAGAGGCGCGCGTATCCACATCGACGATCTACGCCCACTTCGCGGACAAAGATGATCTTCTTCTTCAATCAATCGACCGGCGTCTATCACTCGTTGAGCAGAAGGTCCGAGCGCTTGTTGAAGAGAAAAAGGACCCGCTTCGCCAACTGGCATTGGTCCTGTCCGCCATCCACCACGCACTGAAAGACGACCCCTTCCTGCGCAAGATTCTAATCTTCGACAGCCAAGTTGTAGACCACCGATTGCACCAACGCACAGGTCTCGCTCGGGAACGCATCAAAAACCTCGGACTCCAGGGATTGCGTCATGCGGTAAGCAATGGCGTTCTGGACTGTGACGATGTTGATGCCCTCGAAACAGTTCTTCGGGTCTCGTTTCAGGGATGGGTCTTGAGCATAGAAAACGGAACAGACGAAATATCAGAAGAGCGCCTGACAAGCATGCTGATCCACCTTGTCGAAGGACGCCGAAAATGACCGCGGCGCCCACCACCACCGAAAAAACGCCTATCCTGATCGTTGGCGGAGGACCGACGGGCCTACTCGCATCCATCCTGCTCTCCCGTCTCCAAATCGACCATGTGCTGATTGAGCAACGTTTAGCGCCTCAACCTGCGCCTGCGGCCCATGTCATCAACACACGCACTATGGAGATCTTGCGCGCAGCGGGTTTGGACACAGAAGCTTTCTACGCACTCAATCGCCATAGTGATGCGAATTTCGTTAGTTGGGTCGGAACCCCGCGGGAACCGGCTATCGGAAAGTTCTCTTTATCTGGCAACCCGGACTCCGTTGACGATCAACGCAGACTTGCAGCACGGGTGGCCGCATCCCCAGAGCACATTACAAACATCTCACAAAACCAGTTTGAAGAAGCTCTGCTCAACCAAGCCACTAAGCTTGAGCATCAAAGCATTCGCTTCGGACATAGCTGGCAAGGCTTCATTGACGGTGATACCCGCCGTGCTGGCGTCACAGCTCCCGATGGGACTGCCTACGAGATTGCTGCCGACTATGTCCTCGCAGCGGATGGTGCTTCCAGCGGTATCGCGCGCACGTTGGGCATCTCCAAATCCGGGCCAGCTTCAATCGCCACCTTCCTCAATCTGAGCTGTGAAGTTGACCTCACACAGATTGTGTCTGAGAAACAATCTCTTCTTCTCTGGTGTCTCAACCCAGAAACACCAGGCATTCTCATTGTTCATGATCCCAAGTCGCTAACCGTCTATATGCGACCCATCCATGAACCCTATGAAACAGCAGAGGATTACACTGATGAGCAGTGTGATGCCCTGACAAATGAAATCTTCGGGCACGAAACGCCAGTCCGCATCACCTACAAAGGCGTGTGGAACATGTCCGCACAGATCGCCGATCAATTCTTCATCGACAATGTTTTCTTGGTTGGAGACGCTGCGCACCGCTTTCCGCCGACCGGCGGCTTGGGGCTGAATTCCGGTGCCGCTGATATCCACAATCTGGTTTGGAAACTCGCAGCGGTTCTCAAGTGTCAGGCGTCGGCTGAGCTTCTTGCGAGTTATGAAGCTGAACGGAAACCTGTGGCTGAGCGTAACTGTGCCACAAGCGTCAACAATTTTCGCAAAATGGATGAGGTCGTCGAAGCGCTTGGTCTGGATATGACCAAAGGGCATATCCCCGCCATGCTGAAATCGTCGCCTCTTCTCAACTGGTTACCGGCCGGTGCAATCAACCGCATCTTGAAAGCAGTCGCCACCCCTGCACGTCGAGCAATCGCAGCCGCTATGGCGGCGACCGATGACGGCAAAGCGCGGAGACAGAAAATACAAACGGCGATCGACAACCAGGCTGAGCATTTCGACATGCTGGGCGCGGAACTTGGATACATCTATGCAGACAGCAGCGCTGTAGACAAAACCGCCGCTACCACGCCGCAAAGCACAACACGGGACTATACGCCCACCACCGGCGCCGGCGCACGCCTCCCCCATATCGACCTGCAAGAGGGAGACACCACCCGCTCCAGTCTCGACATTGTGTCCTATGACACATTCAATCTCCTCACCAACGGCATGGCAACATCACCCCCAAGCGCTTGTCGTATGTTCGGCATGCCCTGCCGGACCGTGGACTTGAAGTCCTTTGACAACCACACCGCTGCAGCAACCGCATTTGATTTGGGTCCAGGAGACTGGATCTTGGTCCGGCCTGACGGTCATGTGGCCGAACGCACTCCCCAACGCCCTACCTAGGAAACAAACATGCGCCTTTATTCGACCGATCGCGGAATTGCGAAGCTGCTGGAAGAGGAGACGCTCGGCATCCTCGACCTGCCGCACAACGACCTCGGCGAATTGCTCACAGCTGAGCCTTCGCTCGCCAGCGTAGCAAAAGCTGCGGTTAAAGAGACCGTGGCACTTTCCGACATAAAACTGCGTCCGCCCGTCCAGCGCCCATCAAAAATCTTCTGCATGAGCGCGAACTATCACAGTCATTTGGACGATGAAGTCGCCGGCGTATTAAAACTGTTGGACCCGCAGGGCGGTGACGAGCAGATAAAGGCGTTGAAATCGACACCCTCTTTCTTTGGCGTGCCGTCGAGTGCCATCACCGGACCGAATGACCCCATCAGGCTGCCCAAGGTGGCGCCTGATCAGGTGGATTATGAGGTGGAGGTCGCAATTGTTATTGGCGAAGGCGGGCGCGACATAGAGCCCTCCGATGTCTGGAACCATATAGCGGGATTGACATTGTCCAACGACGTCTCAGCCCGTGATCTGCAACAGCAAGCCATGAGCACACCCTTCTTTGAACTGGGACACGCCAAAGGGCTAGATACGTTCAAACCTCTGGGGCCCTGCCTCGTCACACGTGATGAATTTCCACGCCCCCTCGATATCGCCATCGAGACAAAGATCAATGGCGAGGTGCGGCAAACAGCCCGCACAACAGGCATGGTCCACTCCATTGAGAACTCTATCGCGGAAATATCGCGCTACTTCACCCTCAACCCAGGCGACGTCATTTTGACAGGCTCACCAGCGGGCGTCGGCTTCTTTCAGCAGAGCTTCCTGAAACCCGGCGACATGGTTGAAATGACGGCAGAGCACATCGGCACGCTGCGCAACGAAGTGATTGGCTGACAGCCACCCTAAAATCTAAGAAAAATGGTGGGCGATACTGGGATTGAACCAGTGACCTCCTCGATGTCAACGAGGCGCTCTCCCGCTGAGCTAATCGCCCTTCCATATGGTCAGCGCCAAAAATCGGCGGAATAACTACATTCAGCGACGCTGACCGGACGGCACGTAATATCGGGAATAGGATGTGGACGCAAGCCGTCCAGGCGATTTCCGTAAAGAAATCTGCAACAGCTCTAGGCCGCCATCAGGCGATCAACTTCGTCGACCAGATCACGCAGGTGGAAGGGCTTGGAGAGCACTTTCGCATCCTTAGGGGTCTCAGACTCCGGATTAAGCGCAACAGCCGCAAAACCGGTGATGAACATGATTTTGAGTGTCGGATCGAGTTCAGCAGCGCGACGAGCCAGCTCAATACCATCCATCTCTGGCATCACGATATCGGTTAGCAGAATATCGAATACATCATGCTGGAGCGTTGCAAAGGCCAGATCGCCCTGCCCGAAAGACAACACCTCATGTCCAGCTGAATCCAGTGCTTTTGCGAGGAAACGCCGCATTGATTCGTCGTCTTCAGCGAGGATTATCCGTGCCATGTGCCAATTCCCGTCTGTCTGGGCTCTGTCCGTCACCTATTTATAGGCGGGAAAGAGTAAACGAGATGTAAAGGCGCTGACCGGAGAGCCACCAGTAGAAGCCGAACTCAGCGTCAAATTTCAAAGGAAATGCCACACCTCATGGTTAAAAAAGCATGATCAGCACCGGAAAGGCGGCGCCAGCGACCAGAATCGCCTAAGCTAGCAGGGCGCCTTCAAAACCGACCGTAGAAGTCGGGAACGCCACTGTTTCAGCTGTTCGGCCTTTTTCATGGATCTCAATCAAACCCATTCGCATTCAGATCAAGAGCTTGAGGGCCTCAGCGACAATGACGCCCTTGAAAACCGTTCGGCTGCGATAGGGGATTTCCAAGAGCCGTTCGAAGTGCTCGAGCCACGCAAACAGACACTTCCATTTGTCCTGAATTCACCTCATTCGGGCCGCGTATATCCACCCAGGTTTCTGGCGTCCTCAAACCTCGACCCGTTAACACTCCGGCGTTCAGAGGACAGTTTCGTCGATGAGATATTCTCAGGTGCAGTTGAGCTCGGTGCCCCTTTGCTGCGCGCCCACTTTCCGCGCGCTTATCTGGATGTTAATCGAGAGCCTTACGAGCTGGACCCTGCAATGTTCGCAGACCCGCTCCCTCCACATGTCAACACGCGGTCAATCAGAGTAGCAGGCGGCTTGGGCACCATTGCGCGCATCGTTGCAGAAGCAACAGAGATTTACAGCACACCGCTCCCTTATTCAGAGGCGGAAACACGCATTCGAGACATCTATATGCCATTCCACGAGACCCTCAGGGGCTTGCTGGAGAAAACGCACCGACAGTTTGGACAGGCCGTGCTGATTGATTGCCACTCCATGCCCTCAACAGGCGGCCCGTTCGACGAAGAAATCGATGCGAACCGTCCAGATATTGTGCTGGGTGACCGATATGGCATGTCCTGCGCTCAAGAGCTTGTAGAATCTGCAGAGCGCATCCTGAAGTCCATGGGGTACAGAGTGACCCGCAACAATCCCTATGCTGGCGGCTTCAACACTGAGCACTATGGCGCGCCCTCCCAAGGGCTTCACGCCATACAGGTTGAAATCAACCGAACGCTTTACATGGATGAGCAAAAGGTCCAGCGCCGCGCGGGCATTACACGACTGTCGAAAGACATGACCCGTTTGGTGCGCAAACTGGGTCGCGAAATGCGCCGCGCCTCCTGGACGGCATCCCAAAGAAAAGCGTCCTAGCACCAAGCCTCTTGCAGAGAACTGCCGAAGACTTCCAAAAAAAGGGGCCATACTGTTGCCAGCATGGCCCAAGTCTAGGGAGGAAACGCCCAAGAAGGGCTGCTATCAGGGAGTTTAAACTCACGCCTGATCGCCTCCGACATATGCGCGTGCAGTGCACAAAAATCAAGAGCTAACACCTGCGACAATTTAGAAAACCTCGAAAAATTCCCATAATATCGGGGGATTTTAACGTTTTACTCTGAAATTTTACAGATTGCGTTGCAACAACTCAACAAGTCCGAGGTGCCTGGCACTCAACTCAAATGTAAGCGTTCATTAACTCTTTCAGCGCACCATGAGGCAGTTGAAAGATGCAAAGGGACCGAACGCACTGACAAATGTCTGGCGGACGGAAAAAGGCACATGAAGGCTTGGACACCATCACAGATACTGATTTGGGGCGTTGCCCTATTCGGCATCACGGTGACCGGCGTGCCAGCCCATGCTGACGATTGGGATGTATGCAGAAATGCGGCTGCCCGCATGGAGCAACAACACAACATGCCCAAAGGGATGATGACCTCAATCGCCCTGGTTGAATCTGGACGCAGGTCTCCTACAGGTGATGTCAAATCCTGGCCTTGGACAATCAATGCTGAAGGCCGCGCCTATTATTTCGCCACCCGCAACGACGCTGTGGACGCTGTACGTCGGCTAATGGCCGACGGCATGCGCACAATCGACATTGGGTGCATGCAGGTAAACCTGCGATTCCATCCAAGAGCGTTCACAAGTGTTGAAGAAGCATTCGATCCCATGTCGAATGTTGCCTACGCCGCTTACTTTCTGAGAGACCTGGAAACGCGCAGCGAGAGCTGGGACCAGGCGATCGGACGCTACCACTCCTTCTCCCCTGCTTTGAACGCCAGATATTCTGCCCGTGTCCAGGCGGTATGGGTGAAAGAGCGCGAGACGGCGCGGGCAAACCCCAACCAACACCCCTCAACTGTCGAGGCAACGTCAGTCGAACATGCAGGCCTGCGCCTCTCATCCTATAGCGATGAACTGCAGCGGTACTCAGACGACTTCACGGAAGCAAGTGTTATCCCAGGTCCGATCACTTTGACCGAAACAGCTAGCCTTACGCGCTAACAGCCCAACGAAGTCCGGCCATTCTTGGTCGACTACCCCCCACATTTCTGTGACATTATTTGATAGGCCTAAAGTTGCATCAAGGCTTAACTGTTTGTGTGCATAATTAGTAAAACTTGTTCGTATGCGTTCAACCCTTTGACCGTGAAAGACCGCCATGGAAACGACTACTGCGCAAGGAGACACACCTTCGTTGGTTCTGTCATTCATCGATGTGATGTCCGCTCTTTTCCTTTTTGGCGTAGGTCTCATTTTCCTAGGCCTCATTGTCGCCTATATCGTCGATCGAACACAGACCACCCACGCCATCCGACGCAACTACCCGATCATTGGACGCTTTCGCTACTTTTTTGAGAGTCTAGGCGAATACTTCCGTCAGTATTTCTTCGCCATGGATCGCGAAGAAATGCCGTTCAACCGGGCCCAACGCGCCTGGGTATACAGAGCCGCCAAAGGCGCAGATACAACAGTTGCTTTCGGTTCCACCCGCGACCTGAAGCCAAATGGTACTATCTTCTTCGTCAATTGCCCCTTCCCAACCCTAGACGAAGATTCGGTATCCCCCAGCCAGATCGAAATCGGTCCCTATTGCGACAAGCCCTACAATACGTCCTCCATTTTTAACGTTTCCGGCATGAGCTATGGGGCGATTTCCAAACCTGCTGTGCGTGCCTTGTCAAAGGGAGCCGCAAAGGCTGGATGTTGGCTAAACACAGGTGAAGGCGCCTTATCTCCCTATCACCTTGAAGGGGGTGCAGACATTGTCTTTCAGATTGGCACAGCAAAGTATGGGGTCAGGGATCGGACAGGCAGCCTCTCAGACAAAAGACTCCGCGAGGTAGCCACGCACGACCAGGTAAAAATGTTTGAGATCAAGCTGAGCCAAGGAGCAAAGCCGGGCAAAGGTGGCATTTTGCCAGGAGCCAAGGTGAGCAAAGAAATCGCTCAGATCAGGGGCATTGACCGGGGCAAAGACTCGATCAGCCCGAACCGTCATCCGGAAATCAATAGCCCCGAGCAACTGATCGACTATATCGAACGTGTCCGCTCCGTCACCGGCAAGCCTGTCGGCATCAAATTTGTTCTCGGTGCACAAGGATTTCTTGATGAACTCTTCTCCATGCTGGAGCACAACCCGCAACTGGCGCCAGACTTCATTACGCTGGACAGCGCTGATGGCGGCACCGGCGCATCTCCTCAGCCGCTGATCGACTTTGTTGGCATGCCAATATGGGAGAGTCTGCCCATCCTGATCGACAAACTCGATGAATATGGCCTGCGCCCGCGCATCAGAGTGAACGCAGGAGGCAAGCTCATCAATCCAGGTGATGTTGCATGGGCCCTATCCGTAGGCGCCGATTTTGTCACCAGTGCACGTGGCTTCATGTTCTCACTTGGCTGCATCCAAGCACTGCAATGCAATCAGAACTCCTGTCCAACGGGCATCGCAACACATCAGAAGAAGCTACAGCGTGGCCTTGATCCAACAGACAAGGCAGAGCGTGTCCGACGCTACCAGGAACGCATTACAGGCGAAGTCTGCATGATCGCCAGATCATGCGGTGTAAGCGAACCTCGCCTGCTTCAACGCAAGCACGCGCGGATCAACACAGCGACAGGCTTCTCCGTAGACCTTGACGAATACTACCGGCGTGTCATGAATGGCGAACTGCAGGCAATTGATGCCCGCCCCAGCGTTGCCGCCGTCGGCTAAAGTCTTTTCTGGAAGGTGGGACCTTGGAACCCACCTAGACCTAGCGGCGACACAGCAGCAAAATTGGGTAAGCACGCCAATTCAAGGAAAGCCCTTTGTCCAATTCTCTTCCGCCGCTCCCAACAGCCATCCTGTTTGACCTGGATGACACACTCATCTCTGCCTACGGCCAACCTCGACAGGCATGGGAAACAGTCATTGCAGAATTTGAAGACGACTTGCATCCCCTCGACAAAACCGAGGCCGTAGACGCCATCGGCGCGTTTGCACTGGAATTTTGGACGGGCACACAGGCACATCAAAAGAAGTGGCGCCTGCGATTAAAAGATGCCCGCCGGGAGATCGTCCGCGAGGGATTGCTACGCACGGGGAAATTCGGGACAGATGGGCCTGATGTCGACTTCGTCCATAGGCTGGCAGATCGTTTTTCCGGTTACCGCGAGGAAGAGTTAAAGGCCTTCCCTGGCGCCCTCGAGACAATTGATCGTCTAAAAGACCTTGGCGTCAAACTTGCGCTCATCACCAATGGGGGCGCGGAAACACAGCGCCCCAAAGTCACTCGTTTCGCCTTGGAACACCGTTTTGATCATATCCAGATTGAGGGCGAGCACGGCTTCGGAAAGCCGGAGGAAGAAGCCTACAAGCATGCGCTGGACGTTTTGAAAGTGTCGCCTGACGAAACCTGGATGGTTGGCGACAATCTGGAGTGGGAGATAGCAGCACCTCAGCGCTTGGGAATTTTTTCGATCTGGCACGATGCTTACGGACACGGGCTACCCGAAAACTCTGACATCCGCCCGGACTGGATTGTCCGCGGTATTCCGGAACTACTCCCCTCCAACGGCTAAGATTGCGGCACAACCAAACGCAAGAACTGCGTGCCTTGTCTAACGGTCAATGGAAGGTTTTGGTAGGTGTCTCCATCCACCTCCACCGGCACGGGCATGACACTCGATAGGTCAAGTTGTTCGAATTGCGACACACGCACACCAGGCATGCAGGCTACCCGCCCCAATGCAAGGCCAAGGAAGTAACCAGCAAACGCGAGGCGGGATCTCTTCTGAAAGATGAATGCCAGCAGATGCGGTTCCGCAATGTCCGCCGTCGGCGCCAACACAAAAGGACCAGCATAGTGCCGCGCGTTCGTCACAACGACCCAGGCAGCATCAAGACATTCACCATCAAGCACAACAGAAATTGGTTGTCCTGAGCCTCTGAGCCACGTCTTCAGGCCTTCCCAGACAAACGCAAACTTTCCAAAGCGCCGCTTCATTGCCGGCCTAATCGCGCTCACAACTTCGCCGTCAAAACCTGCCCCTACCATGAGCAGGAACGTGTCGCCGTTCACCAGTCCGGTGCCAACAAGCTTTGCTTCGCCATAGAGAAGCGTGTCGGCGACTGATCGCGCCTGAAGTTTCTGCCCCAGCTCAATGGCAAGCACATTTGCAGTTCCCAACGGCAGCACCCCGAGAGGCGTCGGATGGCCAAGAAGACCACACGCCACTTCGTTGATAGTGCCATCACCACCGGCCGCGACAACAACGTCTGCATAGGCTTCTTGCGCGCATCTGGCAGCGAGTTCGGTGGCCTGTCCGGGTCCCTCCGTATCGAAACACCTGACAAAAGACCCTTTGTCATGAAGCTGTCGCACAACGGCATCGAAGAGTCCGCCGTTTCTGGACCCTGCAGCAGGGTTCACGATGATATCAATCCGTTTTCTGCCAGTCATTACCCGTCCTCGGAATTAACCCTACACAAATGTCTAACCGTATCGACATCAAACGGTCATGGGACAGACGGATTCTCCGCCCGTCGAACAGAGCCTCCTCGCGATTCGAAACAAATCAAATGAGGTAGGCGCATGTTTCTAATAATTTGGAAAGTGTGACGGCGGCATGACATATCTCGAAACCGATCTTCAAAAAGACGCAGGACGAAAACGCCCCTGGTTAAAACCCAACCTGTTTGGATTTCTAAGAGATCGAAAAACAACGTCGCAAGAACACCAACCAACCACAAAAAAATCTTCTTCCCGTCGCCGACAGACACCCTTCGATAGGATCATGAAGACCCCACGCCCCGCATCCCCAAACTGTCACCGCACGCTATTTCTTTCCGATATCCACCTCGGCACGCCCGGCTGCAAAGCAGATCTGCTGCTGGACTTTCTCCGGAACAATGAAGCGCAGGCAATCTATCTGGTGGGTGACATTATCGATGGATGGCGCATCAAACGATCTTGGTTCTGGCACGAAAGTCACAATGCCGTGGTTCAGGAAATACTCCATAAAGTGAGGCATGGCACCAACGTTATTTATGTTCCCGGCAACCACGATGAAGCACTAAGGGATTATACAGGCCTCGACTTTGCAGGCATCGACATTAGCGATGAAGTGATCCACCGCACCGCCGACGGTCGTGACCTGCTCGTCCTCCATGGCGACCAGTTTGATAGCGTGGTCCGTTATGCAAGCTGGCTAGCTCATCTCGGAGACCGCGCCTATGGGATCGCCCTCGCACTTAATAACTGGCTGCACAACGCGCGGCGTTTCCTCGGAATGCCCTATTGGTCCCTGTCCTCCTACTTGAAGCAAAAAGTAAAAAATGCGGTTGAGTATATTTCAAGCTTCGAAACAGCCGTCGCACGAGCCGCACGAGAGCGAGGCGTCGATGGTGTGGTCTGCGGTCATATCCACCACGCAGAAATGCGCGACATAGACGGTATTCTCTACTGCAATGATGGAGACTGGGTCGAAAGCTGTACAGCGCTCGCCGAAGACATGACGGGTCAGCTCACCATTGTGAGTTGGCACAGTTTTTCATGGGAAAGAGATGAGGCTGCGCTGCCAGCTCTCTCTCCCTCGTCGACGATTTCAGAAAACCCATCAGAAAAAGCTGCGTGAACCACGTCACAGCCCACCAAATGGAATTCCCATGACACTCGCCAATTCTCAGGACGCGCCAAGCGCTCCAGAAGAGCTTCGTATCGCCATCGTCACTGACGCCGCCCCTCCTCAAGTAAATGGCGTTGTCAGGACACTCAAGCAGCTGGGAAAGGAGCTTGAAGGGCTGGGACACAAAGTCATGTACGTGACCCCGGACATGTTCCGGACGATCCCTCTTCCCACATACAAAGAGATACGAATTGCCCTGGGCGCAAAGCGGCGAGTAGCAGCACTTCTCGAGGATTTCAGACCAGATGCCATTCACATCGCCACAGAAGGCCCCCTCGGCCTTGCAGCACGCCGATACTGCCTGAAAAACGGACGGTCTTTCACAACCTCTTTTCACACCCGCTTTCCGGAATATTTGCATGCACGATTTCGCGTGCCCGAAAAGTGGACCTATGCGCTCGTAAGGCGGTTTCACGCGCCGGCAAGCGCTGTGATGGCGGCAACACCGCTTTTGATCAGCGAGCTTGAGGGGCGAGGTTTTAAAAATCTTCGCCTTTGGTCGCGAGGTGTCGACACAAACCTGTTCAAACCGAGACATGAGTCAAAAGCGGGAACCACGGAAAACGGTCCGCTCTGGCTCTATGTCGGTCGCGTTGCAGTGGAAAAGAATATTGATGCCTTCCTCGACCTGGATCTTCCGGGAACAAAGAAAGTGGTCGGGGAAGGTCCGCGCCTTGATCTCCTGAAGAAAAAATATCAAACCACAAAATTTTCAGGCGCCTTGTTCGGTGAAGAACTGGCCCGCACCTACGCCGAGGCAGATTGCTTTGTGTTCCCCAGCAAAACAGATACATTTGGTCTTGTTCTCATTGAAGCACTCGCCAGCGGCACCCCCGTCGCGGCATACCCGGTCCAAGGGCCCCTGGACGTCATTGGCGATGCGCCGGTTGGTCGTCTTGATGATGATCTTAAAACAGCATGCCTTGCGGCTCTGGACGCAGACCCTGGTACTTGCCGAGACTATGCAATGAATTTCTCCTGGGAAGCCTGTAGTCGACAATTCCTGTCAAATCTCTCCATAAAGAGTGAGGGAATTGAGGCGAAAACGTCGAATGACACCGCACCAGCGTTTGCCGCCAACTAAGAGGTTTCTCGCAGTCTTGTGATCGCATTATTGAGCCACAATGTTACAGTTACCGTGAGTTCACATAGGGAGAGCAGGACAATGAAATCAACACTCGCCGCAACGGCATTGAGCGCAGCACTGATGGCCCCAACAGCGGGATGGGCAGCAAGCTACACAATCGACGAAACCCATGCCCACGCAGCCTTCAGAGTGTCCCATCTGGGATTTTCACACACGCTGGGTCAATTCAAGGAAATCTCCGGCACCCTTGAATTTGACGAAGCCGATCCAACGGCAAGCAGCGTTTCCGTTACGATTAATACCGCAAGCGTGGATTCAGCCCACGAAGCCCGCGATGAACATCTCCGCAAAGCGGATTTCCTTAATGTGGAAGAATTTCCAACCATGACCTTTACGTCGACTGCAATCGAGGTGACAGGCGAGAAAACCGGAAAATTGACCGGAGACCTGACACTTTTGGGGGTCACCAAACCGGTAACCTTGGACGTGATCTTCAACCAGGAAGGGCCTCACCCTTTCGATCCAAGCAAGATCGTGGCCGGGTTTTCCGCCACTGGGGAGATTAACCGTACCGACTTTGGCATGGCCTATGCCGCGCCTGCGATCGGCGAGACCGTCGAACTCATGATCGAAGTAGAAGCCCGCAAAGACTGACAATCCAATCAGCGGCTTTCGCCTAAGCTCCCATTGCACTTGAGCATGGGGCGACAGCAGCGTATAAGGCGGCAAATGTGACCGACAGCCCGTGAGCCTTGCAAGGCCCGCGGGCTGCTTCTTTTGGGCAATATCCGCCCCGACAGGACCGACATGCCGCTTCGTAATATCGCCATCATCGCCCACGTTGACCATGGGAAGACCACCCTTGTCGACGAACTTCTCAAGCAATCCGGAGCTTTTCGAGCCAACCAGGACGTTGCAGAGCGGGTCATGGACTCCAACGATCTGGAGCGGGAGCGTGGCATCACGATCCTCGCCAAAACAACCAGCGTCGCATGGACGCCTCCAGAGGGGGGAGATGAAACTCGTATCAACATTGTCGACACCCCTGGTCACGCCGACTTTGGCGGCGAAGTAGAGCGCATTCTCTCCATGGTCGACGGCGTTGTACTACTGGTCGACGCCGCTGAAGGCCCGATGCCTCAGACCAAATTTGTCCTTTCAAAAGCGCTCGCCCTTGGATTGAAGCCTTTAGTGGTGATCAACAAAGCCGACAAACCAGACGCACGGCCTGATTGGGTTCACGACGAGATCTTTGATCTCTTTGCAGCTCTGGATGCCTCAGACGAGCAGCTCGACTTCCCCATCATCTACGCCTCCGCCAAGCAGGGCTGGGCGACCGAAGATTTGGATGCCGCAGATGCGAAGGACCAAGGTCTTCTACCCCTGTTCCGAAAAATTCTGACCCATGTACAGCCGCCCGAAGCTCTGTCCAATGGTTCAAGCGATGAGCCTTTCGCAATGCTGGTCACAACGATCCAACGTGATCCCTATCTCGGCCGCATCCTGACGGGCCGGATCGAGAAAGGCGTCGCACGTCCCAACATGCCAGTCTATGCACTGCGAAACGGGTCAGGCATTGTTGAGAAAGGCCGAGTTACACGTGTCCTTGCAGTTCGAGGCCTCTCTCGCGAGCCTGTTGACGAGGCCCGCGCAGGCGATATTGTGGCCATCGCTGGTCTCGAGTTAGCAACGGTAGCCGACACTGTCGCTGATCCATCTATCGATGTACCGCTCAATGCACTTCCAATTGACCCTCCAACTCTTTCAGTTCTGTTTGGCATCAATGACAGCCCTCTCGCGGGCCGCGAAGGATCCAAGGTTCAATCACGTGTCATCCGCGAACGACTGATGGCCGAGGCAGAAGGCAATGTGGCCATTCAGGTTCGCGACACCGACTCCAAGGACGCTTTTGACGTCGCAGGGCGCGGCGAGCTACAGCTCGGCGTCTTAATCGAGACCATGCGCCGCGAGGGCTACGAGCTCTCCATCAGCCGACCACAAGTGATTTTCCGCGAGGGTCCAAACGGCGAACGCCAGGAACCCATTGAGGAAGTCACCGTTGACGTGGACGACGATTATGCTGGCGTCGTGATTGAAAAACTCGCTGAGCGCAAAGGTGAAATGACCGACATGCGCCCGACCGGGGGCGGCAAGACCCGCATTCTCTTCGACGCGCCTTCACGCGGCCTCATTGGCTATCACGGCGAATTTCTCACTGACACAAGAGGTACAGGCATCATGTACCGTGTTTTCAAAGAGTATGGGGACTATCGCGGGCCGGTCGAAGGACGTCGCAATGGGGTCCTCGTCTCCAATGGCGCCGGTGACGCCGTGCCGTTTGCGCTGTGGAATCTGGAAGATCGAGGCTTCCTCTTCATCACCTCTGGTGAAAAAGTCTATGAAGGCATGGTGATCGGCGAAAACGCGCGGCCAGACGATCTAATCGTTAACCCGCTGAAAGCCAAGCAGCTCACCAATATGCGGGCATCGGGCAAAGACGAATCCGTAAAGCTCACTACCCCCCGCCGCCTCACCCTCGAACAGGCGATTGCCTATATCGATACAGACGAACTCGTCGAGGTAACACCGGAATCAATCCGCATTCGCAAGCGACATCTCGACCCCAATGAGCGGAAAAAGGCCGAGCGTGCTGCGGGTTAAGCTGCACGCTTGCCCTCACCTTGAGCCTGGCGTAAGTCATGGACACCTGTTTGCAGAGGACCGCCCATGACCATCGCTCCCAGCACTCTGACCGACGAAGAGGCCATCGCGCTCGCTGACTTTGCCTGCACCCTGGCCTCTGCCGCAGCCAAGGTCACGCTCAAGCATTTCCGCTCAGACCTGGGCGTCGACAACAAGCTCGACGGGAACGCGTTTGATCCGGTCACCATCGCAGACCGCGATGCGGAGACAGCAATCCGCGCACTCATTGAAGAACACTACCCTGACCACGGCATTCTCGGCGAAGAACACGGTGTAAAACCCGGCACATCACCATTCAAATGGGTCCTGGACCCAATTGATGGCACTCGGAGCTTCATTTCAGGCGTGCCTCTATGGGGAACTCTGATTGCC
Source organism: Parvibaculaceae bacterium PLY_AMNH_Bact1 (assembly GCA_032881465.1). NCBI lineage: Bacteria > Pseudomonadati > Pseudomonadota > Alphaproteobacteria > Hyphomicrobiales > Parvibaculaceae > Parvibaculaceae bacterium PLY_AMNH_Bact1. The sequence continues at coordinate 2,798,926 of CP126168.1, forward strand.
TTGAATGATGGCAAATACCCAGTGGTGGGCGTTATGGACCAGCCCTATACCGGCGAGCAGTTTGTCGGCCGCCCAGGACAGGCAGAGTTTCTTCGGGACGGACAGCGCAAGAAGCTATCCACAAGAGCCTGCGCAAGCCTTTCGGACGCCATTCTTGGCTGTACCGATCCGGCTATGTTTACAGACCCCGCCGAGTTAAACGCGTTTTCTGATGTGCGCTCCAAAGCCCGCCTCACCCGCTATGGCACAGACTGCTATTTCTATTGCCTAATTGCCGCTGGTCATGCCGACCTGGTCATCGAAGCGTCTATGCAACCCTATGACATCCAGGCTCTCATCCCCATTGTGGAAGGCGCCGGAGGCATTGTCACAAACTGGCAAGGGGGCGACGCCCAGGATGGCGGACGTATCATCGCCGCAGGCGACAAGCGCGTGCACGCCGAAGCACTCGATAGCCTCTCACGCGTGAACTGATGTTTTTTCAGATTCGGGCATCAGCACCCGATTTGTGAACACGTCAAATGCTGTCCAGAACACTTGCTGATACCGGTCTTGCTCCATCAGGATTTCATGTTCAGCACCTTCGACCAGTAGATATTCCCCCTTTGGCAACCCATCAGCGATTTGCCGAATGGCCCCGCCACGGACCAATTTGTCCGCCCCGGCCTCACACAGCAGTACAGGCGTCGTGATGTCCGCGAGACAAGCCGGATCAGCAACTTCATCAACGGATTTGAATGCCTGATGGACCCATCCGACGGTTGGCCCACCCAATCCAAGGCTGGGCGTTTTTGCGACAACACCCTGTTGTCGGGCATGCCGTTCCGGGTCGGACGTCACAACATTATCCTCGAATGTTTCCTCATCCACGGCAGTAGGCCCACTTCCCGGCGCAAAGCTGGCATGTTTACCAAGCAAATTTAAAAACGACACAAGCCACCGGGTCAGTTTCTCTTGGAAAGGACTACCAACATTTAAGCCGAGCATCGGTGCGCTGAGTACAATCCCCGCAAACCTGTTAGGCAGGTTGTGTCCAGCTCTCAGCATAAGATTACCGCCCATAGAATGCCCGACACCGACATAGGGCTCAGGCAAGAGAGGTTCGACAACCTCTTTCATAAACGCGACAAAATCTGCATCAAAAGTCGAGAACTCATCCACATGCCCTTTGCGGGGATCATCCAGCATGCGTTCTGACAATCCCTGCCCGCGCCAATCAAATGTTGCGACAGCAAAACCTCGTTCGAGAAACGAGGCAATTACTTCGAAATATTTTTCGATGAATTCCGTCCGCCCGCTTGCGAGCACAATCGTCCCTCGGCAAGGCGCCGACGCATGATCTGCTGCCCACACCATTGTCCGCATACGCGATCCATCTGGACAAACAAACCAACCAGGGACCCCGCCCGGCGGACAGGGAAGATCCGGCGTCTCAACAAAGATTCCCATTATGCACCCTCCCCGGGAACACGAAATGCGGTTGAGACCAATGGCCCCAACTTAATCGCCACAGCAATATTCCCCTTAATGCGCATGCGCCCCTCCCGAAAGGCAGTTGTCTGATCAAGCTCAAATCGAAGCATCTGAGCATGTGTTTCCAGTGGAAGCGACACGACACAATCAGCTTCTTCATTTTCCAGAGAAATCCGGTTGGCGTTACCAGTCCCATCAATGACCAGGCATCCACCATCTGGATACTCAAATTTCAGGACCGCACCAATTGGCGTTGCACCAGAAATTTCGTCTTCAAGGTAAGCCGCCAAAGCAGACAGGAGCTGTTGCGGAGATAAATCTTCAAAAGTCATAGGCCGATCATTTCTTATTGATGCCGGAAAGGCCAGCCCGGAGGCATCTGCCCCGTAGATTTTTGGCTGAATTCGGTTAGGGTTTGCCATTCTAGAAGATTGAAGGAATCTCAGGAAGGAAGAACCCGCTTATGAGCTGGGAAAAAGAAGCCGAGGAAATCAAGGCCCGCCGCGCATTCGCCAAACAGCAGGGAGGCCCCGATGGCGTCCAACGTCAGCATGACAAGGGTCGACTGACCATCCGTGAGCGCATCTCCCACCTGGCGGATAACAACAGCTTCAAGGAGCTGGGCGAAGGTGCAGGTGTTCCTGAATTCAACGACGATGGCAGCCTGAAAAACCTGCAACCTGCCAATTACGTGCTGGGCTTTGCCAAGATAAATGGGCGCCGCGTCATCATTGGCGGCGAAGACTTCACACTCAAAGGGGGGTCACCAAATCCCGCAGGCCTGCGTAAAAGCGTTTACGCTGAAGATGTTGCCATTGATTACAAGGTGCCTCTGATCCGCCTGCATGAAGGCGGCGGCGGCTCCGTCGCGGGTTCAGGCGGGAACAAGCCGTCCCGACCTACTGGTGACCCAGTCTATGGGCGTTCACGTTTTCTCTCAATTGCCAAAGTCATCGGCACTGTTCCCGTCGCCACAGCCGCTCTTGGACCAGTTGCTGGCATGCCTGCGGCCCGGCTGGTAGGCGCCCACTTCACCGTGATGGCCCGGAACGCTCAGGTCCTGATCGCAGGGCCACAGGTGGTCAAGCGAGCCCTCAACGAAGATCTGACCAAGGAAGAGTTGGGCGGCCCGGAGGTGCACACAAAAAGCGGCGTCGTAGACAATGTCGCGAAAGACGAGGAAGCAGCACTGGACGAAATCGCCAGGTTCTTGTCCTACATGCCCGACAATGTCTGGCAGCTTCCTCCATTCATCGTCCCGCAGGATGATGTCGAACGGATGGAAGAGAGCCTGATCGACATTGTGCCACGCGACCGACGCAAACCATTCCAGATGCGCAAAATCCTAAAAGCCGTGGTCGATGACGGCAGCTTTTTTGAAATGACCAAGAAGTATGGCCCGTCGCTGATCACGGGCCTTGCACGTCTGAATGGCCATGCCGTTGGGGTGATTGGGAATGACTGCATGTACTACGCGGGCGCCATGACGGCAGAAGCCGCACAGAAGCTGCGTCGTTTCGTGGATATGTGCAACACATTCAATTTGCCCGTGCTTTCCTTCGTTGATGAGCCAGGATTCATGATCGGGTCAGCGTCTGAAAAGGCAGGCACCATTCGCTATGGCACCGAAGCGATTGCAGCGGTGATGCAAAGCCGGGTTCCCTGGGCCTCTGTCATCGTTCACAAAGTCTTCGGCGTGGCCGGCGCTGCCCATTTTGCGCCGGACGGGTTTGTCCTGTCATGGCCATCAGCCGCAACGGGCGCCCTTCCTGTGGAGGGAGGCGTCGCTGTGGCCTTTGCACGCCAGATAGCAGAGGCAGATGACCCGGACGCTTTACGGGCAGAGCTCGAAGAAAAGCTCGCTGCCTCTCAATCTCCCTTCCCGCGAGCCGAGGGCTTCTCCGTCCATGAGCTCATCGACCCAAGGGAAACGCGACCACGCCTCATCGAATGGCTGGAATGGGCCCAGAATGGCCGCGAACTCACGCTCGGACCCTACCTCACCACGATGAGGCCCTGAGACATGACCGACGCTGGACCCGTTCAAGAAAATGCGCAGGACCACAATCCAAACAATCTGCCCATGCGGGTTGCTGCCGTGTATGAGCGCGTTATTGGCGCAAGCCTCGCCCGTGCGTGGGAAAATGTTCTTGATTGGGAACACCTTCCTCATCTCCATGATTCAAGCTTTTCATCACTGGAGTTAGAAGATGCAGGCCAATGGGGATGGCGCGCACGCACAAAAGGTGTGCCAGAGAAAACAAGCCCGGAGACGCTGATTGAGCTTGTCGTCGACAGGCCAAACAGCCGATACGTGTCCCGGACGTTAGCAGGCGGCCTGCCCGGCATGGAGATCTGGACGTATTTCGCAAAAGCCGGTGAGCGCGAGACGCAGATCAAAGTCGAGTTTCATATTCCAAATGCTGATGAAAATGGTGCGGCAAAACTGGGCGAAATCATGCTCGGCCTCTACGAAACATTGTGGGATGAAGATGAACGTATGATGGTGGACCGGCAGACGGCGTTGGATGCGAGAACGCCATCCACTAAAAACACCAGAGAGCCCAACATTGACGTAGGCAATGTCAAAGAGCTCACGTCCAGGCTTCCCCTGACGGTCGAACTCGCCGGAAAAGCCGTCAACATCGTCCAAATTGACGGAGCGCTCCACGCTTACAGTGCTGAATGCCCCCACATGCTCGCCCCATTACCTGATGTGGCGGTGGACAAGGAAGGATGCATAACCTGCCCGTGGCATGGGTATCGGTTTGATGTAAAAACCGGCAAGGTCACTAACGGAAAAGACCTTGCCCTGTCGCCAAGCTTTGCGGTGACCGTCACCGACGATCACCGCGTCCTCATCAGCCAAACGTAAAAAAGCCCCGCTCTATTGAGCAGGGCTTTCTACTGGACACCTCTCTCACCGATAGGCGGTGTGAAGAACCCGTCCCGTGCGTGCACAGACATTAAGCGTTACATCTCTCCCGCGACGGTCACGGGCACCGACCTGGTAATAGTCGTCATGGCGAGTTGCATGTCCAAAGTTGCTATAGTGCTGCTGACGCAGACCAGACCGCCAGTGGTCAAAGCCACGAACCTGGTGACGCAGATAGTTTGGTCCATTGTAGCGACGGGCCTGATTGACCGACAGAACCCGGCCATTGCGAGCATTCGCTACAATTCGAACAGGATTACCACGATTATTTAGGCCGCGAACGATGTAAGTCCGACCGTCTCGAATAACCCGATCAAAGTTACTAAAGCCGCGATTACGAAGGCCACGAAGGATGCGAGGAATGGGCTTCCCATTGGTCGCAACATGCGCCCCGCCACGATCACGGCGAACATCAAATATCTCACCTGTGCGGGCGTTGGCTTTCGCAGTGACATGGCGCCCACCACGACCAACGCCTTCAATTGCATAGACACGACCATTCCGCTTCAAACGGACGGAGGTTACCCGGCCACCCGTGTCCCGCTGAATCTGACGAACAAGGCGGGCAATCGGAATGATCCGGCGTTCATTCTGCCATCCTCGATCCTGGCGATGGTGACGGTCGCGTGACCGATAAGATGCATCAGTATGTGTGAGCACGAGCTGACGCAGTACATCTTCGAATGAAAGATGACGGGCTGACTCGTGCCCTGCCTGAGCAGGGGCAGCAAGAAGGAGGGGAGCGGTAAGACCGGCAACAACAAGGAACTTTTTCATGTGACTTCTCCAGAACAAAAAGAACAGAACCAAACGGTGAAGCCCATTCTGCAGATCAGCGCTGAACCAAGTCTGGGAGGAAGATTCATCTGAGGTTTAAGTGCTGTTCACCTATCGCTCACAAAGAAAGGCCCCGAAAAATCGGGGCCTGTCCTAGCGTTGTTAATAATTCCTGAGATGTCAGTACGGGCGATGATGGAACCGTACAAATTTCCCGGTGTTTGCGTTTACCCGCAGCCAGTAGAATGAACCCGATACATGTCGCGCTCTGACTATGTAAAAACCATTGTGCAAAACCGGGTTCCCGAATTGGGAGTAATTGGAGCGCACCAACGCCCGGCGCCAGTGCGCGAATTCGCGTGCAGGCGAGTGGTAGTGTCGCGTATGGCCGCGACGATGAACGTAGACGATCGGCGCCTTAGCGACTTCAGCGCCATGCAATGGTGATGATAGCCGGGCTTCCGCCGGTGCGATGGTCAATAGTGTAAGTGCAACAGCCCCCAGGGCCACAAGCTTTTTCATGATCTCAATCCTCAGATTTCAATCACCCCTATAACACTGACTATAGAAAGCCCCGTCTATATTGAAGCTGACCAGCGCGTTCATCTGCGGTTCATGTGGAGCACACAGATCGCCTAACCACCGAGGAAAAGACGTCCAACATCGGGGTTTTCCAGGAGCGCTGGCCCCTGATCTGCCATCGCAACCCGGCCCGAAACGAGCACATATCCAACATCTGCGAATGCCAAGCCCTTCTTCGCATTCTGCTCAACCATGATGATGGTTTTGCCATCTCCGTCTTTGAGATCACCTAATATCTCAAAGACCATATCAATATACCGCGGCTCAAGGCCAATGGACGGCTCGTCCACGAGCAAGACTTTCGGGTCCATAATGAGCGCACGGCTGATTTCGAGAAGCCGACGTTCACCGCCTGAGAGCACCCCGGCCTTGTCGGTGCGTCTTTGTGCAAGTCGATCATAGCGTTCAAACACGCGCTCCGCCGCTTCTTTGGCCAAGGAAGGATTGGGAAGCAAATAGCCCCCCATCAGTAGATTTTCTTCGACACTCATATCCGGAAAGACGGAATTGTCCTGCAGGATGTAGGCGATCCCCGCATCTCTCAAACGCTCGCTCGGACTGCTTTTGGTGACTTCAAGCCCATCCACCGTGATATCACCACTAAAAATGTCCGTGAAACCAAAGATGGAGTGAAGGATGGTCGATTTGCCGGCCCCATTTGGCCCGACAAGACAAAGACTTTGACCAGCTCCCACTGCCAAGTCTATTTCGTGGAGGATTTCCATCCGCCCATAACCGGCCGTCAGCCCATCGATCTTTACCAACGGCGTATCGCCTGCCAGCTTCAGGATTTGATCCCGGGAGACCTCAAGCCCCAACGCCTGAGCTTCCTCCGCAACCGCATCAACGGAGAGCACAGTATCCGTTGTGCCATCGCCATAACCACTGACGGATGGAGTGTCGGTGTCACTCATGCGCTTGCCCCCAAATAGGCTTCGACAACACTCGGATTGTCCCGCACCTCCTGAGGACTCCCCTGCGCCAGGACCTCGCCATGAGCAAGACAGGTAATGTGTTCAGCAAGGTTCATGATCACCCGCATATTGTGCTCAATAACCAGAAGCGTCACGCCAAGTTCCCTATTTGCCCGCACCAGCCGGTCAATCAACCCATTGATGAGGGTGGGGTTAACACCTGCCGTCGGTTCATCGAGCAGGAGAAGCGTCGGCTCACTCATAAGCGCCATCGCAAACTCCAAAAGTTTTTGCTGACCGAAACTCAGCGACCCCGCGCGGAGAAAACGCTTCGAAGCAAGCCCAACAAAATCAAGAAGCTCTTCTGCCCGGACATCTACGTGACTTGAAAAACCAGAGAGCAATGACAGAACAGACTTGCGGGCATCCGGCGCGCTAATGCGCATATTCTCTACGCAATTCATCTCCGCGTAGATCCGGGTCTGTTGAAATGTCCGAACCAGACCACGCTGGGCAATGGCGGGCACTGTAAGCTTAGAGATCTCCTGTCCCTCGAACTGAACAGTTCCGGAGTCGATTGGATGAGCTCCCACGATTGAATTGAAAAGCGTCGTCTTACCCGACCCATTTGGGCCGATAAGCCCGACAATATCCCCTTTGTTCACCTCTAGGGATACATTTCGGTTTGCCACCACACCACCAAACGTCTTGGTGACGTTTTCAACCTTAAGAAGCGCACTCATACCCGCTCCTCCACTTTCTCCCCAAACCATTCCGGGCGACGTTCGCGCAACGTCCCCATGATGCCATTGGGAAAAAACACAACGATCGCCACGATCAGGAGACCGAGCGCCACCCGCTGCCAACCAAGCAGATAGGTCCAGAACAGCTCCTGAGTGATGTGGAAGACGACGGCACCAATGACCGGTCCCCAAAGGGTACCCTTACCTCCGAGAATAGCCATCAACACCATCCAGACGCCAAAGGTGGCACCAGCAAAGGCGACATCGCGCGGGTCAATGAACCCCAGCAAATTGCCAGCCAACCCGCCGCCAATCCCCAAAAAAAATGCTGACACCGCCCAAGCAAACGATTTGATCTGCGTCGTCTGTAATCCCATCGCTTCTGCTTTGTCTTCATCATCGCGAATTGCATTGAGAGCGAGACCAAACTTAGTCGCGTAGAGAGACCGAAGGACAAAAAATGTCGCGAGTGCCAACGCAAACATCAGAAAATAGAAGAAGAGTTCACGACCCGCCAATTCGGTCGGATAAAGCGGCGGCACCATGCCTGACCCGGCCCCCACATAATCCCAGCCGCCCGCGATTTCCCCTGCTGCGATACCAAGCCCCAACGTGCCAATCGCAAAATAGTGTCCCCGCAAACCCAGCATACCGAACCCGAGCACAATGGCGACCAGCGACGATAAGACCGCGGCGAAGATGAGCCCCACCGCCAGACCCGCAAAATAGTCGAGACCAAGATCACGTTGAAGCACGGCACACGCATAGGCGCCCATGCCGAAAAACAGAATATTGCCGAAGGAGTTGTAGCCCATCTGCCCGCCGAGCGTGTCCCAGGTCAACGCGAAGACAACCATCAACCAAAGCATGGTGAGCTGTGTCGCAAATTGCGGCATCAGGAAAGGAGCAACAAGCGAGAGAAGAAGACCACCGCCGATGAGAGCGTATTTCTGTACCGTCGTCATTTCAGATACTCCCGCTTACGCCGGAGCCAGAAGTTCCGCCCCACCAGCAAGATCACCATAAGCACAAAGACAAACGCAATTTGGTACTCTGCACCGAGAATAAAGCCTGCAAGGTTTTCAAGCGCACCCAGCCCAAGCCCCGCCGTGATCACAGCGACAATGTTCCCCAGTCCTGCAACGATCACCACTAAGAACGATCTGACGGTATAGGGAAGACCAATATAGGGATGGATTGTCCAGGCCATAACAACAAGGCTACCTGCAGCACCGCATAAGGCGGCATTGAGCGCGTAGGTCGCGGCATAAACCCTGTCTGTATCAATCCCAAGAATGCGCGCCGCCCGTGCATTCTGAGCCGTTGCGCGGATAGCCTGTCCCAGACGGGCCCTCTTTAAAAATGCCCAAAGTGCCAGACCGACCGTCAGCGCCGTGACAAAAGAAACAAGTTTGATTTCTGAGAGGACTATTTGACCGTCAAACAGAACCAGCGTTCCAAGACCCGTTTCGAGGGTACGAACATCGGCCCCAAATATCTCATTTGAAAGCTGCTGAAGGATAATCGAGAGACCAAACGTCGCCAGAAGCGACACAAACAGGTCCCGATCCACCACACGGAAGATGACAAGTCGATAGAGACCCCATCCCACAACAAATAGCGCAAGCGCAGCAAGCGGAATGGTCAGCAGCGGCGGCACGCCAAGGCCCGCAGCGGTCAGCGCTACAAAACCGCCAAGCATCACAAACTCGCCCTGAGCGATATTGATGATGCCAAGAACGCCCCAGACCAAGGCCATGCCAAACGCCGCAAGCGCAAAGATGGCACCGATCATCAGGCCGTTAGCCACGAGGTCCGCCCCAAGGGACGGATAGTCGATAAGAAGCTGGAGATTTTCAATCATGGAAAGTGATCAGCGCTCCGACCAGCGGGGCGTCGGGTGACGCAATTCCGCTTCAGATGCATTGGATGGATAAACAACCCGGTATTCGCCATCCTGGATCTGAAAAAGAACCATTGGCTTAGCGATATTCCGTCCCGTCTCATCAAAATCGATGCCACCGTAGAACGTCATCATATCTGTTTCAGCAAGTGCGTCCCTAACCGCAAGCGGATCAAATGATCCCGCCCGTTCAAACGCATCAGCAAACACCATAACCGCAGCCGCTGACTCTGCAGATTGATAGGGCGGCGCATAGCCATACGTCGCTTCAAACAGGGTGGCAAAGTCACGAGCCGAGCCAAACAAGTCATCAGAGTAAGAAAGTCCAGGCGCCCACTGAGAGGCACAAAGTACAAACTCCGCCTTCTCCGCAAATTTCTCAATGACCTGTGCTGCATCACAATGAGTGAGCGCAAGCATTGGAATATCAATTCGACTGTCCGCAATCTGTCTAATCGCCAACGCCGCACCCTTCGCATGACCTGAGACAACGAGAAGGTCGGGCCGAAGAGCCCGCACTTTTGCAAGCGTCGCTGACATGTCATTCAATTCAGGCGGTAGCTTGTCGTCGATCACAACGCTCATACCCAGCCTTTCGGCATCGGCGATCACACCGGTCCGGACATCCTGCGAGAAGGGGTCATTCTCCATCGCCAACCCAACACGCAGAGTTTGACCTTCGCCAGCGGTCTCCGCGGCAAGCGCGACAGCTCCTTGCAGATATTGTTCAGTCGTCGACAACACGGCGAAAAGGTACTTGTACCCTTCCTGAAAAAGCGAAATAGATGCACCATTCGCCTCAACCATGGGGATGCCGTACTTTTCCGTGATGGGAGCCATAGCCCTGGTAAGGCCGGATGAATATGGGCCCAGGATAAATTGCACACCATCTTGCTGGATTAAACGTTCCGCTAGTTGGGCGCCGCGGGCCGGAGTCGATTCATCGTCGTAATAGATAATGCCGAGTTTGTATGTCTGCCCATCAACATCCACCCCTCCAGCTTCGTTGATCTGCTCCACCGCTAAATCATATCCCTTGCGGGTATGGGCACCATTGGTCGAATACTTACCCGTCAGCGAAATAGCTGCGCCTAAATAGACCGTGTCACCCTCAACTTTCGCGGACGTTCCGGTGACCATCGCCGCAGTCAGAGTGGCTCCCATCAGAACCACACCCAGCTTTTTCAACACATTTCCCAAATTCATTGTGTGGATCTCCAAAAATACGCGAGCCAGGCGATATATTAACCACCCCCCTCAGAGCATCAATCATGCGTTTTTTCAAGCCGCGTGTGGGTTGAAAGGCGGAAAATCAGCTCTTATGTCAATTGGACCGGGATGCCACAGATTGGGTTTCGGACCAACACTAACTGGCGAGCTGCCACTGCAAATGGAGCCGCTGGGGCACGAGATGCCCAACCACAACATCGCTTATGAAAGGATGTGCTGATATGCGTACGTTTGATTTTTCCCCTCTTTATCGCTCAACAGTAGGTTTTGACCGGATGGCATCTCTTCTAGATGCCGCTGAGAGCGACACTGGCAATGGCTACCCGCCCTACAACATTGAACGGACAGGAGATGCGGCTTATCGCATCACCATGGCCGTCGCAGGCTTTGGTGAAGACGAGATAACCATCGAAGCCCAGCAAAACAAACTCACCATCACGGGCAAAAAGGGAGCGGTCGACGAGGATCAGGTAAAATACCTCCATCGCGGCATCGCGACTCGCAGCTTTCAGCGGCAATTTGAACTGGCCGACTATGTCGAAGTGAAAGCCGCCGCACTCGAAAACGGCCTGCTCCATGTGGACCTTGCACGGGAAATTCCCGAAGCGATGAAAGCGCGGACTATCGCAATTAACAGGTCATCATCAGACCAACCCTCAATCGAAGGAAAGGTCGATTCAGAAGCGGCATAGACCTGTTGCCGAAACCTCTCATGCATCAAGGCGCCCCTGTCGGGGCGCCTTTTTTGCGTCTCCGCATGTCGCAGTTTGTTGAAACATGTATTTCAACATTAACAACTTCCTAAGACTTCGCAAACCAACCGGGAGTCTGCCAGAAATTACAGAGTGCAAGGGCTGTTTTAAGAGATATTTCACTGCCGCTACCTAATCTCAGGACAGTTTGGGGAAAATGCGACGGTGGCGGGTATCTATGAGTGAAACACGAAAAGCGCAATTTGCGCCACGCACTCTGTTGTTGGCATTCGCGGGCATCGCTTTTTCGGCTGTCTTGTTGCTGACGCTTACGCCTCTAGCAGTCGTCCACATGCTCGAACATCACCTTACGTCGAGTGAAATTGACAGCATCCCCGTGATATCTGATTCCACCATCCTCGTTGCAGCAGCGAGTTTTGTGCTGGCGCTCGCATTTGCGAGCTGTCTAATCCATTTCTGGAAAAAGAGCCTTCTCGCACCCATTCGCGAGATAAATCAATTGCTCGTCAAAAATGGGGACCTCAGCGACATTGAGATCACATCTTTGTCCAACGGCAATCTCACAACCACAGCACGCACTTTGGCCGACGCATTCGCCCAATCGAAATGTGCGAGGAACGAAGCAGAGCGTTTCCGTTTGGTAGCAGAGGCTATCGATCACTCGGTACTTATGACCGATACGGACGGATATCTGGTGTGGGCGAACCCAAGCTTCTCTGAAATGACAGGATATTCGTTGGAAGAAGTCATTGGTCGCAAGCCAGGCCACTTCCTGCGCGCACCCGAGAGCGAACCCTCCACCACAGCCGCAATCGATCGCCATATTCGCGACCACAAAGGTTTTGACACAGAAGTCCTCAACATGACCAAGGATGGTCGGCGCTTCTGGGCTCAACTGGAAGTCCGACCTGTTTTTGGCGCAGACGGACAAGTCATAAACTTCATCGGCATCGAACGTGATATCACCGAGGACAAACGGACTGAGGCCGCTCTTGAAGCGAACCGAGTTGAACTACAACAACGTATAATTGATTTACAAAGCGCCAAGAGCGAACTTGAGGCCGAACGAGCCAAACTAGCGTCGTCTGCCAACGAACTATCCTCCGCGAAAGATGCTGCCGAACAAGCAAACAGAGCAAAGTCGGAGTTTCTTGCAACGGTCAGCCACGAGCTCCGCACTCCTATGAACGGCGTACTGGGAATGGCTGAGCTTTTGATAGACAGCGATCTCAACCAGGAACAGCGTGATCATGCATCCGCTATCAAAGACTCAGGTGAGAGTTTGCTCGTTCTGTTAAACGACATTCTTGATCTCTCGCGTCTTGAAGCACAGGGTCTTGAGCTGGAGACTGTTCCCATTCGCCTCGCAGATATCATCGCAGCTGTAACAGATGTCATGCGGGCAAACGCTAACGATCGAGGACTGGAGCTGAAGACGGATATTTCTCCGAACGCACCGGAGGTCGTGATGGGCGACCCGACCCGCCTCCGCCAGATCCTCTTTAATCTCACCAGCAACGCGATCAAATTTACAGATCAGGGAAGCGTCGGTGTTTTTGCGAGCCTAGATGCCGACAAAGGCGGAAATTTCATAAGAATTGATGTAACAGACACCGGCATCGGCATTTCGCAAGAGGCACAAGCACGTTTATTCGAACGTTTCTCCCAAGCCGACAGTTCGATCTCACGAACACATGGCGGCACGGGCCTTGGTCTTGCGATCTGCCGTGAACTCGCAAGGCTCATGGACGGAGATATTTCCGTCGAAAGCACACCTGGGGAAGGCAGCAAATTCTCAGTCTCTGTGCCACTAGCCCGCCCCAACGAAGACACGGTCAGCCCCGCAACTGATGATGTGTCCACCACACAATCATCGTCCGCGGGAGAGGTAACCGATAGCTGGCGCATTCTGGTAGCAGAAGATCAGCCTATAAATGCCAAGCTGATGACCGCCATAATGGGGCGTCTAAACCACACTTTGACGATTGCTCCCAATGGGGTTGAAGTCATCAAAGAACTGCGCAAGGACGATTTTGACCTCATCCTGATGGATATCCAGATGCCCGAAATGGACGGTATCTTGGCGACGAAGGTCATCAGAAGTTCAGACGAACCATGGCACGATATTCCAATTATTGCACTTACCGCTCATGCAATGGCGGGAACACGCGACACCTACCTTCAGGCAGGTATGAACGGGTTTGTTTCAAAGCCGATCAGCATTGACGCGCTTGTGCATGAAATCAGCACCGTAATGTCGGGCGCGGCGACCAACGGCGAAGATATTCAGGTTCGCGAATGCCACGAGCAGGCACCTGTGCAGGAAAAAGACACACCGCACGCACCCCCCAGCGACGACGACGAAGCATTCCTTGCCGACATGCTGAACGATTTAGTGGAAGAAGACGACCAGACAGCCGCCTAATCTTTCTTTGATCGTTTGATGGAATTTAGGATTTCGAGTGCAGGTCACGCAGCGATTGAACGATTTTTTGACCGGTCTCGCCACCATCGCCAACAATACCTTTAGAAACGACCCGTTCCATTACCTGCACGTGCTGCCCAATGACTTGCAAATCGCGCGCACTCGTTTGCCCACTTTGTCCGCGAAGCAAATCACAGAGAGAAGCGGCAATAGAGGTCACAAGGTCATATCCAAATGACCCGGCCTGGCCTTTCAGGTTATGCGCGACACCAAACAGGTCTTCCAGAAGAGCTGCTTCTGGGCCATTTGAATTCACAGACGCAAAAACCTTGGTGAGTTGATCCACATCCGCGCGCAATTGATGGACATACTCATCCTTCAGCGCATTGATTGCCGCCTCAGCCTGAGCCAAACGGTCTGCTCGTGAGTCTGTTGTATTGGCGTCCGCCATGAATCTACCGTTTCAAACTGCATAAGATCGAAACGCTAGTTTAGGCAGGTGCCCTTAAAAAGCTCTGAACATCCGATTTGGCCGAAAACAGCCAATGACGGGCACTAGAAAAGAGGATCTCGTGCCCGCGCAAACCTCACGAAAACTTCTGCTTAATCAGGTGATCAATGGAAACCACACCAGCACCACGCGCCACGAGGTAGATCAGAACACTGGCCCAGAGCAGGTGGAGAGACCAAGCACCCGGATAGACAAAAATCTGAATGACCAGGGTCATTACTAACAATGCCGCAGCGCCAAAACGCGTTGCAAACCCGAGCACAATCAGAACCGGGAAGAAGTGTTCCGCATATGTCGCCATGTAGGCCGCAATGTTGTGAGGAATAAGCGGCAAGGCGTACTCATACTCGAAAAGGAAAAATGTGCTTGGCTTCAAGGTGAGGAAGCCCTCCACCTTTGTCCGGGCCGATGTCCAAAACACCATCGCAATACTCACCCGCATGGCGAGTTCAAAGACGAGAGAAGGAATGCGATCGAAAAGCCCAACGACCAACTCAACCAAGGAAGTGATTTGCCCGACCGGGCCGATATTGCTCTGTGTTTCACTCATTTTTTGCAATCCATGCGTTAAGAGCGGATGAGACGGGCAAACCCGCCGCCGCTGAGAAGAAGATGTAGGATATGGCTGAGGTCAAAATCGCCCTGCAAATTCTGCGCGGCTGTCGCAGCGACACCAAACGTTTCGCCGGACCTCAGAGCATCAACGAACACCAGAGCGCCACGCTCAACTTGGTGCACGACAACCGACAGGTTGGACCTGAGAAGAAGCGCTGCCTCTCCTCCTTCATTGACATTCATAGCTCCAGGGTCTTGCCCTGGTTGGTGCGCCTGCCAAAGCGACACAACCGGATGCGCTGATTGCAGCGTTTGGAGTGACGGATGAAGAACGAACTTCACATCTCCCAGGTATGCCTGGGGGACTGCTGAAATCGCATCAGGAGTGAGAGGAGCTTCGTCAGCAGCATGGTAGCTGCGGAGCCATGCCAATTCAAAACGTGCAACATCGCTCAAATAGGGCAGCGACGACACAGGCGGAAAGCCATCTAAGAACTCGGGCATGGCCGCCCCAAAGCCGATTAGCGTTCCTCGGGCCGGCATATTGTCCCGCAAATACTCCCGTGCCATCGCGCGGAAGAACTCCTGCCCGACCAATTGCAGCACGACAGGAAATGCTTTTTCCAAACCGTCAATCAGGCTGGCATAAACATTGTTCCGATAAACATTCACGCGGCTCTCTAGCGGGATCGGTTCCGCTGCACGGACATTGGCCAGAACCCCGTCTCCACCGAGCACCGCGGACCCAAACTCACTCTGAAAATCACGCAGGGAGAGCATCTCTATGCCTCCTGCCCAACACCGGGCCACTTTGCTTCAGCAGGGCATCTGCTTTGTCAGCTTCCGCTTTCAAAACATCCCATGGAGGCACATTCGTGTCCCATTCAACCAGCGTGGGTTTTGGCCCTACGCGATCGATCAAACGCCCAAATAGTTTCCAGACATCCTCAACAACGGCGGAACCATGATCATCAATGCGAAGCTGTGCACCATTGATCTCTTCGACAGCGTGGCCAGCCACGTGCACTTCACCAATCAGGTCTGCAGGGATTGAGTCAATGTAAGATCTGGGATCAAACCCATGATTGCAGGCGGAAACAAATACGTTATTCACATCAAGCAGAAGCCCACACCCCGTGCGGTCGGCAAGCGCAACAAGGAACTCTGGCTCCTCCATCACCTCGCCTACAAAGCTCAGATAGGTCGACGGGTTTTCAACGAGCACCTGTCGCTTCAACGCCGATTGCATATGATCAACATGCTCGGCCATAACATTCAGCGCTTCCTCAGTGAGTGGCAACGGCAAAAGGTCGTTCAGAAAATCACCCTGATGGGTTGCCCAGGCGAGATGCTCTGACACGAGTGCCGGCTGATAGCGTTCGACAAGCGAGGCAAAGCGCGCGAGGTGGTCCTCGTCCAAGGGATCAACACCGCCCAGCGACATACCCACACCGTGAAGCGACAAAGGATAGTCTTGTCTGATGGCGCTGAGATAAGCATGTGGGCTGCCCCCCTCGCCCATATAGTTTTCAGGGTGAACCTCGAACCAGCCAATATCGGGTTTTGTCTCGAGGACCCTCTTGTAGTGATCAGCCTTCAACCCGACCCCGGCGCGGGCCAGGATCGGGTCGGGCTGATATGCCGGATGATTGGTCATTGGGGACGTTACCGGGAGGGGCACCCGGCACCTTTCATCCAGCCAGCACTTAAGGACGTTCTACTTCGGCAAGACTGCCTTTACCGTGAGGCGTATCGATGGAAGTACAGGTACCCGCAGGAACCAGCTTCCAGGCGTTGCCTTGATAATCAATAGTGGACGTACCGGCGCATGATGTACCCGGACCAGCAGCACAATCGTTCGCACCGGCAAGGGAGATGCCGTAGCATTTTTCCATGCCGGACGGTGTTGCAGCGGAAACAGGTGCGGTTGCAAGCGTCAAAGCGGCACTCATAGCACCGGCTAGAACGAGAGCTGACGTGGTTGACTTATTCATGAATTCTCTCCAGATGGGTTTGCGGTTTCGGTTCAAAACATTTCCCCGGCCCGAGCACCAAATCGCGCTCGGCCTTGTGGCTAAGAGAATGGGGATGGAACCTCTCAACTGGAAATCACGAATACGCGCCTACAGTCACATTCTCGTTCACCGTCTTGTGAACCCAAGACTGGCGGAATGCCTGATCAGGTGAGCAGTTTTGCAGCAAAGACCGTGAGCTCCGTTGAGCAGCCGCCACCGGCCTTTAGAGGCGTTACTGGCTACGCGCTAAACAGCAAGCACTAGGACAGGCAGTCCCCAAGCATCCTTTCGAGGAATCGCTTTCGAGAGGTCAAAAGACGAGTCTCACGCTCATTTGAGCACCTACAAGCCCGCGGCATCTTTAACTATTTGCGATTTAGACCGGAAGATTCTTCTAACTATTTGAAATATATGTGAATTTTATAGGTCAACAAGACTGACTTACTCTCTTGATCCATCCCCCCCTTATCTGGCAATATCCCCTCCGCTCCGGACCTGCGGACGGAGCTTCCTAGCGCTCAGCCCAGCGGCGGCGCGCCAAGGGTAAAGCGCCTGGCCCAGGCGCAATTAAGTACAGGGCGTCCAGCAGAAAGGCCCGCCAAATGGCGGCACTGCACCGGACACGTGGCAGAGCGTTGTGATCCAACCCCCTGTCGCGCGTTTCTCGCGGGATGTACGCCGTGAAACGGCAAAGTGGTTGAGCTTCTGAGCGCGGTCAGCACTGAAGCTCGACAGTAGATCGTGAAAATGCCTGCCGGGTCCTATTCATGGACCGGCAAGCAGGATCAGAAGACGAATTTAGGTTGGGATGGCAAAGCGTATGAAAAAGAACCAGAAAAGCACAGGTTCAGCTCCAGAAGCACTGACGGACAACGAACGGGTCAAAACCGTGCGCCCCGCAGGCCTTCCGGCTGCGCAAGGTCTTTATGACCCCGCAAATGAGCATGATGCGTGCGGCATTGGCTTTGTGGCGAACATTCACAACCGCAAAAGCCACGACATGATTGCCAATGGCCTCAAGATTCTTGAGAACCTGGAACATCGCGGCGCTGTAGGCGCTGACCCGAAAGCAGGCGACGGCGCAGGTATCCTTATCCAGATGCCCGATGCCTTCATGCGCAAGGCTGCCAAAGCAGAGCAGATCGAACTTCCAGAAGAAGGCGCCTATGGCGTTGGCTTCTTCTTCCTTCCAAAGGAAGCCGCAGGCCGGGCAAAAATCGAAGCCCTTATCGAAGATATGATTGCCGCTGAGGGTCAGACACTTCTCGGCTGGCGTGACGTGCCTGTCGACAATTCAGACCTCGGCTATTCCGTTTTGCCGACGGAGCCCTTCCATCGTCAGGCGTTTGTTGCTCGTGGTGCTGACACAGCTGACCAGGACGCGTTCGAACGCAAGCTCTATGTTATCCGCAAGCGGGTGGAGTTGGGTGTGAGCGCAATGGGCGACGACGAAGCGGCAAGTTTCTTCTACGTACCATCCTTTTCATCACGCACAGTGAACTACAAAGGCATGCTGCTCGCCGCTCAGGTTGGTGAGTACTACAAAGACCTGCAAGACGAAGAGATGGTCTCAGCCCTCGCTCTCGTCCATCAGCGCTTCTCAACAAACACATTCCCTACATGGAGCCTCGCGCACCCGTTCCGCCTGATCTGCCACAATGGCGAGATCAACACCAAGCGTGGCAACGAAAACTGGATGTTTGCACGCCAGGGTTCGATGGCATCTGACATTCTGGGCGATGACCTGAAAAAGCTCTATCCGGTGATCCCCGAAGGCCAGTCCGATACGGCTGCCTTTGACAATGCGCTCGAGCTTCTCGTGGCAGGCGGCTATTCATTGTCCCACGCGATGATGATGCTGATCCCCGAAGCCTGGGCCGGCAATCCTCTGATGGGGAAAGACCGCCGCGCATTTTACGAGTATCATGCCGCCCTGATGGAGCCATGGGACGGCCCTGCCGCTGTTGCGTTTACAGATGGCCGCCAGATCGGCGCCACCCTCGACCGGAATGGCCTGCGCCCTGCCCGCTATTACGTCACCGATGATGGCGATGTCATGATGGCATCCGAAATGGGCGTGCTTCCCCCAGAGGAAAGCAGTGTCACCCAGAAGTGGCGTCTGCAGCCCGGCAAAATGTTGCTGATCGATCTGGAAGAAGGCCGGATCATTGGCGATGACGAGCTAAAGACAGAGCTTGCAGCCTCTCACCCCTATCAGGAATGGTTAGACCGCGGTCAGATGGTCTTGGAAGACCTGCCTGACCCAAAGAATGCCGTAACACCACGAGTTCATGCGGAGCTGCTCGATTGCCAGCAGGCCTTTGGCTACACCCAGGAAGATCTGAGCCTCCTGATGGCCCCAATGGCCGAAACCGGCCAGGAAGCCATCGGCTCTATGGGAACGGATACGCCCATCGCAGCCCTCTCCGGACATTCCAAACCGCTTTACAATTATTTCCAGCAGCTCTTTGCGCAGGTGACCAACCCGCCGATCGATCCCATCCGGGAAGAAACGGTGATGTCCCTCGTGTCCCTTATCGGGCCACGGCCGAACCTGCTCGAGCTGCATTCCGCAGGCGATCAGAAGCGCCTCGAAGTACGCCAGCCTATTCTGACGAACGGAGATCTGGAGAAGATCCGTACCATCGGAGACATTCCGGACAATAATTTCCGCGCTTTCACACTCGACATGACCTACCCCGCCTCTGAAGGCGCTGAAGGAATGGAAGCCGCTCTAAAAGAGCTCTGCGCAGAAGCAGAGAAAGAAGTGCGCGCTGGCGATAACATCATCATTCTCTCTGACCGTAAGATTTCAGCAGAGCGCATCGCGATCCCCGCACTTCTAGCAACTGCGGCTGTGCATCATCACCTGATCCGCAAAGAACTGCGGACAGCAGTCGGCCTTGTTGTGGAAACAGGGGAAGCGCGCGAAGTCCATCACTTCGCCTGCCTCGCGGGCTTTGGCGCTGAGGCTGTAAACCCCTACCTTGCTTTTGAAACACTGATCGACGCAAAACACCGTCTCTCGGCAGACCTTGGCGCAGAAGAAATCACCAGCCGCTACATCAAGGCGGTGAACAAGGGCCTCCTTAAGGTCATGTCCAAAATGGGCATCTCTACCTATCAGTCATACTGCGGCGCACAGATTTTTGACGCTGTGGGCCTAAGCACTGAATTTGTTCAAAAATACTTCACCGGCACCTCAACAACCATTGAAGGGGTTGGTCTGGCAGAAGTGGCGGAAGAAACCGTCCGCCGTCACCGTGACGCTTTCGGAAACGTGCCTATTCTCGAAGACGCATTGGCCGTTGGAGGCGATTACGCCTACCGGGTCCGTGGTGAAGAGCATGTTTGGACGCCCGATTCCATTCGCGATCTCCAGCACGCCGTACGCGGCTCATCCAAAGAAGACTATAGGTCTTTTGCCAAAGCGGTGAATGTTCAAAACGAACATCTCTTCACCATTCGTGGACTCTTTGACATCAAAAAGGCTGAAGATGATGGCCGGAGGCCGGTTCCGCTAGATGAAGTGGAAGACGCTAAGGACATTGTGAAACGTTTCGCGACCGGCGCTATGTCGTTTGGCTCCATCAGCCGCGAAGCACACACCACACTCGCTGTTGCGATGAACCGCATTGGCGGTAAGTCAAACACCGGTGAAGGCGGCGAAGAAGCTGATCGCTTCACGCCTCTGGCCAATGGCGACAGCATGCGCTCCGCCATTAAGCAGGTCGCTTCGGGTCGTTTCGGCGTGACGGCGGAATATCTCGCCAACTCCGACATGATCCAGATTAAAATGGCTCAGGGCGCTAAGCCCGGGGAAGGCGGACAGCTGCCAGGCCACAAGGTCGACGCAGTGATCGCCAAAGTGCGCCACTCGACGCAAGGCGTGGGATTGATCTCTCCACCGCCGCACCACGACATCTATTCGATTGAAGATCTGGCACAGCTGATCTTCGATCTGAAGAATGTGAACCCAGCTGCCGACATCAGCGTGAAGCTTGTGTCAGAAGTGGGCGTGGGCACGGTTGCTGCGGGTGTTTCCAAAGCACGCGCCGACCATGTCACAATTTCTGGCTATGAAGGCGGAACGGGCGCGAGCCCCCTCACCTCCATAAAACATGCCGGAAGCCCCTGGGAAATTGGCCTGGCCGAAACCCATCAGACACTCGTATTGAACCACTTACGGGACCGGATCACAGTTCAGGCAGATGGTGGCTTGCGCACAGGACGTGATGTGGTTATTGGCGCCCTACTCGGCGCTGATGAATTTGGCTTCTCAACTGCACCGTTGATCGCCGCGGGCTGTTTGATGATGCGCAAATGTCATCTCAACACCTGCCCTGTCGGCATTGCGACTCAGGACCCTGTCCTGCGGAAGCGGTTTGTGGGCGCACCAGAACATGTGATCAACTACTTCTTCTTCGTCGCTGAAGAGGTGCGTGAGATGATGGCAGAGCTTGGCTACCGCACCTTCAACGAAATGGTCGGTCAGATGCAGATGCTCGATAAGCGCCGCGTTGTAGATCACTGGAAGGCGAAGGGTCTCGACTTCTCCCGCCTCTTTGACAAACCAGTCGCAGCTGAAGGCGTGGGCATCTATCAGACGAAGACGCAGGATCACAATATTGACGAGATCCTAGACCGGAAGCTGATTGAGCTTTCCCAACCAGCCATCAATGACGGCAAAGCGGTTTCTATCGATCTGCCAATCAAAAACACGGACCGGACAGCCGGTGCCATGCTTGGCGGCGAAATCGCCAAGCTTCACGGTCACAAAGGTCTGGTCGACGATCTGGTCCACATCAAGCTCAAAGGCACAGCTGGGCAAAGCTTCGGCGCCTGGGTCACCCGTGGGGTGACCATGGAGCTGGAAGGTGACGGCAACGATTATGTCGGCAAAGGCCTTTCGGGAGGTCGGTTGATCGTGTACCCGCCAAAAGAAGCACAAAAAATCGTGCCTGAAGAAAGCATCATTGTCGGTAACACCGTTCTTTACGGTGCGGTTGAAGGCGAATGCTACTTCCGCGGCGTGGCAGGCGAACGCTTCGCCGTTAGAAACTCCGGCGCCATTGCTGTTGTTGAAGGCGCAGGCGATCACTGCTGTGAATATATGACGGGTGGTGTTGTTGTTGTACTCGGCGAAACAGGCCGGAACTTCGCAGCTGGCATGTCCGGCGGAATCGCTTACGTACTGGACGAAGACGGTCAGTTCGAACGCCGCTGCAACATGGCCATGGTCGACCTTGAGCCAGTTCTGGCGGAAGAAGAGGTCAATCAGGACCGTCACCACCAGGGTGGTGATCTGGAGACTCATGGCCGCGTTGACGTCATGTCAGACATGACCCGTTTCGACGGGGAACGTCTGCGTCAGCTGATCGAAAATCATGCGCACTACACAAACTCGTCGCGTGCGCAGACGATTCTGGAAAATTGGGAAGACTATCTGCCGAAATTCAGGAAGGTCATGCCGGTTGAATATCGCCGCGCCCTTCAGGAACTGGCAGCACAGCGGGCGGAACAGCCTCAGCTCGCAGTGGCAGGAGAATAAAAATGGGTAAAGTAACTGGCTTCCTTGAAATCGACCGGCGCGACCGGACAACTCGTCCCGCCGCCGACCGTGTACGCGAGTTCAAAGAGTTTGTCATTCCATTGGGCCAAGACGGCACCAAGGAACAAGCAGCACGTTGCATGGATTGCGGCATTCCCTTTTGTCACAATGGCTGCCCGGTCAACAATCAGATCCCTGATTGGAACGACCTGGTCTACCGCGACGAATGGCAGACCGCGCTGAAGAACCTGCACTCAACCAACAATTTCCCTGAGTTCACAGGAAGGATCTGCCCCGCTCCTTGCGAGGCGGCCTGCACCTTGAACCTGATCGATGAACCCGTCACGATCAAAACAATCGAATGTGCGATTGTTGATCGTGGATGGGAAGAAGGTTGGATCACACCACAACCAGCAGAGCACAAGCTCGGCAAGAAAGTCGCCGTCATCGGCGCCGGCCCTGCAGGCATGGCATGTGCCCAGCAACTGGGACGGACAGGCTATGACGTGCACCTCTATGAGAAGCACGCAAAGGCCGGTGGCCTGCTTCGCTATGGCATTCCAGACTTCAAAATGGAAAAGCACCATATCGACAAGCGTGTTGAGCAGATGGAAGGCGAAGGTGTCACCTTCCACTACAACTCGAATGTGGGTGTGGATGTCGCTGCCAAAGACCTGATGGATGAATATCATGCCGTCATCGTCTCCGGTGGTGCAGAACACCCCCGCGACCTTCCGATCGAAGGCCGCGATCTGGCTGGCGTTCACTACGCCATGGACTTCCTGCCACAACAGAACCGCCGTGTAGGTGGTGAGGCGCTCGGCACCGTCGAGCCCATCATGGCCAGTGGCAAGCACGTCATCGTCATTGGCGGCGGCGACACAGGCTCTGACTGTATCGGCACATCCGTCCGTCATGGCGCACTTTCAGTGACACAGCTGGAAATCATGCCCATGCCGCCGGAAAAAGAAGACAAGCTCATGACCTGGCCGGATTGGCCGCTGAAGCTGCGCACCTCAACAAGCCACGATGAAGGCGCAGAGCGCGAGTTTGCGGTCATGACCCAGAAATTCACTGGCCCGGACGGCAATGTGGAAAAGCTCCACTGCATCCGTGTCGATGAGAAGATGCAACCCATCGCTGGAACAGAGTTTGAATTGAAGGCTGACCTTGTACTGCTGGCTATGGGCTTTGTTCACCCAATTCACGAAGGCCTGCTCACAGAGCTGTCCCTCGAACTGGATGGCCGTGGCAATGTCGCCGCCGACACAAGCACCTATCAGTCCAGCAACGAAAAAGTCTTTGCGTGTGGCGATATGCGTCGCGGACAGTCCCTGGTTGTCTGGGCAATCCGCGAAGGACGCCAAGCCGCAAGAGAAGTAGACATCTTCCTCACAGGGTCAAGCGGTCTGCCAAGGTAAAAGCATTTCCAGGTGAAGTGGTTCCGGTTCACCGTCCGGAAGGGCGATAGACCAAAGCCTGAGCCTCAGGAACCGGAAGTTTCCAAGACCGCGCCGCGCAACAAGCCGGTGCGGTCTTTTTCATGGGGCTCTGCAGCTGCCTCGGTCTCGCCCAGGCGCAGGTCAGGCTCTGCAAGAAGAACATCATCCCAGGGCTGCTGAACGAACTCGGCAACCCGTGTACGGATATCAGAGAGCACATCTGCTACCCCGTGGCGCTCCATCTCTTCATGCCAGGTCTCAGACATCACAATGATCGTGTCCTGCACAGGACCGATAGACAGACCCTGCACGAGTTGCAGCAGGCCCGCACTGTTGAGAAGGAGAAGCATCAAAACAGTAATCAGGAATGCGCGCCGCACCCGGGTTGCACTCTTCCGCGTAATCTCTTCCTCCCGCAGTTCTGATTTGGAAACTGTGGTCCAGCCTTCCTCAAGCTCACCAAGGTCATCAAATCGTTCAACGACGCCTTCAAGTTCAATAGGAGTGATTGCATTCATGTCTCACCTCCTAGAACTGGAAATAGATGAAGGGCGCAACACCCTCGGGCGCCACCGCCCAGATGAAAAAGACAGCCGCGCCAAAGGCAGGACCAAGCGCCGGTGAGGGAAGCCACTTCATCCCCTCCCCAATCCAGCGACCCAGCGACGGGGGCGTAAAGTGGAAAGCCAATGCACCTGCGATCAATATGGCGAGGAAAGGCGTCGCATGCTGGACCGGTGTGCTCCAATCACCAAAGCCCACAAGATAGTCAAAAGCCAGACCGAAGCTCTCAGCACGGAAGAAAATCCAGGCAAAGCAGACCATATGGAAGGTGAAGATGACGCCTACAACCCAGCTTGCCGCATCAGATATCCGCGATACTGCTTGAGGCTCCCCGTCTACCGGCGGCGCAAGCGAAGCGAACCGTCTGCGCACATAACGCTCAACCCCGAGCATTGCGCCATGGAAAGTTCCCCAGAACACAAATGTCCACGCCGCACCATGCCATAGTCCCCCTAGAAACATGGTGAGGAACAGGTTGCGGTACGTGCCCCATTCCCCCTTCCGGCTGCCACCCAAAGGAATGTAGAGATAATCGCGCAGCCAGCTTGAAAGGGAGATATGCCAGCGGCGCCAGAACTCCTGCAATGAGGCTGAGCGATAGGGCTGATTGAAGTTCGCATTGAACTTATAGCCAAGCAGCGCCGCCACACCGATGGCGATATCGCTATAACCGGAGAAATCGCAATAGATCTGGATCGCATATCCATAGACGCCGATCAGCAGATCCACTGCACCCAAGACACTGGGGTCAAAGAAGACCGGGTCGACAAGTTCTGTCGCCAGATAGTTGGCAATCACCATCTTCTTGATCAGGCCGGAGAGAATGAGAGTGATACCAAGCCCCACCATAGCCGGCGTCAGTGTCGGCTTCTCTTCTAGCTGCGGCAAAAAATGCGCGGCCCGAACAATCGGACCAGCAACCAGTTGTGGGAAGAACGAGATATAAAGGCAAACGTCCACCACCGATCGCTGCGCGGCTACATCACGGCGATAAACATCAACGATGTAGGAGATGCCCTGGAAGGTAAAGAAAGACACACCCACCGGCAAAATGACCTGCAGGAAGGGAAGGTCACGCTGCAGCCCCAACGTGATGAGAATGTCGTCAAGGCTTTCCAGAAAGAAGCCGTAATATTTGAAAAAGCCCAGAACACCCAAATTGGCAATAACCGCAAGGCCGACAATAGTGCGGCGAAGCCCATCCCGCTCCAAGCCACCTAGGGCACGCCCAAAGAGATAGTTCGCAAGCGACGAGACAAGCAGCAAGCCGACAAAGCGCCAATCCCACCAGCCATAGAACGTGTAAGAGGCGGCGAGGAGAAAAAGTTTGCGCAGGTCAGCGGTCCGTCGCAGCTCCCAGCTGGCAACGAACACAATCAGAAAGAAAATACCGAATTCGAAAGTCGGAAAAAGCATTCCGCCGCCTCGGCCCCTAAACCTATTACCCCACGCTGCTGAAGGTTAATTATCGCTTCAGCATGACAGTGGAGTGTCCCGCGAACGCCGCAAAACCACAACGTTAGGGTGATATTTACCTTAACAGGAACAGCAGAAAACCAAGCTATCCAGACAGATGGCGGCGGCAAACCAGAGCCTCATAGGGCTTGATCAATCTGTCCCACAAATTCCTGGCCAAATGGTCTGCACCAGCCGGGGTTAGGTGGACATGGTCCCCATAGGCAAGCGGTGGGTCACGGAAGACAAAGTCGTGAATAGCGCAGGCACCGCCCATTGCCGCAGCGCCGTCCCAGTAGGCCAACCCTTCCAATTGAGCAACCTCTCGTTGCACAGACCTGACAGCGCGCAGGTTTGGCGGCGCGTGCCAGCGTCCCAAGACAGGGTCTCTGTCTTCATTCAGACTGGCATAGGTCGCCCGTTCGTTAAGTGCTAGTGGCTCACAAGGAAGCGCCGCTCGAGTGGCCTCCTGCTGCGACGGTCGCAGCCCTGCCCAGGCTGGCAAGCGGGCTCCGTCAAATGCCCCGAGTATCAGGATTGTGGCCCCCGGCGCACGCATTTTTAACAGCCGAACCTGGTTTTCCAGATGCACTCGGTAAAGATCAGCATCGAGCGCATCATCAAAGCCCTCATTAGTGCCATAGCCCAGCAGGATGAGATCTGGCTGCATTGCATCCAACTCTGACCCGACAATGCTCTCATCCCAAGCATCCATCACTCTGAGCGTTGCGCCGGGGATGCCGTGAGCTTCGTAAACCACACCGGGACCGCCGCCTTCGCCGCCCCACCCAAGCAGAGCGATCGGCCCATCTCCGACCGGACGCAGCACAACATGCCGAGCAAGGCTTACATCAGCTGATATCTGCATCAGACGCGAGAACGCACCATTGGTTTGAAAGCGCGCGCGCTCTTCACCATCAACTATCAGCATCACCGACCCGCCACCGGGCTGCTGAAGCAAGTTGAGAGTGATGTTGCGCAGCGGAACGCCTTGCTCGACCGCAAAGCTCATCCACTCATTTTCAGAGGCCGCCTCTGCCCTGTATCCGCTGAGCCCAAACGGCCCAACCGCTGTACCGGAAAGACTGGAGAAAATCGTCCAGCCATCGCTCATCTCAATATTCACGCCCTGGCGGCGGTAGTAGGGAAACGGAGATCCAGGCGGCAGCTGGCCGCGCCCGGCATCACCAAAGCGCGCTGCAAATCGACTTTGCAATGCCCCTGAAAACCGGTCGCCTGCAATGTGGCTGTCACCTAGATGCAGGACATGCAACGCGTTGGTACCAGCACCGCTTTCAAGTCCATAGAGCCTGTCATAGAACGCACTGAGCGCTGGATCAGTGGGGATCGAAGGATCACAAGGCTCGGCCGCACAGCCAGACATCGCTACCGCGAGAAGGCCCGCAATAAGTATCGATCTCAGGACCCCGGTGTTCAGAGCCCCAGTTCTCAGAGTCTGGGCCAACGCCAATCATCCGCTCGCCCGGGACGAAGCTCAGGCATATCGCTTGGTTGCGTCTCGACTGATGAAGCAACCAATGGAGAGGCCTCAGCAGGAGGCGTGGTGTTCGTCGGCGCGGGCACCACCTCAACAGTTTCAGGCAGGTCTTCAGTCTCGACCGCAGAGCGCTGAATGGGCGCTGCCTCCCCAGGAAGAACACCCGCATTTCTGTCCCGCACGAGATCATCAGCAACCACGGATGCCAAAACACGGTAGCCCGCAAGTGTAAAGTGAATGCCGTCATCTGCCCGGAGCAACCTGCGCCGACCATTCGTGTCTGGCCCATAAGCCTGATAGGCCCCTGACGCATCCGCCAAATCATTCCAAGTCGGAATGAACGGCACCCCGTTGGCCGCCGCACGTTCCTCATAGATGGTGTTGAAATAGCGCATATCACCACCAAAGCGTGGGCTGCGCATCACAGGAAGGCCAACCCAATACACCAAAACACCACGGTCCGTCAGTGACTGCGTAAATCGATCAACCCGCGCTTTGTAAGCAGCTTCCCAGCCAGGCGCGCGCAGTCGGTGGCGACGCCCCTGATCATCAACCAGAACCTGTCGATCATTAGTCCCGATCATCACAACAGCAATATCGACCTGTTCCTCAGCGAGCACCTTTTCAACTTCTGAATTCCAGTCGAAATAATCTTTACGAACAAATCCCGTCGACACTTTGGAGCGCTTTGTAATATTGAAACGCGGATCTGATTTGAGTTCACGGTAAAGGCCTGCCCACAGCCCATCCCCCAGGGAGTCCCCTAAAATCACCACATTCATGATCCTATCGAGCAGAGGGGACGCCCCCCTATCTCCGGGTTCAGAGATGGGCGGCATGATAGACACAGGCGAATTCGGTGACGGAACTGTGGGTGTCAGCGCCGCACTTTGTGAAATTGTCGGCCTCGGCAACGGAATAGGGGCGGAAACCGTCCCAAATCCACCCGGCTCGGCCCGGGACGGCCACGCCCAAAGCGCCGCCGCCAAGATCACGAACAACGCCAGTGCAAACCTAAAAAACCACTTAAATTCAATACCTTGCGCGCGCAACGCCCCATCCCTCACAAAAACACTCGGCCAGCCTGTCCCATTTTGAGACTGCATTTCGCCCTTCTAAGAGGGACTGGTGCAGCAGCCATGCCGGAAACCAGATGACCGCTAGATCAATAGTAGGAGGGTTCCGTGCCGCTGCCAATCCGATTTCGTGGGACCGAGGTCAGACAGCGGTGCGGAGAATGTCACTGACAATCCGTTCCAGATCATTCAGAGACGAGCAAACCACAGCCCGATCACAATGGGGGCTCAGCCGTTTCATCTCAGAATCCCCGGTATTCCAAAGGGTCTTCCCTTCTGGATTGAGCCACAAAACGCGTCGGGCACGATCGTGGATCTTGTCCAAAATATCCGCCCGTGGATCACCAAAGTTCGATCTGGCATCCCCCAGCACCAAAACTGTTGTTCGGTGGTCAATGTCGTCAAGCGCTATGGCCTCAAAATCCTCAAACGCCTGGCCATAATCCGTCGACCCACCACCATGAACGGAAAGCGCCTCAGCAATCGCTTCTTCGATTTTCTTTTCTCCAAACAGGTCAGTCACTTCGCCAAGCTGGTTTGAGAAGGCGAAGGCCCGTACCTTCGGCAAGACCTCCGTGAGAGAATAGAGAAACATGAGCAAGAAGGTTGCGTACTGCGCGACGGAACCTGAAACATCACAAATCGCGACAACCTTCGGCCGATCAACCTTGGTCTGTTTCCAGGCAATGTCGAACATAAGACCGTCATACTCAATGTTCTGACGAATGGTCCGCCGGACATCCAACTGGCCGCGCCGGGCCTTTTTCTTACGACGAGAATTGAGCGCAAGAAGGCGTTTCGCCATTTTGCGTACGAGCGCTTGCATGAGCTTGAAGTCACGCCGGTCGACATTGGATATGTTGATCTTGGAAAGAACTTCTTCTCTGAGCTGTCGGCCTGCGTTGGCCGTATAGAGCTCCAATTGCCGCTCAACATAATCGCGGACTTCCAACCGAAAGGCTTCGCGCAATTCACGCAGATTGTCCGCGCGTGCCTCGCCCGCGGATGTGCCCGATCTTTGCTCTTGAGAAATCGTCTCGTTCAAGCCATCAAGACCCATCGCCTCCATGATGCGACGGGTAAAGAGCCCCCGCTGCGTGAACAACCGGATCCGGTCCGCCCCGACTTCACGACCAGCCGCCGCAAGCTGCGCCTGCAGCTCGACATCATCACCACTCTCAAGCAGCGCTGTTAGATCGCGATCAGGAGATGCCTCCGCTCCCTCGGCGGCACCTTCACGATCATCAGAGCCTGATCCGTCAGAGCCTGGCGCAGAGCCACTGTCGCTTGGCTGCCCGGTGCCTTCGCTCTCTCCACCCTCGCCATCTTGCTCGTCACCTTCTTCGCCTGCTTGACCCTCGCCCTCTTGAGACTGCTCGCTTTCAGATTCGTTCTCATTGTTCGCCGGTTTTGGCGGCTTGAACTGATCAAACGCGAAGAATTGATCGAAACATTCGTTGAACGCGAACTTCTCGTCATCCGTTTTTGCGAGAACTTGGGAGAGAGCGTCTTTCAAAACCTGTCGGTCTTCAAAACCAACAAGCTCCGCCACGCGGCCAGCATCTACGCTCTCGGAAATCGAGACACGCACATCCTGCGCGCGCAGCGCCCGGACGAAATTGGAGAGAACCTGGCTCATGGCATCACTCCGCTGCGGAGCGGGCCTTGGTGGTCAGCGCATTGATATCGCTGTCGATGTTGTCGATATCATCCTGGAACTTCAGCAGGACATTGAGCGTATTGCGCACCATGTCTGAATCCAGCTCCTTCGCGTGGAGAAGCACCAATGTCCGCGCCCAGTCAATCGTCTCGCTGACAGCAGGCACTTTTTTCAGTTCAAGCTCTCGCAGGTTCTGAACAAACGAAACAAGCTGCTTGCGCAAGCCCTCTTCGACTTCAGGAACACGGGCAGTGATGATCCGTGTTTCAAGATCGGCATCGGGGAAAGGAATGTAGAGATGAATACACCGACGTTTCAGCGCGTCCCCGATCTCGCGCGTATTGTTCGACGTGAGGAACACGATCGGCGAGCTCTTTGCTTTAATCGTCCCAAGCTCAGGCACCGTAATCTGATACTCAGAGAGAAGCTCCAGCAGAAATGCTTCAAACTCGTCGTCCGATTTGTCGATTTCGTCAATGAGAAGAACCGATCCATCTTTTGACCATAGCGATTTCAACAGTGCCCGGGGTTCCAGGAATTCTTCCGAGAAGAACGTGTCATCAAATTCATGCAAGCGGTCCATCGACGCGGCAAGCCCCTGCGCACCCTCCATAAGATCGCCCAGCTTCTCTTTCAGAACCTGCGTATAAAGAAGCTGCTTCCCGTATTTCCACTCATAGAGAGCTTTCGCTTCATCCAGGCCTTCGTAACACTGAAGGCGGATCAGCTCGAGATTGAGATACTCCGACGTCGCCTTGGCAAGTTCTGTTTTCCCCACACCAGGAGGACCTTCAACCAGGATCGGCTTATCCAGGTTTCGGGCAAGAAAGATGGCTGTCGCGATATGGGCATTACATATGTAGCCCTCTTTGGCGAACCCATCCTGGATGTCTGTAATTTCTGCTCTTGGCACTGTCACGTCGTATCTCTCTGTCATCAGTCAATATCGGTTGGGCCGGACAATATCACAGGAGTTCCAACACGCACGCTCTGATTGACAGCAAATGCAGCAATGACCGGGTCAGTGATTTAACGCAGCGACACGGAGGATTTTTCGCACCACAGCGGCCTGGTCCGCTGCCCCGAGCTTGCTCTTGATGTGAGAAAATTGCGTCCGCACAGTGGCCATGGAGACACCCATCTCAGAGGCATAGTCTGCGAGCGGCGTGCCGCTAACAAAGCGCGCAGCCAGTTCAGCCTCCCGCGGCGAAAGCCCATACCAGGTGCAGAGAGCGACCTGATCAATCTCCACAGGTGGTTCATCATCCATCAGCAACCGCAGCATCGCGACCGGCGGGGCAATTTCGTCTTCGCTCACCGCCTCTAGTCTATAGCACCGCAAAAAGAGCGGAGCGTGAGGCTCCGTCTCAAACCGAGTAAATGAAGTGCCCCCCAATCCTTGACTTTCCCTCCGCCTGAGAAACTGCTTCTGAAGAACATCATCTAAAGCCACATCAACCTCAGTAGAAACACCTACCAACCGGCCATTACGCCGACGTAGATAGGAACCATGTTCCAGACTTTCTTCCGCGCACTTGTTTGCATGTAATATGTAGCGGCTGGCGGTAAGCAAGATCATCGCTTCGTCATAATCGGAGAATATCCGCGAGAACCAATCCTGGTCGAGTTGGTGTTGGGTTACGACTGCACCGAGCGCCAAACGTTTTTCAATAAACGACCAGACCCAATCCGGCCCATGTTCTTTTGACCAGGCAAACATCTCCTCCACGCGCGCGCGCATGTGAGGCTGGATATTGTCTTCAACAATTTCCAGATAGTCTTCCTGCAAACCTTCCGAGCTCACCTTGTGCGCCTGCGACTGACGCCCAGAATGCGCACGAACAAAATGCCCGATACTGGAAAAAATCGCTTCCATCTGTGGCGAAAAAGGCTGGTCTTTCTGCAGCGTCTCTGGAACATCATCCCAATAGCTAAGCTGCACGGGCACCTGCGCACCTTTGGCCCGCTCTGCCAGTAATCGCGCGTCATCGGCAAGAATGTCTGTGACGTTCGCATGAACATTCATTGGTGGCAGATTGCGGAGGTCAGCAAAAACCGGAGACGCAACCGGATCAGCGGGGTCTGCGCCCTGCAGATAGTCACTCAGCAGCGTCGCCAACAGTTCCAGGTCCGAGACCCTTCCATCATCCTTGATATTGCTGACATAGGTACCTCCCATCATGGTGAGATCAACCCAGGGAAAAATCACGGCAGCCCCAGCAGGCATCAGATCACCTTGGTCACGCAATGAGACCAGAGCAGAAAGCGCTATAGCGGCGCCTGCGGTGTCACAAGCAAACACTATACGATTGGCGGCAATCCCTTGAGCAAGCAAGGAGCGATAGGCCGCAACAATATCTTCAATCGCGAGCGGAAAGGGATGCTCTGGAGCCAAAGCATATGCCGGCATAAGCACCTGACCCTTCACTTCGGCAGCCAACCTCTCAGCGATGCGCTTATGCGACGGTCCCGGATTCATAACGAAGGTGCCGCCATATACATAAAGAACGACAGGACATGCCTCTGTCGCATGCTCACAGCTGAACCAATCAGCTAGTTCCTGATCCGTCGTCTGGGTCACACCCACTGCTCCCTCCTGCTATCCTCGCACCCTTTATGCATCCCCAAATTTGATGAACCATCATCACTAATGATGATGCCAGAAAACGGAGAAAGTGAAACCTTGTCCGAGATCAAGTTTTCGCGCGGGGGTGCATCATGCAGAAGAAAATGGCTCAAAAGCTGATATTTTGTGGCATAGGGGTGGCAGCACTTGTTGCCAGCACGACAGCTCAAGCCTCGCCGGGGTGCGATGCGGCAAATGCCGGAAATTTCAATAGAACAACGCCGGCCAATACCAACCTCTTCACCCAGACGGGTGGACCATTTGACATCGGTGACACACTTTTCGCGACCGTCACGGGAACCCCGCTAAGTGCCGCCATCGACCTCCTACCCGGCCCTGATGCCATCTTGTTTTTGAATAATGCCAACGGGTCCGGGTCCCACACTCTGACAGTGGGGGGTCCTAGAACCATCGATATTGCATTGGCTGGCGGGCCAGGTGGGCAGGCATCGCTCACATTCACCTGTACACCTGTGGGCGGAGGCCCTGGCGGTGGACAGGGCCCAGGACCTAGCTCGAGTGGCCCCGGCCCAACGGAGCAATCGGACACAGCTACCAACAGCACCACAACATCTGTAGTCGTCGAAAACGGCGTGGTGAATGGACTAGTCGATGGCGCAGCTCAAGAAGACCCAACACCGACGGGACCGACACAAGCGCAGTTGGACGAACGCAATGCCTTGGAAGATGAATCATATGATCTTGCAGGCCAAAACATCACCTTGGAAAAAGATATCGCAAAAGCTGAGAAAGTAGCGGAAGAACTCGAGAATAGAGCAAAACGCATCAGTCGAGAGGCAGGCGATGATTACGAGTATGAATATGGTCATCAGATTGCAGATTTGCTGCTCCCAATGGACATCTACACCATAATGGAAGACTTTGATGAGGACCTAGACGACGCTTCTGCTGCCCGAATAAAGGCGAATGCTCGAAGACTACGCCAAGAAATTGAACGTATGAAGGCTGAACTTAAAGCCAACGAAACCCGGCAAGGCGAGATACAGGATCGCCTTAAAGAGCTACCCACCGACCCCAATGATTTCACCCCGGTTGACCCTGAGGAGTTGGGCGACGGTGAGAGCATCCTCTTTGCCAGCCGCGATCCCTTTGCCCGCGCGCTGATGCGCTATCGCGGCTTCCACCTGGATGTTGCGGATACCGGTGAAGGCTTCAATGACACAGTAAAGCCGCTCTCCTTTACCCGGACGCTCTCCTCCACCATCGTCGGCTGGGTACGTGCCGTCTACACCGACTATGAGCAGGATGATGCCTCCCGCCAAGAAGGCGACAATATTTTGGTCGCACTCGGCGCGCATAAAGACATCAATGACGAGCTGCGCGTTGGCCTCTTTGCGACAAGCACTTGGGGAGATGTAACGTCGCCGGTCAACAATCTCGACATTGATACGACGGGTTATTCGCTTGGCGCTTATGGCCGCTACAAATGGGGCGAGATTGATGTAAATGCCTCCACCCGTATCGGCCTCACCGACAATGATATCGCTGTCAGCGGCACCACAGGCTCCTACGACACACGCCTCGCCTCAATCACCCTCGGCATCTCCGGTGAGGAACAATTGTCAGATGATGTCTGGATGCGCCCTGCCATCTCCGTGACCAACACCTGGGTAAACCGGGAGGACTACGTAAACTCTGCTGGAACCCCCATTGGCGGCAACACAACATGGACGGGCAATGTGTCAGCAGGGCCCACCATTGGCACGAGCCTCGCACCACCATCCGGCTTCAAGCGGCTGGAACCGGCCATCGGACTCCAGGCCACCTACAACTATTCAGATCAAGACACCCAATCAGGCACAGTGACTACAAGCGAAACAGATTATCTCTCGCTCTCCGTCTCACCTCAGCTCTCTATGGAGTTCGAGAATGGCGCAAGTGTCGATGTCTTCGGCTCCTATTTCGGGATCGGCGCAGACCTTGATGGCTGGTCCGTCGGCGGGACGCTTTCTATTCCGCTAAACTAGAGAACGCAGGGCCTTGGAAGATCTCATGACACCCTAGAGCCGGCCCGAAGTCGAGAGCTGCAAAATCTGGCGGACAACATCCGCCTGATCAACAGCGCCTAGCTTGGCGCGAATGTGGGCAAACTGGGTCCTGACAGTGTTCATGGAAAGTCCCTCAGCGGCCGAATAGTCTGCGAGGCTGATCCCCTCCGCAAAGGCGGCGGCAAGACACGCTTCACGCGCGGACAGGCCGAACCAGGAACGCAATGCACCTTCGTCTATCGAGATCTTTTTGTTGGATGTAGCGATTGTGAGGAGCGTTACCGGTGGGGCGATTGCTTCAGCCTCATCTGACGTCAGCCGCTCCAAGCGCGCAAAAAGGCGCTCGTCTTCTGCCCCAACAAGCCGAAAGGAGACATGGGGGACTCCTATCGCCAGCTTTCTAAATGCCTCGTGCAGCTCCGTTTCCACGTCATGCCCGATCCCCTGCAATCTGCCATGACGTTGCATAAACACGGTATCCCCTTCGCACATTGCGTCCGCTAGCTCATTCGTCAGTAGCACATGCCGACTGCTGCTGAGTAGAAACGCAGCATCCGAACTGCGATTGAACACCTTATGAAGCCACTCGCGTTCGCACTGCTCCTGGGTAACGAGTGACCCCTGCCCCAGCCGTCTTTCCATAAAGGGCCATACCCAGGCAGGCCCGTGGTCAACTGACCAATCCATAATCTGCTTCACACGCTCAGTCATATGCGGCTGAACATGGCCATCGAAGATGTTCACGAACTCTTCGGCAATCGCCTCATCTTTGGGAATAACGTCTGGAGGACGGCACCGTGATCGAACGAACTGGCCGATGCGAATAAGTGCAGCAGAAGCAGCTGAAGATAGCGGGGCCAGCTTCTGCCACGTTGAGGGCAGGCCATCCCATTGATGAAATTCAACCCGGCAGCCGCACCCACGCATCCGCTCAGCCAGCATCACACCATCATCGCAATGAACTTCATTGACGTCGACATGGACTTGAGTTGCAGGCATTCCACCCAACTCCGCAAACACAGGCGAGGCCAGTGGCGCCCGCGGGTCCTCGCCCTGCAAATAATCTCCAGAAAGCATGGCGAGGATTTCCAGCTCAGAGACCTTCTCGCCACCTCTAAAGTTACGGACGTAGGAGCCACCTGAAAAAGTCAGGTCAGCAATCGGACAAAGGGCAACAAAACCGGCTGGCAGAGCGATGTCTCTTTCTCTGAGCAACAAAAGCGCAGAAAGCGCAATAGCACAGCCCGCAGTATCCCCCATGAGCACAATGTTACTGGGGTCGCACCCTTGATTGAGCAGAGCCTCATACACTGCTGCAACATCTTCAATCGCCGCTGGAAAGGGGTTCTCAGGTGCAAGCCGATAGTCACAACAGAGAACACGTGCACGCCCATGCATAGCAATTTTTCCGGCAATCACCTCATGCATGGGCCCACGGTTTAAAACAAAGGTGCCGCCATAGACATAGAGCACCATCGCTTCGTCCGGCACCTCCGTACTGCGATCTACCCACACGCCTGGCACAGGCAGATCCGCGGCAGGGCACGTATTAAATTCCCGACCAGACTGGCTTTGGGTGGCGACCACAGAACGACCCTCTTCGACTATTTTCATGATTTGGGAATATTCCATCACAATCAACAAAACATCACCAAATTTGGTGATGCCCATTTTTCCATACCGACTGACCATGTCCCTTCAAATTTCAATTCTGTGGGGTGAGTCGTGGGCCAAATTTCGATAAATCATTGGAAAAGCTGGATGTTTTCAGGTGCATTGCTATGTGGAGGCCTCACGATGGCAACCCCAGCAATTGCGTCACCAGGCTGCGATGCCGCAAACAATGGGAGCTTCAATAGAACAATCCCAACAAACGCCAATCAGGCACTCCAATTCAACGGTCAGTTCGACATAGGCGATATCCTGACGGTGACCGTGCTGGGGTCCCCATTGTTTTTATTCGTCGATCTCGTTTTCGGTATCACACCGCAACAACTGATTTCGCTCAACAACGCAAACGGGTCTGATTCAGCCACCGTGACGGCAACCGGCAACAACATTATCGACATCGCCCTCACCGCCGGTGCAGGTGGCGCAACAAGCCTCGTCTTTACCTGTACACCCGCTTCAGGCACCTCATCTGGATCTTCTACCGATCAATCCGACACAGCGACCAACTCAACCACCACATCAGTGATTGTGGAGAATGGCGTCGTGAACGGGATCATTGATGGCGCGTCGCGGGAAGACCCAAACATCAAGTCAGACATTGACACTCTCGCGGAGAAGCGAGCCAACCAAGTTTGGCTGGAGCTGCAGGCACTGAAGAAACGCGAGGAAGAACTCGCCGCAGACGTCCGACATTTCATGGATGACGCCGATGCCTCACCATTTGAAACCTTCGGCGATCAAGAAGGTGAAACGACCGCGACTGTAACTGAGGCGCTTATCAGTGATCCCGAAGAAAAACGAGCAATGGAAAAACGCCAACAGGCCTGGCTGGAAGCAGCACAACAGGAACTCTTTGACCTAGAAGACAAGATTGAGGAGTTGGAAGTAGAACTGAGGGGCCTACCAAAACCTACGTTAGGCCAACCCCAACCCGACGAAGCAGAACAAGGCGACGGTGAAGAAATCCTCTTTGCAGGCCGTGACCCTTTTGCCCGCGCCTTGATGCGCTATCGCGGGTTCCACCTGGATGTTGCGGATACCGGTGAAGGCTTCTCAGAGAGCATAAAGCCTCTCTCCTTCACCCGCTCGCTGTCCTCCACCATCGTCGGTTGGGTGCGCGCCGTCTATACCGACTATGAGCAAGACGACGCCTCTCGCCAGGAAGGCGATAACATTCTCGTCGCACTCGGCGTGCATAAGGATTTCGACGACGAGCTCCGTGTCGGCCTCTTTGCAACAAGTACCTGGGGAGATGTCACTTCTCCGGTCAATAATCTCGACATTGACACGACCGGCTATTCGCTGGGTGCCTATGGTCGCTACAAATGGGGTGAGATTGATGTGAATGCCTCCACCCGAATTGGCCTAACCGACAATGATATCGCTGTCAGCGGCACCACAGGCTCCTACGACACACGTCTTGCCTCCGCTACAGTCGGCATCTCCGGCCAGGAACAACTCGCCGACAATGTCTGGATGCGTCCAGCCATCTCTGTCACAGGCACCTGGGTGAACCGCGAGGACTATCAAAACTCCGCAGGCACAAATATTAGTGGCAACACCACCTGGTCGGGCAATGTTTCGGCGGGACCAACTGTGGGCACGAGGCTCACTCCGCCATCGGGCTTCAAACGCCTGGAACCCGCCATCGGCCTGCAGGCGACCTACACCTTCTCCGATCAAGACACGCAAGCCGGAACCGTGGCGACAAGCAAAGATGACTATCTGTCTCTCTCCCTTTCCCCACAGCTCTCCATGGAGTTTGAGAACGGCGCGAGCGTCGATGTCTTCGGCTCCTATTTCGGGATCGGCGCAGACCTTGATGGCTGGTCTGTCGGAGGAACACTCTCAATTCCCCTGAACTAAAAGAGACCGCGGCAGCCTCAGAACAATCTGTTCGAGGCTGCCGCAACAAGCACTTTCCTCACCACGGCTGCCTGATCAGGCGCATCGAGCTTGGCTTTCACATTAGCGAAGTGCGTGCGCACTGTTGTGATCGCCACATCCGTCGCCTCTGCATAGTCGGTGAGCGACATGCCTTCAGCAAAGGCAGCCGCCACAGCCGCTTCTCGCGGCGAGAGGTCATACCAGGCCTGTAACGACTCAATATCAATCGGCATCTTGTCCGGGTCCGCGATAATCCGAAGCAGCACAACCGGCGGTGCGCCTCGATCCTCGGGCAAGGCGGCAAGACGCTTGCACCGAATGAGCATCGTATCGCCTTCTTTGGTGGAGAGACGCAATGCCCGACCGTCATCAGTCTCGGCCGGAGAGAAGAGCGTATCCAATGCCTGTTGCAAAAGCTCCTCAGGACCATCGCTCGTGCCAACAAGTCGGCCGTTCTTTAGCTCCAAAGGGGATTTCTGATCGAGCACCAGTCTCGCTTGTTCATTCGACAGGAGGACATGTCGGCTGGCACTGAGCAAGACCATGGCATCGGCTGCCTGCGTGAACAGAAGCGAAAGCCAGTCCCGTTCCACCTGATCCTGAGTGACCAGCGCCCCGTGCTTCAGACGGCGCTGAATAAAGGGCCACACCCAATCTGGTCCCTGTACCCGCGCCCATTCAAACACCTGATCGATCCGGTCGGCCGTGTGGGGCTGGATATAGCTCTTAATATGCTCCTGATAAGCGTCGACAAGTTGATCGGACTCTTCTCTTGTCATACTGAGCGGATTGCTCGTCCGACGCCGGACAAACTGACCGATTTTGGCAAGACAGGCCGAACTCTGGTTGGATAAGGGCGCGAGCTCCTGCCAGGTCTCAGGCAAGCCATCCCACTGATGAAAATTCACCTTGCCGCCAACGCCGCGCAGCTTCTCCGACAGCAAGATCGCATCATCGTAGAGAACATCATTCACATCGCCATGGATTTCGACAGGCGGCAGCCCACTCAAATCCGCCAATGCTGGTGACGCTAAGGGGTGCCGCGGATCTGCCCCCTGCAGATATTCAAACGCAAGCGTCATGATGAGCTCAACATCTGATGTCGTCTCGCGCGGACGAATATTGGCAACATAAGACCCGCCAGAGAATGTGAGGTCCACGAGGGGACAGAGCGCAACAATTCCGGCAGGAAGGGGTTTGCCCTGATCCCGAAGTGAAAGCATCGCCGCAAAGGCAATGCCCGCCCCTGCTGTGTCCCCCATAACAACAATCTTCGAAGGATCCTGACCCAGGCCTACAAGCGTTTCATAGGTCGCCACTATGTCTTCGATTGCCAGTGGGAACGGATGTTCTGGTGCCAATCGGTAGTCGAGCAGAAGGACGCGCGCCC
The DNA here is from genome assembly GCA_032881465.1 of Parvibaculaceae bacterium PLY_AMNH_Bact1. Lineage (NCBI taxonomy): Bacteria > Pseudomonadati > Pseudomonadota > Alphaproteobacteria > Hyphomicrobiales > Parvibaculaceae > Parvibaculaceae bacterium PLY_AMNH_Bact1. The sequence goes on from CP126168.1 coordinate 2,838,531, forward strand.
GAGCGTGGGTCGCAAGCCGCGACGCAATAACCTCATGCATCGGCCCTCGATTGAGCGCAAATGTGCCGCCATAAACATAGAGAATAATACGAGAATCGGGCTTCGCGTCAGGCTGCATCACCCACAGACCGGAAACCGGCAAACCCTCAGCTTCAACCTTGACGGTTCCAAGCTCATCAATATCCGTTTTACTCATCACACGGCCCCCACCACTGATCGATATATCTAGGAAAAATCAACTTTCCGCAACTCATCACTTTTGATGAGGTGCCGTGACTTATCCCCAGAAATACTCCGCCCCAACAAGTCATAGCGAGTCATCCAGGGGGTTGAGTGATGGGTAAGGGGAAAACAGGATTAAAAGCAGCATTAGGGCTAGCAGTTGCCGTAAGCAGCTTTGGGACTTTCGGGGTCCAACCTGCCGCAGCGGCACCCTCAGCTGGTTGCGCAGCGGCAAATGCGGGCGCATTCAATCTAAGCATCCCGATCGGCAATCCGCTCCAGTTTGGCGGCTCTGTCTCCCAGACCTTCGCCGCTGGGGATGTCATCACGGCTACGACAACAGGCGTACCCACAGGAACCCAAGCCTTCTTCTCGCCGGGATCCTTATCAATCGTCAATGCAGCTTTCGCTGACGTAACAGGCTCTGCGACAATTCCATCCGCAGGCACATTCACCCTGACCCGCACCCTCTCCGCAAATGTTTTGAACGGCGGCACCTTGACCTTCACCTGTACCCCCGGACCTATGGTCGGTGGTGGCGCTGGCGCAACCCCTAACGCGGACGCACAGGCGGACACAGCAACCAACGCCACCACGACCGCGGTCATTGTTGAGGACCGTGTTGTCGGCGGCATTCTGGACGATGTTATCACAACCAATCCTGAGCTACGGGACCCTGGCCAGGCAGAGGTCGAAGAGCGCCGCAAGCTTATTGCAGAATGGGTAGACCTCAGAGAAGAACGGAACAGCCTAGAACGGGAAACCGAAGAGCTTGTGGAGAGACAAGAAGCTCTCAAGGGGGCCTTAGAGCGAGACAGAGAAAACCTTGAGAAAGAGGAAGACCCAGACACCCGTGATCCGATTGCAGGCGCCACTGAAGGTTCTGGATGGCTTACATTACTTTCCCCAATCAACATCGGTGCAGCCACACCTTACAACCTGCAAAGAGCGATTGAGCGCGAAGAAAAGGACCTCAAAGAAATCAGTGCTCAGATTGAAGCTAAAAGGGCGCGTCTCGCTGAAATTGAGGCGCGACAAGACGCCATCAATGGCCAAGTCGATAATTTGCCTCGTGACCCAGGCAACCCAAATGATCGATACGACCCAGATCTGGACCTTGAAGATCTCGGCAGCGGCGACGGGGAGAGCATCCTCTTTGTTGGCCGTGATCCCTTCGCCCGGGCCTTGATGCGCTATCGCGGCTTCCGTCTGGATGTGGCAGACACAGGCGAAGGCTTTAACGACACCGTAAAGCCCCTCTCATTCACCCGTACACTTTCATCTACAGTCGTGGGCTGGGTCCGCGCCGTCTATACAGACTATGAGCAGGACGACGCCTCACAGCAGGAAGGCGACACCATTCTTGTCGCACTCGGCGCCCATAAGGACTTCAGCGAAGCACTCCGCCTCGGCCTCATGGCCACCGCCACCTGGGGTGACGTCGCCTCACCGGTGAACAATCTCGACATTGACACGACCGGCTACTCGCTGGGCGCCTATGGCCGCTACAAGTGGGGCGCCATTGATGTAAACGCATCCACCCGCATTGGCCTCACCGACAATGACATCGCCGTCAGTGGCACCACAGGCTCCTATGACACACGCCTTGCCTCCGCCACCCTCGGCATCTCCGGCCAGGAACAACTCGCCGACAATGTCTGGATGCGCCCTGCCGTGTCTGTGACAGGCACCTGGGTGAACCGGGAGGACTACCAAAACTCCGCGGGCACCAACATTGGCGGCAACACCACCTGGTCCGGCAATGTGACCGCAGGCCCAACAATTGGCACGAGCCTTACACCACCATCGGGCTTCAAGCGCTTGGAGCCCGCCATCGGCCTGCAGGCGACCTACACCTTCTCCGATCAAGACACGCAAGCCGGGACAGTGGCGACAAGCGAAGATGATTATCTGTCTCTCTCCCTTTCGCCACAGCTCTCCATGGAGTTCAACAATGGCGCGAGCGTAGACGTCTTCGGCTCCTACTTCGGGATTGGCGCAGACCTCGACGGTTGGTCCGTCGGGGGGACGCTCTCTATTCCTCTAAACTAGAGCCTAGGCGTCTGCCTGTGCATCCGACTGCTTAAGTCCCTGGAGACTTATCGCTCTCCAGGGGCTGGCGCCCGCCAGCACCAGAAGCCCTGCCAGAATGCCGAGGTTTTTGAAGAAGTTCTGTGTCTCGTGCTGCGCTTCAATGCCGGAAAAATTCCAGAAATCGTGCAGCATCAGGTTGATCACCAGGATGTAAAGCGCGAACCCCAGCGATGTGAGCAGCACATAGCGGTTCGCGAAGAACAGCAGCGCACCGACCACATTGGCAATCCCTGCCACGATCAACAGCAATTCTGGAGCTGGCACCCCATGTCGCGCCATTAGCTCCAACTGCTGACCAGGAACCAGAAACTTGGCCATACCGGGCCCAAAGAAATAGAGCGCCAGAAGCCACCTTCCGGCGCCGATGAGAAATGGGGAAGTAGCTTGTTGCATGAGACAGGCACCCTTAAGAGAAAAGAAGGCGCTCTGGTAGAGCAGTTTCAGCACCAAAACCAGTCAATTCATCGGGATTTCAGGGCTGAGAACCATAAAACCCCAGCCTGTCCCTCCGACAAGGTCCGCAAACAGGCAGCCCCCATATACATTCAGCTCTCTGTTCAAACCTGAACAAGAGCGTTTCCGATTTGGCACAGCCAGAACAAGCCACAAAACGCGCAAAACTGGCGTGTTTTGTGGTTCCGCTTGATCGGACAACGCTCTGGCGCTCCAGCGGATTCTAGGTAAAATCCCCCCAAAATATCGAGACAACAATCGAGACAATAAACGCGATAACAACCGGGAGGCTTCCATGGCCGCGATTAATGACGTCGCTGATCTTTCAAATGAAGGCGACATTGCCGTTCTCACCCTCAATTCACCTCCAGTGAATGCGCTGTCTGCCGGGGTGCGTGAAGGCATCCACACAGGCATCGAAAAAGCGATTGCTGATGATAGCGTCAAAGCCATCGTATTGATCTGCGAGGGCCGCACCTTCATTGCAGGCGCCGACATCACAGAGTTCGGCAAGGCTCCTAAAGGCCCTAGCCTTTTTGAAGCGCAGAAGATGATCGAAGATGCGCCAAAGCCAGTTGTTGCGGCCATTCACGGCACGGCGCTCGGCGGCGGCCTGGAAGTGGCGCTGACCTGTCACTATCGCGTCGCGGTTCCTTCAGCCAGATGCGGCCTGCCGGAAGTAAATCTCGGCCTCCTGCCAGGTGCCGGTGGCACCCAGCGCCTGCCGCGTATTGTAGGCCCTGAAAAAGCCGTTGAGATGGTCACATCCGGCGTGCCGATGCCTGCCAAGCAGTGTGCAGAAGTCGGCCTTGTCGACGAGCTTGCCGGTGAAGACAGCCTTCGCGCTGACGCCATCGCGTTCGCTAGCAAGATTGTTGCAGAAGGTCGCCCGCTCAAGAAAGTGCGCGACTCAAACGAAAAAGTGGAAGCAGCCCGCGGCAAACCGGAAATCTTCGACAACATTCGCAAAGCCATTGCACGCAAGACACGCGGTTTCTTGGCGCCCGAATATAACATCCAGTGTATTGAAGCTGCCGTGAACCTGCCCTTCGATGAAGGCATCAAGGTTGAGCAGAAGCTCTTCGGCGAACTCATCACCGGCCCACAGTCTGCAGCCCAGCGCCATGTGTTCTTCGCAGAGCGTCAGGTCTGGAAGATCCCGGGCATTGCCAAAGACATTGAGCAGATCCCTGTGAAGAAGGTCGGCATCATCGGGGCTGGCACCATGGGCGGCGGCATCTCCATGAACTTCGCCAATGCAGGCATTGAAGTGGTGATCGTCGAACGCGATCAGGCGCCACTCGATAAGGGCCTCGGCGTCATCCGCAAGAACTATGAGCGGACAGCAAGCAAAGGCCGCATCACGGCGGACGATGTAGAAACCCGCATGGGTCTCCTCTCCGGTGACACCGACATGAAGGCACTTGCCGATTGTGACCTCATCATCGAAGCGGTGTTTGAGAACATGGATGTGAAGCAGGACATCTTCAAACAGCTTGATGAAATCTGTAAACCCGGCGCAATCCTGGCGACCAACACGTCAGCTCTCAACATTGATGAGATTGCAAGCGTGACGAAGCGTCCGGAAGCCGTCATCGGCCTGCACTTCTTCTCCCCGGCAAACGTCATGCGCCTGCTGGAAGTCGTGCGTGCAGACAAAACCTCTGACGCAGTCATTGCAACGTCAATGGCGATTGCTAAGAAGATCGGCAAGATCGCTGCGCTCGTTGGTGTCTGCCCGGGCTTTGTCGGCAACCGCATCCTGGCTCAGCGCCAGCGCGAAGCCAATAAGCTCATCATGGAAGGCGCCATGCCGTGGGATGTCGACCGTGTCCTCTTCGACTTCGGTCTGCCCATGGGCCCATTTGCCATGTCTGACTTGGCAGGTCTGGATCTTGGCTGGCGGAAAGAAACGTCGAACCCCGATGGCGTACTTCGCGACCGTCTCGTGGAACTGGAACGCCGCGGTCAGAAGACCGGCAAGGGCTTCTACGACTATGATGAGAACCGCCAGGCGACCCCGTCTAAGGAAGTCGAAGACATCATCATCGAGTTCTCTGAGAAGACCCAGCACACACGCAGGGACGTCACGGACGATGAGATCCTGGAACGTTGCGTCTATCCCATGATCAATGAGGGCTTCAAAATCCTCGAAGAAGGCAAAGCGATCCGCGCCAGCGACATCGACATTGTCTGGATCAATGGCTATGGCTGGCCTGTCTATCGGGGTGGCCCCATGTTCTATGGCCAACAGATCGGCCTCGACAAAGTGCTCGCCAAAATGCAGGAGTTTGAAAAAGCCCACGGGCCGGAATTCAAACCATCCGCGCTTCTCGAACGCATGGTCTCCGAAGGCAAAAGCTACGCAGAGATGGGTTTCTAAGAAGGCGCTTCGCGTTTCATGAGTTTCATAAGAGCGCCAAAAAACGCGTAATCTTAGCGCGATTTTTAGCACTGATGAACGCGACACGCCGTACCACATCGCTGACGAAATCAGGGCGCTTGGGAAACCAGGCGCCTTTTTTGTTTGGCGCGTCCAGAAATCAAACTTGTTGATGAATGTAGTGAATGTATGAAATTGTTGTTTCGCCAATCCACCATCAGCCTCCGAAAGTCCTATGGAATTTTCACCAGATGCCGCAAAGCGAAACCCATTTGAGGATAAATACCGCACGTCACCCGTCTCAAGAAGGTTGGCAAGAATTATCGGTTTCGCGCAACGGAAACCCAACATGGTCATCGGTGTCAACGGTGAGTGGGGCTCTGGGAAATCAACAACAATAAACTTCGCAATCACCTACCTTCTGGCTCGCGAAAAATACAAACTGGGTAGCGATAACGATAATGACGACGAAAGAGCGCTCACAAAGCTCCTTCAAGAGAATGATCTGTCAGATGCAAAGTTGGATGGGCTGGAAGATTTTCTAGCGTCCTACGAGAGCGATGAACACAGAGTGCAAGATGGCGGAACTATCATAGTTCGTTACAATCCTTGGCTTGTTTCAGGGAGCGAAGCATTAGTCTCAGACTACTTCCGCGTTTTGGGCGAAACTGTTTCGAAACACGCCCCCAGCAATCTAGCTCAGGAAATCAAACAGGTTACTTCTGAATTTGCCAACGCTTTAGAAAAAGTGACTGCAGCGGGGAAAGGAGCTCTTTGGCTAGGAGCGATAGCGGCTGATCTGGGTTTAACAGGCGGCATTGCGAGCGCAACACTTGGCTCTTTGTCTTTGGGTCTCAACAAAACAAACAAAGCAGCGAAAGATCTGCGACAAAGCCTAGAAAGTGTGGCCAAAAACGAAAGTCTACAGTCCACAAAAGACAAACTAGTCACCACATTCGAGAACTTAGACCATCGGCTTCTAGTCGTAATGGACGATATAGATCGCCTAGAGAACGAAGAGATCAAACCTTTTCTTTCCATGGTCAAAGCTGTCGGGAACATTCCAAACGTTACCTATCTTCTTGGCTATGACAGAGGGCACGTCCAAGCTGCTTTAACAGAAGGTAAAGTAGAAAACGGTCATCACGCCACGTTTCTTGAAAAAATTGTACAGATAAATATCGACCTTCCAAATGCAGACCCAAAGCTACTGTTTCGGGATATTCAAATTGGATTAGAGGAGATCATTCAACGAAAGCTCACAGAAGATGAAAAGGAAGACATGTTAGACGACTATCTCTTCACGAGCACTTTTTTGGAACGGCCGCGCGATGTACAAAAAGTCCTGAATGCGGTGCGGGTAGTCAGAGCGTCCACTGGCTCAGAATTGCTTATTTCGGATGTGCTTCGCATGGAGTTCATCCGCATGAAGGAACCAGAGGCATTCGAGTATCTATTGCAGAACGACTATCTACTCAACATCTACAACGCTCAGCATCTTGTGCCAACCCCAAGCCCAGAAGAAGCGATTGAGAAAATAGTAAACCGAGTTTCTACCGAACGGACTCATGATACAAAAAGGCTTCTCGGCAAAACCTTTCCTGAGCTTGAATTAGTCGACGCTTTGCTCTCACCAAAACAATACCCCGCATCGCATGGGTGGCCCCTTTCGCATGGAGAGGGGTGGGCCGGTTACAAAAACCTTTTCCCACACGAAGACACTCTTCGCCAAGAAATTTGGCTTCATTTAGAAGAGATCAGCAGCGATTTTGAGAAATGCATAACCCTTCTTGAAGGATTGACTCATCTCCCCAGAACGGATCACGGAACCATGTTTGGTTCAATGATGGAAGATGCTCCTCGTTTCATCTCTGGCAAGTCAAACTCACCTTCTGGTCTGCTTAAGGCAGTCTTTTGCATAGAAGATATTTTCTGGCAAAGTGGCCTAAGAAGCTTCGAAAGATCTCGGACAACAACATTAGTTCATCTTTTGAAAGAGATTGACAAGAAAGACAGAGCAACTGTTTTGCTGGAATCTGTAGAGGATAAACGATCACTCCTGGGGCCTCATGGTCTAATGCTTGGCCGCCTCGGCCAGAACCAAAATTTTCCGAAAGAGATCAGAGAAAGAGACAAACCGGTACCAATCATCGATGATGAGGCGTTTTCAGCATACAAAGAAAACGTACTAGAAAGAGTAAAACAAGCATCCAACAGCGAACTAGATGTTGCGTTGGAGGCCGCAGACTTGTTGCTGATGCTCGCGGCATCTAACTCAAAGTCAGATGCTAAACGACTGGCGCAAAGCCTTCTGTCCGATGAGGATACGCTTCGCATCGGCATACTTCGCCGCCTGGTAAATCCAGTTAGCTCCAGCGTAGGCAACTACTATGAGAGACTCGAGAACATTGACCCCGACATCTATCCACTCGAAAAACTCACAAAACACGCCCACAAAGCCCTCTTAACGCCACTGTCACGTGATCAAGAGTTAGTCATTTCAGGCTTCCTAAACGGGACCAAAGATTCGGACTCATAGATAGCGATAGCTAGCTGCCCATCTGTTCTCTTTAGATCCTTCCTCACCTCGCCTTCGCGTACCGAAGTGCCCGTTTGTATTTGTGACCGACGCGCGACATGCGGCGTCTGTTCTTTTGAAGTTCTAGCCGGCCTGAGCCCTTACCGGACCGCATCCTTCTCAGGCAATTCTTACGAAAATCAATGTTCGGTTTTGTCGCGTTCCGCATTCGCACGTAAGCGCCATAAAGCTCGCTAAAGTCGCGCGCACTGGCGGCAAGCACTTCCTTACGGGTAAGCGTCTCCTTGAACGCCTGCCCATTCACGGGCTTAAAATCATCATCATCGTGAGGCGAGACAAATTTGGTATTCAGATAATCCGCCACATCGGATTGCACGATAATGTCCTTGCCAAACTCCCCAACAATGTCCGTTTGAATGCAATCATGGACTTTCTTCGTTTCGCACAGGAAGAGATGTCCCGCCCCGAGAAGCTTTGCGTGCATCAATATTGCCGACCCATAGCCTCCATGTCTAAGGCTAGGCAGGTTTTCCACAAAGTCGGTCACAAATTGACCGTTCGACTTAGCAATATGCTGATAATAATTCACGAAAGCCTTTGCGAGCGTGGCCCTTTCCGCCTCTGAGCCGGGTGGGCGCGAATGCCCACCAATCAGTTGCTCCCGGTAGTAGGCATAGGAAACAAACCTCTTCTCGTCATCATATTTGGGCCTGGACGTGTAGGCATCTCCCGTGGTGGTTTTCTTGTTGCTGATCAATCCCAATGCGCCGAGATGGCGTCTGAGTTCAACCTCCGCATCAATCTCATTCAGGTCATGTGCTTTCGAGACGAAATTATCAAACGCATCCACACCGTCCATCTTGCGATCAGCTGCGGAGAGGATCCTTTCTTGCTTTTTAGCAATGTAGGGCGCTGCTTTGCGGCCAGCAGTCCACCCCGGGCCCGACCAATTTCCATAAATAAGAAGCTTATCTGACAATCCCATGGTCTTCCGTATGCGCCCCATCGCAAATTGGATGTTGGACGCTCAGATCATCATGAAATTTTCGTTTCGTCAAACAACTGTAATAGGTCAACAGAAATTGGCCTTAGTCAGATCACTCCTTCACCGCTCGGAGTGTGTACATAAACGGCAAATTGCTGCGGGTCTCAGGCATCTTGTAGAGACCATTGCCCGCCTCCTCCAAAAAGTCCCAGCCTTTGACCATATGGGTGTCGTGTTCGGTGAGCTCCGTGATGCGGAGTCCCGCCTTAATAAGCGCCGTCACAACGTCACCCAGATTATGGTTCCACTGCACCGTATCATTGTGTTCCGTGACAGCTTCCGGGTTGGCGTAGGACCCCGCCTCGTGGAGAGCTAACCCTTCTTTGGGCGTGAAATAGTCATACCCCGGTTTAAAATCCTCATCCCAGATCCACTCGGTCGGGTGAAACTCCACGAAGTAAAACTCGCCCCCCGGCTTTACGAGGTCCGCCATGACTTGCGCCCAGGCGTCGATATCCGGCAGCCAGCAGATGGCCCCGATGCCGGTGTAAACAATGTCATATTGACGAGCGAGAACCTCTGGCGCGTCATAGACGTTGGCGACAACAAACTCCGCATCAATGCCTATCTCTGCCGCGATGTCCCGTGCCGCCGCAATCGCTTCTTCAGAAAAATCGAGCCCAGTGACTTTCGCGCCAGTGCGCGCCCAGGAAAGCGTATCAAGCCCAAAGTGACATTGCAGATGCACAAGCTCTTTGCCCGTCACGTCCCCAATGGCCTCAAGCTCGCCATTCACTAGTGTCGAACGCCCTGCCTTGAACGCGTCCAGGTCATACATGGACGAGCGCACATGGATCGGCGCGCGCTCATTCCAGCTCGCCTTGTTGAGCTCCAACCACTTGTTGGTCACTACAGGTCTCCTTCCTCTCCATTGTCATGCCCGGACTTGTTCCGGGCATCCAGTGTTCCAAATGCAGGCCCATATTCCAACGCCCCTGGACCACCGGAACAAGTCCGGTGGTGACGGCAAGAGTTTGGTTGGGAGAGGCTGAGTATACATAGAAAAAACCCGAGCGCTTTCGCACCCGGGCTCTAACCTAAAACAGAAAAGCCTTACGATGCGAACTGCTGCATCCGACCTTTGATGATCTCTTCAGCTTCACGCACGATGCCACCGACCAGCTCTTCGCAGGTTGGAATGTCGTGGATGAGGCCAGCAACCATACCGCAGGACCAGGCGCCTGCTTCCATTGTGCCTTCCTGCATGATCTGCGGGTACACACCGCCGACAAACTCGGCAACATCTTCAATGGTGGTTGCGTCGCCTTTTTCTTTCTCAACCGCGAGCATTTTCTCAACAGCCGGGTTGGTCAGCACGCGTTCCGTGTTCCGCAGGGGACGCATGACAAGTCGTGTGTCCAGTTCGCTTGCATCAATCAGCGCCTGTTTCACATTCTGGTGCACAGGGGCTTCTTTCGTCGCAATGAAGCGTGTGCCCATATTGATGCCATCGGCACCAAGCGCGAGGGCTGCAACAAGCTGCTGAGCATTGCCCATGCCGCCAGAGGCAACGAACGGAATTTTCAGCTCTTCAGCTGCGCGTGGCAGAAGGATCATGTTCGGAATGTCATCTTCACCCGGGTGACCACCACATTCGAAACCATCCACACTCACCGCATCACAGCCAATACGTTCGGCTTTGAGCGAGTGGCGCACAGACGTACATTTGTGAATGACCTTGATGCCTGCTTCTTTCATGGCTGGCAGATAGGCTTCAGGAGACCGGCCAGCAGTTTCCACAATCTTCACGCCGCCATCAATAATCGCTTTGATATAGCCCGGATAGTCAGGCGCTGCGAAGCCCGGCAGGAAGGTGAGGTTCACACCGAACGGTTTGTCGGTCATGCCCTTACATTTCTCAATCTCTTTCGCGAGATCTTCCGGCGTCTTCTGGGTAAGGCCGGTGATAATGCCCAGGCCACCTGCATTGGAAACAGCCGCTGCCATTTCCGCGAAGCCGACATAGTGCATGCCGCCCTGAATGACGGGATGTTCGATACCGAACAGTTCGGTGATTTTCGTTTTCATGTGGCTCTCCCTGCCAAAACTTGTCTTCAATTTGATGCGGAGTATGACCAAACTCGCTAGGCAAGGCGAGTCATTCCCTGATCGAATATGACAAAGAATCTGATCAAATTTGGACGGGAGCGGGCCCTTGTAGAACGAAGATCAACGGCGCAAACGAGCCAGCAGCGCAGCGGTTGGATAGCCATCGGCAGGCAGCCCCTGCGCCAACTGCCAGTTCCGCAGCGCCTTGCGACTGTTGCCGCCGATAATGCCGTCGACGCCGCCGGTATCATAGCCTTTCGACGTCAAAAGGCGCTGGAGCTCCTGGCGCTCTGTGCGGCCAAGTGGACGATCATCCGTCGGCCAGTTGGCCACGATCTCCCCCTTCCCTCGAAAGCGGTCCGCCAGCAGGTTCACTGCCAGGGCATACGAGGTGGAATTGTTATAGCGCAGGATCGTGCGGAAATTATTCCGCACCAAAAAGGCGGGCCCCTTGTGCCCAGCGGGCAGAATGAGACGGGCTTTCAGATCATCCCGGCGAAGTGCTCCGCCCTGCGCTCCCGTAATGCCGAGCGCCGCCCATTCTCCCATCGTCTTTTCTACCCCCGCATCCGCAAGAGCGTAGTCAAAGGTGCGGGGCAGTTTTACTTCTCCACCCCAGGTGCCACCTGTCTGGAAGCCGGACGCTGCCAGATAGTTCCCGGCTGAGCCCAGCGCATCTCCAATCGTGTTCCAGATGTCGCGTTTGCCATCCCCATTAAAGTCGACAGCATGGGCGTTATAAGTTGTCGGAATAAATTGTGTGTGCCCCATAGCGCCAGCCCAGGAGCCCGTCATGGCTTCCGGCGTAATGTCGCCCCGCTGAAGGATCTTGAGTGCCGCAAGCAATTGTTCGCGGCCGAATTTTGTGCGACGTCCATCATAAGCAAGTGTCGAGAGGGCCTGTGTCACCCGGTGGTTGCCCATGAAAGCGCCATAGCCGGTTTCCAGACCCCAGATCGCAACCAGCACTTCCTTGTCCACACCATAGCGCTCTTCCAACCGCCCAAGGAGCGTAGGATAGGCACGGAGCTTTTCCTGCCCATTCGCAACGCGGGTATCGGAGATGGCGGATGCCAGATAATCCCAGACAGGCCGAACAAATTCCGGCTGGTTATTATTGGCGTCGACCACTTTAGGGTCAGGCCGCACACCTCGCATCGCCCGGTCAAAAACCGGACCTGAAATCCCGGCAGCCAATGCCTCGCTGCGAAACTCCGTCAGCCAGCTTGCAAACGCCTCATCGACAAATCCCGGCGGCGGATTGGGGATCGGCGCAGATGCGGTCGCAGGCGACACAATGGAAACACAAAAACCCGCAAAAAGAAGACACAAACCCCGAAACATGCACATATCCTCATGGCAGTGATACGAACCGCTAACGCTTTCCCCCGACAATACTGCCTATGTCTGCAGAAAAAGACAGAGATAATCATACACCAACTGGCACGCTCTTCGGCACCACCGCAGACCTCGTGGCGCAGCGCATCGTCAAACGGGTTCGAAGAGAGTTCAGCGTCTAGTTTTCTTCAGCGACCCGCCCATAAACATCGTCGAAGCGTTCAATGTCATCTTCACCGAAGTAAGACCCGGTTTGCACTTCAATAATGCTGAGCGGCTCACTGGTGAGATTTCTTAAGCGGTGCTTTGTCTCAACAGGAATGTAAACGGACTCATTGGCACGCAGCGTCTGCACCTTATCGCCCACGGTGACTTCAGCTTCCCCGCTCACCACCACCCAGTGTTCCGAACGCCGGTGGTGGAGTTGCAGCGACAGAGAGGCGCCGGGATTTACCATCAGATGTTTGACCTGATGTGTATCCCCCTGATCAAGACCCTCATAGAAGCCCCAGGGGCGATACACTTTTGTATGCGCGTGATGCTCGCTGCGCCCAGCCGAGGCAATGTCTTTGACAAGAAGCTTCACATCCTGGACCCGGTCGCGCGGTGAAATCATCACCACATCGCCCGTCTCAACAACCACTAAGTCTTTGACGCCGACAGCGGCAATCAAATTGTTTTCCGCCCTGATGTAGCTGTTCTGAGCATCCAGCTGCAGCACGTCACCTGCCAGGACATTTCCGGCTTTGTCTTTCTGTCCAATTTCCCAGAGCGCTGACCAACTGCCGATATCGCTCCAATCCATATCCACAGGGATCACCGCAGCAGATTGCGTATGCTCCATCACCGCATAGTCAATGGAGTCGGAGGGGCACTGCCCAAACGCCGTCTCGTCCAACCTGAAAAAATCATAATCTTTGGCACCAGATTTCACGGCTTCTGCTGCGTGGGTGCGAATGTCAGCGCAATGCTCGGCCATCTCAGCCAGGATCTGATCCGCCCTAAACATGAATATGCCAGCGTTCCAGTAATACCCGCCTTCAGCGAGATATCCTTTCGCCGTCTCAGCTGAGGGTTTTTCGACAAAGCGGGCAACATCCCGTCCACGCCCGCCTTCTAGCGTGTCACCCTCTTTGATGTATCCATATCCCGTTTCAGGGCCGGTCGGGATGACACCAAAAGTGACAAGACGGCCGTCCGCCGCAAGCTTGGTCCCTTCATCAATCGCTGACCGGAAGGCAGCCTGGTCGCCAATATGATGATCAGCCGGCAGGATCAGCAGCACCGCATCCTTGTCATGGGAGAGCGCAATCTCAGCGGCGACAGCCGCCGCTGGTGCCGTGTTCCGCCCCATCGGCTCTAAAACATGAACGAGGGACTCCATCCCCAGTTCCTGCATTTGAGCTGCAATAATGAACCGGTGCTCCTCGTTAGAGATAATCATCGGTGCCGCGAAAACCGTTCTGTCTGTCACCCGACCAGCGGTTTCCTGCAACATGGCGCGCTCTGACACCAAGGGAAGCAACTGCTTTGGGTAAAGTGCCCGTGACGTCGGCCACAACCTTGACCCCACGCCCCCAGACAGAATGACCGGGAATACCTTCATCGTCAGAACTCTCCAAATCGGACAGAAAACGGGCTCTCTCAGCCGTTCGCGCACACTAGCCCATCCCTCGTGCAAACGTGAAGCCCCAGCTGCCATTCTGGCCTTGTTTGAGCTGCCGGTTCACAAATGTCGTTAATTCATGGGTTCATAGCTCCGATTTCGGTACATATTCTCCCTCAAAACCGCCAGAACACCCATTTCTGTCACAATTTGGTAGGTCGTTGATTGTAAAGTTCCAACAACCGTATGCGGCGGATATGCGAAACGACGCCGTCAGGCGACGCAGTGATATGAGGCCAGAGAATTGACGTCCAAGATTAGAAAAGTTGTCTTCCCGGTAGCAGGGTTGGGCAGCCGTTTCCTGCCCGCCACAAAGTCAATCCCAAAGGAAATGCTCCCAATCGTCGATCGCCCCCTGATCGACTATGCAGTGGAAGAGGCCCGTCAGGCCGGCATTGAGCATTTCATCTTCATCACAGGCCGCGGCAAAGGGTCAATTGAAGATTATTTCGACCACGCCTTTGAACTAGAGACAACGCTGAGCGAGCGAAGCAAAAAAGAAGCGCTGGATGTTCTCTCATCAACTCAACTTCGGCATGGCGCAGCAAGTTTTGTACGCCAGCAACAACCACTCGGCCTTGGACATGCAATCTGGTGCGCGCGCGACATTATTGGCGATGATCCCTTCGCTGTGATTTTACCTGATGAGATGGTCCGCCACGAACGTGGCTGCCTGGCTCAGATGGTGGACGCATGGAACGAAAAAGGCGGCAACATCGTCGCCGTCGCCGAGGTCCCAGATGACCAGACTTTTCAATATGGCATCGTCGCGCCAGGGTCCGACGATGGGCGGGTGGCCGAAGTAAAGGGCCTGGTAGAGAAACCCGCAGCGGGGACCGCCCCTTCAAACCTTGCAATGACAGGACGTTACATCCTCTCGCCAGAAGTTTTTGAAAAACTGAAAGAAGGAAACCCGGGTGCGGGTGGCGAAATTCAGTTGACCGATGCTATGGCGGAAACCATCGGCACCGTCCCGTTCCACGCCGTACGTTTCGAGGGCGAACGCTTCGACTGCGGCGACAAGGCGGGTTACCTGGCAGCCAACCTAGCCTACGGGCTGGCAAGAGAAGACATCGGCCCACGGCTCGTCGAGCTGATGCCTCAGATCAGGGGCGACTTAAAGCGCTGATCTCAGGCGGACACCCACCACTTCACGCGAGAAGCTGTCACCAGCAATGCTGGAGTCACGCTCTTCATAACCGGCGAATACACCAACCGAGAAAACCTGATCAATCAGGTAGTCAATGCCGACCTCCACCTCATAAATCTCGTCTTTGCGGGCCGAACTCGCAAAATCCTCTTCCGTATATTCAACGTCTAGACTGGCAACGAGATTGCGGAGGAATTCGTGATCAACCCCAACACCAACCGTTTGGCTTTCAAAGGCGGACGCACCGCCAGACGTTGTGTCTTCGATCGCGGTATCTGCGCTAAAGCGAAGGGTCGTGAGAGGTGTGACATACCAATCGACAGAGGCCCCATAGGCGATACCCGACACGGAAGAGAAACTGGGATTATCGAAGGATTGTTCCTGGTACCCGGCAAACACCTCACCGGTGGCGAGGCTGCCTAGCTCAAATGAAGCCCCTGCAACGACTTCATAACCGTCGCTATCGCGATTGACTGCCACCGCAGGGATGTCCAGTTCATAATCTCGTTCATTGTAGGTGCCGCGTAGAAAGACGATCGTATCAGCAACCAGCTCATACCCGACTTCAACTGCAATCTCGAGCACGCTCCGGTCTCTATCATCATTCTCGTCAAACCCACCACCAATCAGCGGCGTGTCATCAAAATCCAATTCGGAATACTCCGCGCCAACATCAAAGGACAAACGGTTGAACCGTTGCGTCACGCCAGTAGAGACTTCAAACAGGCTATAATCCGTCGGCTCAGCTGCGGCACCAATATCTTCTGGCTCGCCCCGGTCTTCCGTGAGCGATCCGTAAAGCACACCTGCCCGCAACTGCGTGTCATTGAGAACGTCAACACGGCCCGATACCCCAACGCTCCAGTCAGTGGAATCTTCGCTGTCTTCTGATGCATGTAAACTCTGTTCGAGATCGGCCTCAAACCGCAGAGAGTGGTTGGCCCAATCCGACTCAAAAACGACATTCGGATTGATCTCGGTTACGAAGTCACTCACTTCGTCCGTATCGGAGGCAAAGACGTTGCTGTCATACGTTTCTGAAACCGTAAGGGATGGGCGAAGAACAAAACTCCCTACCCGCACGCCTGGCGCCGTGTAGGCATCATATTGGCGCTCTGCAACTCCTTGGCCCCGAACGTCTTCTGCAAATACTTCACTGGTCAACACCATCACAGCGGCAATGGTGCCGAAAGCCGCCATCCTTAGGGGCCCGCTCGACATCGCGAAAAACCGGCGATTTTCTGCTGCTTGGCGCATTCATTAATCATGGGCCCAAATGGTTACCGGAAAGCAAATGATGCACTTGTGCAGCCCGCCCGCGTCTCTGCTATAAGCCCCAGAGAGACGAAGACAACGGTGCCTCGCGCGCACCGACGGACAAAAACCGCAGAATAGGCCGACTTCGGCCCCGGACAGCAGACAATGGCGAGCAAAGACCCACACCCCTACCTCAAGACGGCGCGCCGGACGCTAGAGCTGGAAGTTGAGGGTATTACCGCGCTCAATTCCTCTCTGGGTGAGCCGTTTATTAACGCCGTTGAGACCATGGGCACTGCCACAGGACGCGTCATTGTTTCTGGCATTGGCAAAAGCGGTCACATCGGTAAGAAGATTGCCGCGACCCTCGCCTCGACCGGCACGCCGGCCAATTTTGTGCATGCAAGCGAAGCAAGTCACGGTGATCTAGGCATGATCACCAAGGATGATGTCGTGCTCGCTCTATCCTGGTCGGGCGAAACAGCCGAGCTCCGCGATCTCATCAGCTACACGAAACGCTTTGCGATCCCGTTGATCTCCATGACTTCCGGCACAGAGAGCGCATTGGCAGAAGCCGCAGATATTGCGCTTCTCCTACCCAAAGTCGCAGAAGCCTGCCCTAATGGTCTTCAGGCGCCGACAACATCCACCACAATGCAGCTGGCGCTGGGTGACGCTCTGGCGACCGCCTTGTTGGAGCGAAATGGCTTCGACACCAATAACTACAAAGATTTCCATCCCGGTGGAAAGCTGGGCGCAATGCTGAGCCATGTGAGTGACATCATGCATAGCGGCGGCGAACTTCCGGTGACCTCCCCTGACACGCTTATGAGCGACGCGCTGGTCATCATGACCCGAAAAGGTCTTGGATGCATTGGGGTCACCAATATTGAAGGTGCCCTTATTGGCCTTATTACAGACGGAGACCTACGCCGACACATGGGAGCAGATCTTCTCTCCAAGCCCGTATCGGAGATAATGACTTCTGATCCGAAGGTCCTCGCCCCCTCAACTCTCGCATCAGAAGCATTGAGCTTCCTGAACGAAAGCCAGATCACCAGCATCTTTATCGTTGATGATGGCAAACCGGTGGGACTGGTTCACATCCACGACTTCCTGCGCGCTGGCGTCATTTAGGACCTTCAAGCCCGGCTAAACCCCTGTTTTAATAGGGATTTGTATGATTCGACGAGATGCGCGTCATAGGCATACGTCTCCGCGCTACAGGTGCATTGTAATTGACAATCATTCTTAAAGTGCCTAAGACTCCTGTCAGACGAAAATGACAGGCATTCGCATGTACGCATGTATTTGTAACGCTTTGAATGACGAGAAGGTGGATGACGCTCTAAGCCAGGGCGCGACAACCGTTTCTGACGTCTTCAAACATCATGGATGCGCACCGCGGTGTGGCTCTTGCGTCAATCACATGCGAGCCAAAGTTGGCGCCGCGTCGCAATTGCAGGCCATTGCAGCATCGTCTCCCGACCTTGCAATCGCGGCTGACTAGCAAGTCATCTAAAGTCTTGTTTTCCTGAAAATATTTCGAGATTGTGCCGGTAAGACCCACCGTTACAGATGTGGGTGACTAGGCACTTTCGTCGTGAAGGAGACCATCATGCAAGGCGATAAAAAAGTTCTCGAGTTCCTAAATGGCGCCCTCAAGTTGGAACTGACAGCGATCAACCAATACTTCCTTCACGCACGCATGTTCGACAATTGGGGTCTTAAGCGCCTCGGCAAAGTCGAATACGAAGAATCCATCGATGAGATG
Organism: Parvibaculaceae bacterium PLY_AMNH_Bact1; assembly: GCA_032881465.1. Taxonomy (NCBI): domain Bacteria; kingdom Pseudomonadati; phylum Pseudomonadota; class Alphaproteobacteria; order Hyphomicrobiales; family Parvibaculaceae; species Parvibaculaceae bacterium PLY_AMNH_Bact1. Next base: position 2,856,501 of record CP126168.1, read on the forward strand.
AAGCATGCGGACACATTGATTGAGCGCATTCTCTTTCTGGAAGGCCTACCAAATCTGCAGGACCTCCACCGTCTGCGCATCGGCGAAGATGTAAAGGAATGCCTGGAATCAGATCTCGCCGCAGAACATGACGGACACAAGTTCTACAAAGAAGCCATCGCCTATTGCGAGAGCGTTTCCGATTATGTGTCCCGCGAGATTTTTGAGCGCATTTTAGAAGACGAAGAAGAGCATATCGACTTCCTGGAAACTCAGCTCGACTTGATCAACCGCGTGGGACTGGAAAACTACCAGCAATCACAGATGGAAGCTGGCGAATAGAGCATTTCCAACAAAAGTTGCAGACTTTTGTGGTTCGGAAATGCGGCTAAACAAAGGACCCAGCACCATTTAGTCATCGCTTGTTCTGTCCCACGGTCCCCGCTTGCGGCGGCGTGGTACGTCGACGTCGCCTGTCGACATTTCCTGCTGCGCGCCGATGCGCGTCCAGGGGCCGGACACCCGTCGTGTATCGATCACCTCAGCTGACGGTGACTGCCAATACGGCACGCCTTTTTGCTTGAAGAGAGGCAGCAGAACCATGCCCGCAACAAAGCCGCCCACATGCGCCCAAAAGGCAACGCCCCCGCCCTCAGTGGAGCTGTAGGCAGCGCTGACGAATTGAATGGCAAACCAGATCCCAAGCACAATGATTGCCGGAACCGCAAAAATCTTGAAGAACGGAATGGGTAGAGGGAGAAACAATATCCGTACCCGCGCATGCGGGTAGAGCAAGAGATAGGCTCCCAAAACACCTGAAATAGCGCCACTGGCCCCAATCATGGGAATCCCAGAGGCTTGCGCAAACGCACCATGGGTGAGCGCTGCGGCAATACCTGCAATCAGATAAAAAGCCAAAAACCGCATGTGGCCCATGGCAGCTTCGACATTATCCCCAAAAATATAGAGATAGAGCATGTTGCCGCCCAGATGCATCAGTCCGCCATGGAGGAACTGACTGCTTACAAGAGTCATTTCAGGAGGAAATGGGAGGACGGCCCCTGTCGGGGTGCCAAAAATATTCGCCGGAACCGCCCCATATGTAATGAAAACAGTCTCAATCGCGCTATTTGGTAACGAGGATTGCCACGCAAAAATTACGACGCATATGGCGATAAGAAACCACGTCACAATCGGCGAAGAATGGGTGGGGTTATCGTCAGCAATCGGAAACATAAAGAAGGTCCATTAAGTGTCCTAATTGAAAAGAGTCCGCCGATCCTCTAACAAAAGGCAAGGATAAAGCTGTATCGGCCGGAAAACCGCGCTTTTTGACAGCTTGGGGGAGAGTAAATGTCATCAAAGTTGCGTTTGGGTGGACCTGCCACCGCTGTCAGTTTTCTTATCTCAGCGCTCATCCCTTTCGGGACCGCTGCAGCCGACGAACCAGTTCTCATGGATGAGTTGGTTGTCACCTCCACCGGCGAGGGGACCAGGCGAGCGACCCACCCCAGCAACATCAGCAAAATCAATACCGAAGACATTGAACTGCTCGCCCCAGACCACCCGAGCGAAGTCGTCAACCGGGCACCCGGTGTCTTCGTGCAACATGGATCGGGGCAGGAACATCTAACAGCGATCCGATCGCCTGTACTCACAGGTGGCGCGGGTGCCGGGTCTTTTCTCTATCTGGAAGACGGAATTCCCTATCGCGCACCAGGCTTTGCAAACGTCAACGGCCTCTTTGACAGTTTCATCGAGGCAGCCGATAGCGTGGAGATCGTCCGCGGCCCTGCCAGCGCGCGTTTCGGATCAAACGCCGTACACGGATTGATCAACGTACTATCAGCTGCACCGACCACTGAACCCGAGGGGGAGCTGCGGACCCGCGTCGGGCCGCATGGAATCCTGAATGTTTTTGGAACAGCAAGTGGCGGTGAAGGCAACCATGCCGCACGAGCCAGCTTTGAGCTGGCCGAAGATAGCGATGGGTTCCGCGCCAATTCCAGTTACGGGCAACAGAAATATCAGATGAGATATGACTACAGTGCTGCACAAGATTACATCCGCGCAACACTGTCAGGACAGAACCTCAATCAAGAGACTGCTGGTTTCGTTGAAGGCAATGACGCTTACAAGGTAGACGCCCTGCGCAAAACCAATCCAAACCCGGAAGCTTTCCGCGATACGTGGTCTTCCCGTCTGGCGGTACGTTGGGAGCGCGGCTTGGACAATGGCAACTCCATTGCCATCACACCTTATGCACGTGTGAATGATATGGATTTCCTCCTGCACTTCCTTCCAGGCGACGCGCTTGAAGAAAACGAGCATTGGAGCACGGGGGTCCAGTCAGCTTACTTCATGAACCTGGATGGGGGCCATCAGGTCATCTTCGGGACAGACCTGGAATATACGCAAGGGTCACTCCGCGAGTTTCAAACAGGCCCAACCGTCTTCGGGGCATTCGTTCAGGGACTTCACTATGACTATGACGTCGAAGCTCTGGTCACAGCACCCTACATTCACTCTGTATGGTCATTGTCTGATGCAACAAAGCTGACCGCAGGTGCTCGACTGGAATACACGCGCTACGACTACACCAACAATGCACCCGACAACACTGTTGGTCGCTTTCAGCGCACACCCGATCGGATTGATGAGTTTTTTGACGTAACACCCAAGCTCGGGGTCACACATGCGTTTAATGAAAGCATCACAGGTTTTGCAAACCTCGCGCGCGGCGCGCGGGCTCCCCAGACGACCGATCTCTATCGACTTCAGGACAATCAGATCCCAGGCCAAGTGGAAAGTGAACGCACCGATAGCATCGAACTTGGCGCGCGCGGCAACCTTCATGGAGTGAGCTACGAACTTGCCAGCTACTATATGGAGAAGAGCAACTTCTTCTTCAGAGATTCTGCCCGCCTGAACGTACCAAATGGCGAAACAGAACATTACGGGATTGAGCTTGAAGCCTTCGCATCTCTGGGCGCTGGCTTTGATATTTCTGGTTCTGCCACCTACGCCGTCCACAAATATGATTTTAACCGCGCAGCGACGAATCCAGCCAATGCCATCACGTCGGGCTATGATATTGATTCAGCACCCAGAACGCTCGCCAATGTGCGTCTTGGCTACACGTTCTTGGAAGGCAAAGCGCGCGCTGAACTTGAATGGGTTCATGTGGGAGAATACGCCATGGATTCAGGCCACACCGCTACTTATGAGGGGCACGACCTTCTGAATCTGCGCGGCCAGTATGATGTAACCGACGCACTCGGTCTCTATGCACGCATCACCAATCTTGCTGATACCCGGTTTGCTGATCGCGCAGATATCATTGTGCGTGGGGGCAATGCGGTTGAACGCTTCTTTCCAGGCGAAGACCGTGCCGTCCAAATCGGCGCATCCGTGCGTTTTTAACTCAACACATGACAGCGCCAGCGTCCGCCGCTTAAGTTAAGGGCATGGAGCCACAAGCAAGTCTAGAATTATGGCCCGTCTTTCTCGGGCTCATCAACCTGGCAGCAGCAATAGCCGCAGCGGGCCACGCACTTGTTACAAAACAAGATGTCCGGGCGGCGGTTGCGTGGATTGGCGTCATCATCCTGCTTCCTGTTTTCGGCTGGGCCATCTACCTCATTTTCGGCATCAACCGCATTGCCCGCCGGGCGGAAGAGCTTCGCGGCAGCGGACACATTACCGGCGATGTTGATATTGCTGACCATCGCGGGTTAGTTGGGCAAGAGCGTGATGGAAAAATCACAGAGCGGATTGTGGAGATGGCGCGGCTTGGTCAGCGCATTGCCAAAATCCCCTATACCGATGGCAATCACATTGAGGTGCTCCGGAATGGCGAAAACGCCTATCCGGCCATGGTTGCCGCGATTGAGCAAGCCGAGAGCAGCGTGGCTCTATCCACCTACATCTTCAATAATGATGAAGCCGGACGTCAGTTCTTGGAGGTGCTCAGAAAAGCCCACGCACGGGGTGTCAAGATACGCGTCCTGATCGACGGCGTTGGCTCCTGGTATTCATTCCCTTCCATGATCAAAAAGCTGCGGGATGCAGACATTCCCCACGCCCGCTTCCTTCACTCATTCCTGCCCTGGCAAATGCCTTATCTCAATCTCCGCAACCACCAGAAAATCCTGGTGGTGGACGGCAAGGTCGGGTTTACAGGGTCCATGAATATTGCAGCGGGCAATTTGCTGCGTCCTGACGCCAAACACCCGATCCGCGATATCCACTATGCGGTCGAGGGGCCAGTGGTCGCTCACCTCATGGCCGCCTTCGCGCACGAATGGCGCTTCAGCACTGGCGAGCTTCTGGTGGGCGAGTTTTGGCGACCGGAGCTAACAAGCAAGGGCGATGTCATTGCACGAGGTCTTCCGGCGGGCCCGGATATGAACCGCAACACCATCCGGTGGACATTTCTTGGCGGTCTGTCCGAAGCACGGCAGCATATCCGTATCGTCACACCCTATTTCCTTCCAGACAGCGATCTCATCACAGCCCTGTCGCTGGCCGCCATGCGAGGGGTTACAGTCGACATTGTGCTGCCTCAAAAAAACAACCTGTTCTATATGGCCTGGGCAAGCCGAGCACTTTTAGACGAGCTGGCGGCAAGCGGCTGTCAAATCTGGATGACCGAAGGGCCATTTGACCACGCCAAGATGATGACGGTGGATGGCATATGGTGTTCCATAGGATCAGCGAACTGGGATCCTCGCAGTCTGCGTCTTAATTTCGAATTTAATCTCGAATGTTTCAGCCCCGAACTCGTGGGAACTCTTGAAGCAATAATCGATAAGAAAATTGCAGCAGCCAGGCAAGAAACCGTTGCGACACTGCGTGGACGCCCGCTGTCCGTGAAGCTGAGAGACAATGCTGCACGGCTCCTCTCGCCTTATCTGTAAGCCAACAAGGCAAGAAAACCCGATTGATGCTGGCACCTGCCGTTAGATATGCTGGATAAAGAAAACAGGGAGAAAAGAAATGAGCTGGAAAACCGCCACTGTCGAGAAACAAGGGCCCGTCGCCCTGGTCCGTTTTGACCGCGGAGGCAATCTCAATGCCTTCAATGACCAGGCCATTTCGGATCTGACAGATATTGCCCGCCATTTTCAGGATGACCTGGAGACCCAGGCCGTCGTTCTCACAGGGACAGACAAAGCCTTTTCGGCAGGGATCGATCTAAAAGAGCGTCAACAACGGTTTACCGGGCAACAATCAGATCTAGAACTCCGACGCACATATTATGCAGGGGTGCGGCTGTGCCAAGCCTGGGAAGATATGCCCCAGATCACCATCGCAGCTATTGAACGCATGGCCGTTGGAGCAGGCGTCGCGCTGCCGATCTCCCTCGACTGGCGTGTTATGGGCCGCGATGCCTTTCTCTATGTCCCAGAGGTAAAGATTGGCATCAACCTTCAATGGGGCGCCCTACCACGTCTCATCACCCTTGTCGGGCCCGCCCGTGCCAAGCGCATCTGTATTCTCTGCGAACGCATGAGTGCAGACCATGCCCTTGACTGGGGTCTCATCGAAGAGATTGCTGATGATGGTAATGTCGTAGAAGCAGCACTAGAAATGGCCCGCACAGCAGCTGGCATGCCTGCTCCCGCAGTCCGAATGGTCAAAGAGGCAGTCAATGCGACGGCAAATGCGCTCCATAGAGCCGTGAGCTATGCCGATGCGGACCAAAGTCAACTCTCCAGCAACTTCCAGTCCGCACAGGACGCTTCTAAAGATTTCAACTCATAGTCCATTAGGCTTGGCCCGATCCAAACCTTCTGCCTAACCACCTGATTCTCTTCACGAACGAACATTTTATTAGCACTTCATCCTTACAAGTATCGCTAACCAGAAAGAGGGGATCTCTGGGTGGCGGGACACACAGGACATAGGCAAAAACACAAACACGCGCGCGGAAGCGTGTCGGTTCCAAGCGTTATGGCGCTGTGTGGCCTTGCAGTGATCGGCGTCCTCCAAATACAGCCCGCCCCGACAGATCGCAACGTGACAGCGGTCTTTGCCCCTCATGTTTCTTTCGACGAGGCAGCGGCCCGCGTGAACGATGCTGGCGCTGCGGTTTTGAACGTTGGCTTTGCCGGTAACGTGATCACTGCGCGTCTCGGTGCAAATTCTAAAACTCAATCACTCAAAGATGTCGGTGCGTGGCTCATTTTGTCTGCCACGCCACCAGAGCTCTGTACGGCTGGCGGGTGGACCAGAGGCCAGGGACTGACGACGGAAAATTCATAAAGGCGGGATGAAAAAATGAAAACGACGGACAAAATTCGGGAAAAATCATACCCTTACATGCTCCCCTATCTTTGGGCGCATGTACCGGTAATTGCTGCACTTGGCATATGGAGTGGGAATGGCTGGCTCATCGCGCCAGCAGCGGCAATCCTTTTTGCAGGCGCAACAACGGCTTTCTGGAAAACAGCTGGCAACTCGCCAATGGTGAGAAATGCGTTCGCCGTCTCCTTGATGATCATGGCAATGCTGTGCGTGGCTCAGCTTCAGGGCACAGCTTTGCAGATTGATGCCCACCTTTACTTCATGGCGTCATTAGCAACTCTTATTGTTTTTGTCGACTTCAGAGCGTTGCTCGCAGCCGCAGGAATTGTTGCCGTTCATCACGTTGGCTTCAACTTTTTTGTCCCAGAATTCCTGTGGGCAGGCGGTGCAGACTTCAGCCGCGTGGCCGTTCACGCGGCCGTGGTTGTCATTGAGACGACCGTACTTGTGATGGCCGTGAAACAAATGCGCGACGCATTTGAAAGCGCCGACGCATCGTTAGAGAGAGCCGAAGAAGCTTTGGCTCAGACAGAACTCCTTTCCAATGAAGCTGAAAAACTTCAGCAGAAAAGCGAAGTTGAACGCGCCGAAGCCATGAGCCAGGTCGCAACCCGTTTTGAAGAAACAGTTGGCGGCCTTGTCGCCTCGGTCACCAAAGAAACATCTGCGATGGCAAATGTTGCGGGGATCATGAGCGACACAGCATCAGGGGCGGCTGAAAAGAGCGGCGCCGCAGCGCAGTCCTCTACAGCAGCCTCTGAAAACGTCACTGTTGTCGCATCAGCAGCCGAAGAAATGTCTGCCTCCATTCGTGAGATTGCGACACAGGTTGGTCATTCTACAGAGGTCGCTGAAACCGCCGTCGGCGACGCAGAAGAAGCCGACAGCCGGGTGCAGGAACTGGCGACAACAGCAAATAAGATCGGTGAGATCATCAGTCTCATCACAGACATTGCGGAACAGACCAATCTCCTGGCTCTGAATGCGACAATTGAAGCAGCCCGTGCCGGCGACGCCGGCAAGGGATTTGCGGTTGTCGCCTCCGAAGTGAAGAGCCTGGCGAGCCAAACCGCAAAAGCGACTGAGGAGATCACATCGCAGATCAACTCAATTCAAGCGGCAACGAATGGCACCGTAAGTTCCATCTCCGCGATCCGCGAACGCATCGACGAGATGCGCACTGTGAGTGGCGCCATTGCAGCGGCAATCGAAGAGCAATCAGCCGCCACCGCTGAAATCACACGGGCAACACAGCTTGCTGCCGACGGTGCTGAAGAGATGACCCGTCACGCAGGTGGTATCCAGACCGGGATCACGGAAACCAGCGAAGCTGCAGAAAATCTGGTGCAAAACTTCCAGTCATTGAGCGGCTACACAGAAAACCTCGACGGCGAAGTACGAAGCTTCCTGGAGAGCATCCGCGCCGCTTAAGGGGCGCACCAAACAGCATCCAATGAAAAAGCCCGGCGCATGCGCCGGGCTTTTGTTCACGTGGATGGGAAGTGGTCAGACAGACTCAACAACCAGCATGGTCCCATCAACGTCGGTCACCCGTACCGACGCGCCAACATCTGCGTCCGATCCCGAGGCCACCCAAAGCGTATCCCCAACTTTTACCTTGCCACGCCCATTCTGAATGGCCTCCGCGACGACAAATGTGCGCCCAACATAAGACTGGCCGCGCATATTGAGATTGGGTTTGTCAGAGATCTGTTGACCCGGTTGGTTCGACCAACGGTAGCCAGCATAGGCAAAGAGAACTGAGAGCACGGCGAACAGTGCCACTTCTGCCTGCCAGCTAAGCGGCAGGAGAAGATCGACGAGGGCCACGACAAGGGCAGCACCTGCAAGCCAGATCAACAATATCCCTGGCACGACCATTTCAAGCGCAGCCAGACCAACCGCTAGAATTAGCCAGGTCCAGTTGCCCCAACTTGTAAAGAACTCCTGCATGGCCTATGCCCCCGGCGTGACACGAGGAACCGAGCCTGAACCGCCGCTGGAGCTGCCACCACCAGAACCATCACTGTCCTTGCCAAACGCTTCTTTGGCGATTTCAGAGATACCGCCAATGGCGCCGATCAGACTTGAAGCCTCAAGAGGCATCATGACCAGCTTCTGGTTCGGCGCCGCAGCAACAGCCTGCAGGGCCTCAACATATTTGGTCGCCACAAAGTAGTTGATTGCCTGAACATCACCGTCCGCAATGGCCTTACTCACATCAGCCGTTGCTTGGGCTTCGGCCTGCGCTTCCCGCTCCCGGGCTTCCGCATCGCGGAAAGCAGCTTCCTTGCGACCTTCAGCCTCAAGAATGGCGCCCCGCTTCTGACCTTCAGCTTTCAGGATTTCGGACTGACGATCGCCCTCTGCCTCAAGGATCGTCGCACGCTTATCACGTTCCGCCTTCATCTGGCGTGCCATCGCATCGACCAAGTCACGCGGTGGATTAATATCCTTGATTTCGATACGGGTGACCTTCACACCCCAGGGGTTGGTCGCTTCATCAACCACAGCAAGAAGCTGCGCATTGATTTTGTCGCGTTGGCTCAGCAACTCATCAAGGTCCATGCTCCCCATCACCGTCCGCGTATTTGTCATGGTGAGGTTCAAGATCGCATATTCGAGATCATTCACTTCGTAAGACGCCTGCGCCGCATCCATCACCTGAAAGAAGACAACACCGTCGGCCGTGACCATCGCATTGTCTTTAGTGATGACTTCCTGACTGGGCACATCAAGAACGCGCTCCATCACATTCACTTTGTTGCCAATGCGATTGATGAAGGGTGTGATGATGGAAAGACCTGGTTGAAGGCTCTTCGTATACCGGCCGAAACGTTCCACCGTGTAGACAAATCCTTGCGGCACCATAACAACCGCCTTGATCAGGATGACAAGCGCGAGAGCAAACAACACAAGAACGAAAATTGTTCCACCGGACATGGGAGAGAACCTCCTTTTGATTATTGTTTCTTCTAGAGCATGTCATGTTTTATGGGATTCGTATGAATGCCAAAAAGCGCGTGAATTTGGCGCGTTCTTTGGTTCAAACTAAACGTGACTTGCTCTTATTGAATATAGGCGATGTGAAAGGCGCACGCGTGCCGAGATCATGGCAAAAAAGCGGCGTAGCCCACAAATGGACCACGCCTGAACACCCTAACTCTTTGAATGTAATGAAGAAAACCTAACGCCAGGGTTCGACCATGATTTTTGCGTGCTGCTCTGGATTGCCTAATTCTTCAAAAGCATTCTTAACCCCGTCAACACCAACCTTGTCGGTGATCAACGATTCTGCCTTGATTTTTCCCTCGGCCAGGAACCCGAGTGTTTCAGCAAATTCTTCCGGCGAATAGCCAAGTACAAATTGGACGTTCAGTTCCTTGTTGATCCCAAAGAAGGGCTCAAACTGATCAGGCTCCATACAAACACCAACAACAACAATGCGGGCAGCCTTTGGTGCACCCTCGAGAATTTGTTGAATAATCCCAGGAACACCAACGCATTCAAAGATCACACCAGGTCGTAGCTGCGGTCCAATCCCCATCATGGTCATCCAGTTTTTTGGATCATACCCTTCTGGTGCCGCTTCATCTTTCCAACGCTCGTAGGGCGATGTCTCTGCGGGGTCGAGCACAATGTCCGCACCCATTGTTTCCGCCAACTTGCGACGGGCGGGAGAAAAATCCGACGCAATGATGGGGCTGACGCCCGCGAGTTTTAGACCGGCAATGACTGCCAGACCAACCGGCCCACACCCGATCACCAACGCGACATCTTCTTCCGTAATGTTCGCCTTTTTGACGGCGTGCCAGCCAACGGCCATCGGCTCGGTCAGCGCCGCCTGCTCAGTCGGAAGACCATTTGGGACTTCCAGCAGCATCATTTCATTGAGAACCATCTGTTCGGCGAAACCGCCAGGGGTGTCGTTTGAATACCCGACCGTGCTGATACCATCCGCACCGATCGCTATCGGCATGGAACAAACCCGTGTTCCTGGTTTCAGTGTTTTTTGTGCGCCTGGTCCATAATCCAGGACCTCTGCGCAGAACTCATGTCCGAATACGATATCGCGCTTCAGATCCATTCCAAACCCACCACCAGACCGTTCTGCAATCTCCACCATCTTTGGGGCATGATGAAAGGCGTGAAGATCCGACCCACAGATGCCACAAGCCAGTGTTTTGACAACGACCTGCCCTTCACCAGGTGTTGGGTCCGGCAAAGTATCGACGACCAGATCGCCATCTCTGAATATAGCTGCACGCATATCTCTTCCTCCCAAAACTAGACTTCGGTCTATTTTTCTTAGACCTTAGCCTTAAGCGTCCGGGGAGAAAAGAACCAAGTTCGGGCGCTCAGGCTCTCTTACGCTGCCCAGCCTTGCAGGCGCGCAGCTTCTTCGCGCACCCTTTCCGGGCCACCAAGCAATTGCCGATCAAGGCCGATTCTTTTGAACCAGTAGTGAAGCCCCACAAGGTCCGTGAAGCCCATGCCGCCATGCACTTCCGTTGAGGTCCGCGCAACAAACCGCCCGACCTCAGAGAGGTGTGCTTTTGCATGACAGGACATAAGGGCTCCCTCTTCAGGGATAGCGTCTTGAGCGTAAGCCGCATACCAGACAAGCGACCGACAAGGCTCGAGCTCGGCAGCCATTTCCGCACAGAGATGTTTCACCGCCTGGAAGGAACCGATCACACGTCCAAACTGTTTTCGCTCCTTGGCATAGTCGACTGCCTTTTCAATCATCATCTGACCTGCACCCAGCGTGTCAGCAGCAATCACTGTCCGCCCAGCATCAATCATTTGCTGAACCGCCGCTGGATTGCTATTCGGCAACCGTTCAGCTGCAACATTTTCAAAGCGCAGCTCTGAAACCGGTCGTGTGAGATCAATTGTCGTGAGATCAATCCGCTCTAGACCCTTGGCCGATGCTTCGACCAGAAAGAGCGAACCCTCCTTGTCCGCCACGATAAAGATATCAGCGCCTGGGCCATCAATAACAAAAAGTGCGGAGCCCGACAGCACATCGCCTTGCGCGGTGACACTAGCACCATCACGCGCGCCGATGACTTCTGTTACCGCAACACCAGCAACAACCTCCCCGCTCGCGAGCCGTGGCAACCAGGCAGCTTTCTGCTCATCACTTCCCGCCAGGCGTAAGGCAAGAGGCGCCATCACGGCCGTCCCGATAAAGGGGATCGGCGCAACATGTCGACCTGTCATCTCAGACATAAGCGCAGCCTCAAGCATACCAAGGCCCAATCCGCCATATTCTTCAGGAATGAGGATGCCCGCCACGCCAAGCTCCGCAAACCCTGTCCAAATTGTCTTGGAGAATGCTTCATGCGCCTCTGCGGATTTTCGGACTGTGTCCAGTTCAGACGCGTCTGCGAGAAACCGGCCCACTGTATCCTGCAACATTCTTTGTTCTTCTGAGAGAGCGAATTCCATTATGCAGCTCCTTCTTTGCGGGCAGGTTTCGGTTCGCGGGGCATACCGAGCCCTCTTTCAGAGATGATGTTCTTTTGAATCTGCGCCGTTCCGCCACCAATGATGAGGCCGAGGTCAAACATGTAGGAGCGTTGCCAACGACCGCCCGAACGCAGATGCGGGCTGCGCTCATAAAGCACGCCCAGTTCGCCAAGCGCATCAATCGCAAGCGCCGCCAGCTGATGATTAAGCTCGCACCCCATCAATTTCACAACCAGCCGCGCAATACCCGGGTCTTCCTTCTTGGCACTTGCCGTAAGCAAACGCATCCCATGGAATTGCATCGCGGCCACACGTGCCTGCAACTGCACCAGTCGATCCCGGAATAGGGGATTGTCGATCAGCCGCTCGCCTGACACCGTTTCGTCGTGCATCAAGTCGATAATCGCGGCTAGCCGCGTTCCGGCCTGATTGGGGTCCCCCAACATGCCACGCTCGTGTTTGAGTGTCGCATTGGCAACAAACCAGCCCTGCCCCCGTTCAGCGACAATCTGGTTTTTCGGAACGCGAACATCAGTGAAGAAGACTTCATTGAACTCTGCATACCCCGTCATGGTCATCAAAGGACGTACTTCAATCCCAGGCGTATCCATGGAGAAGATCAGATAGCTTATTCCTTCGTGCTTGCGGGCATCTGGCTCAGTTCGCACAAGGCAAAAAATCATGTCTGACACTTGAGCGGTACTCGTCCAGATCTTCTGACCATTGATGATGAAATCATCACCGTCTTCCGTCGCCTTGGTTTGCAGGCTGGCAAGGTCAGACCCAGAGCCGGGTTCTGAATAACCCTGGCACCAAACAACCTCGCCGCGAATGGTCGGTTCGATCCATTGTTTCTTCTGCTCTTCAGTTCCCAACTCCAGCAAGGTTGGAACCAGCATGGACACACCCTGGCTGGCGAGCCCCAGAGGCAGCGAGGCCTTGGTAAACTCTTCAGCGATGATGCGGCTTTTCAGAATATCAGGCTCCGCGCCATACCCGCCATATTCAGAAGGGATCGTACGAGCGGCGTAACCATTCTTGATCAGAAGATCTTGCCACTTGCGCTGGTCAGCATTCGGACGACCTGTGCCGCTCTGTCGAGGCGACGCATCCTTATTCTCTTCAATGAACCGATTCACATCCTCGCGAAACGCTTCATATTCCGCACCATATGCGAGATCCATGAAACACCCTCCAAGCAAAGCGGCGCTGAACATAAGGCCGCTATCGTTGAGACAATTTGGAGGATGTACTAGCAGCCCGAGAGGCTGTCGTCATCTGGCGTCGAGAGAGCGGCAGATTACGCGACGGAAACAGGAAGCGGAGATTCGGAAGGCTCAGCCACTTTGTTTTCCCGGGGAAAACAAACCTCGTCTGCGATCATCTCGACAAATGCGTCTGACGCCACCGGCGGACTGAACAGATAGCCTTGAGCCTGACCGCAGCCCATAGACAGGAGAAGCTCTCGCTGTTCTTCGGTCTCAACGCCTTCGGCAATCACGCTGACACCCAGGTTGCGGGCAAGGTCGACAATCAGTTGTGGAATGGCATGACTGTTTAAGTCATCTGTCATATCTGACACAAAGCTGCGATCAATTTTCAGGGTTTGAACCGGGAATTGCTTCAGATAAGCAAGCGAGGAATAGCCGGTGCCGAAATCATCAATGCTGATGCTGACGCCAAGCGCCCGCAGACGCCGAAGAGTACCGATCACCTGATCAACATCATGCATCACGGTGCTCTCAGTCACTTCAATCTCAAGGTATTTCGGAGAAACGCCCGCCCGAACAAGGGTCGCAGCGACCTGGTCTGTAAAATCTGGGCGCCGCAGGTCAAGCGCGGACACATTCACAGCCACGCTCACTGGTGGTAGCCCCATATCCATCATACGCCGGATCTCAGCGCAAGCTTCAGCAAGCACCCAATCGGTGAGCTTGCAGATGCTGCCGTTCTTTTCTGCAACAGGAATAAAGACATCCGGCGGGATCATGCCCCGTTCAGGATGGCGCCAGCGAATGAGTGCTTCAGCACCGACAATACCACCCGTTTCGGTATCAACTTTTAGTTGGTAGTAGAGAACGAACTGATTTTCCGCGATAGCTGTGCGCAGGTCTCGCTCAATAGCATTGCGTTCAATGACCTTCAGGTGCAGCTCATGACGGTAAAGCTGAATGTTCCCGCGGCCTTCCGCCTTGGCGCGGTAAAGCGCTAGGTCGGCATTCTTTAGGAGAACTTCAGGGTCCCGTGCATCCTGCGGATAGCTCGTAATACCAATACTGACACCAGGGTGCACTTGATGCCCATTGATTGTTTGCGGCTCAGACAGAGCTTCCAAAATTCTGTTGGCATGAACAAGGACACCATCGATCCGGTCAAGATCATCGGCAATGATAGCAAACTCATCGCCGCCCAAACGAACAACCGTGTCTACTTGCCGCGAGCTCTCTTTAAGGATCGTCGCAACGCGTTGAAGAAGTTGGTCACCCACATCGTGCCCAAGCGTGTCATTCACATCTTTAAAGTTGTCCAGGTCGAGGATCATCAAAGCGACAACCTTGCCCGATCTTTCTGCATGCGCGAGCGCCAAATGCAGACGCTCTTTAAACAGGACTCGATTGCCGAGGCCGGTCAGACTATCGCTCTGCGCTTGCAGTTCAAATCGGTTGGCATTTTCCCTGGCTTCCGTAAAAGACTGCAGGACACTACGAGAAAGCTCACCAAATTCATCAAGTCGGCGCGTAAAGGGAGCCATTGTCTCTGGATCGACCGTGCGCGTTTGCGCGATCGCTGACAATTTGGACAGTGGCGAGATCACCAGGTCATAGAGAAGTTTTGATACAACAAGCATCGCCAACGCCAGAGCGGCAAGCAATCCGATCGCTAGTTGCTGAGCCATACTACTTGATTGAGCTATCACATTGCTGGTCTTCAAGCGAACAAAGACGAGCACTTCGCTAGGGGCAACATCTTTCTCCAGAAGGCGCGGTGCCATGACGGCATAACTCGCTGTCATATCGCCCCACATCACCGCCGCGCGGGAGGTTGGAGATTCAAGGCCCTCCCGAATTTCCAAAGCCAACGCAAGGTCAGCCAAATCCTCAATCGAGGCACCTCGGAACATACCACGACTGCTTACCAGCACTTCACTCGACAGAGGGTCAACAACCAGCAAAAGGGCAACATCTGCATCCGCGCCGACGATCGAAACGTACCGCTCCAGCTCGCTATGGTGCTGCATCGTCTCCAACGCATACACAATGCTGTTTGAGAGATACTTTGCCCGGTCTTCAACGACAGCGTCCTGATAGCGACCGAAGGCGATAAAGAAAAGGACGATGAGTGAAAGGCCAACAACACCTGCGAGGAAACTAAAAGGTGCCAGGATCTTCCATTTTACCGACAAATTTTCGAGCCAGTATTTTCCATATGTGTCCATGGTTCTATTCCGTCCCGCCCCAGGCTACTTTTGCGCGGCGCGAAAAGAACTTGTCCGCCCAATCAGCCTCTTCATATCGGTCATCCGGCCACAAGATTTCACTTAACGTGTGGAATCCATCAACCAACGGTCCATTCGGGCTCACAAACTGGGCTTCCCGGTCAGCAGAGATGATTTCAATACCTTCATAGGTGGTAGCCAGCTCGTCAGGGCTCATGTCAATGTGACGACTTACCAGCGCATAGGCCGCCTCTGGTTCTGCCCTCACATACTCAACCACCTGTCCCCATGCGCGGGAGAAAGCAGCGATATCAGCGGACCTGGTTGTAAAAAGCTCTCGGTCAAACGACACGACATCCGCCACTTCGCCCGGTATCTCCGCGGAGGAAAAAACCGGACGCATCAAATTCGAGCGCTCAATCTCGGTTGATACCGGAGGATAGGTGACCAGCGCATCCACCTTCCCCATTGCCGCGACTTCAACCATCGCCTGTTGAGGAATGTTAACCACTTCTACATCATCAATCCTCAGGCCCGCCTTTTCCAATGCCCGGGTCAAAACAAACCGGTTCAATGTTCCAGGTTCAATGCCCACACGCCTGCCTTTGAGAGAAGCAGTGTTATCTATGCCGGTTGACGCAAGAACGACATCTCCACCATTGGAATAATCCGTCATAAGGGCAATAACGGGATTTCGGGGTCCGTTTCGCGACGCCTCCAGCACCTCGATAAGGCTTGTGGCCATTCCATCAATCTGACCGCGCTCAAAGGCTCGGCGCACGTCGGCCAACGAGGAAAGCTCCACAAGCTCCACTTCCACGCCTTGCTCTTCAAAAAAACCTTTGTCTTGAGCAATGAAGAGCAAAGCGAAACCAGGCCACGCATCCAGACCGACGCGCAGTGGCCGACTTGGCGCTTCTGAGCATGCGGTCAAGACAAATGCAGCCAGAAACCCAACGAAAGCTATGTAGTATGCGCGCGTTCCGGACATTCCTTGTCCCCCTCCATGCCAACTGCTGGACATTTGGATCTGATTTTCATCAGTTTTGAGGGACCTGATCTAAAACTTCGTTACACCATGCAAGAAGGCTCTAAACACTTGTCGAAACGGTTAAACACTCCTTAATACGCAACCCTCATTGGCACATTCTGGAACAAAAAAAGGGCGCCCCGAGGGGCGCCCTTTCCAAATCTATCCAGCGCTAAGGTTAAGCAGCTGTGTAACCCATGACTGCTTTGATTTCGAGGAAGTCTTCAAAACCAAACTCACCCCATTCGCGACCATTACCTGACTGCTTGTAGCCACCAAATGGTGCATTGAAGTCCGGGCCTGCGCCGTTCAGATGAACATTACCGGTCCGCAGCTGCGAAGCGACGTCACGCGCATGATCAATTGAGCCAGAAGACACATAACCGGAAAGGCCATAAACAGTGTCATTGGCAATCGCGATCGCCTCTTCTTCGCTCTCATAAGGCATGATCGCAAGCACAGGACCAAAAATCTCTTCCCGGGCAACCGTCATGTCGTTGGTAACCCCACCAAAGACGGTTGGACGCACATAGTAGCCTTTGTTAAGGCCTTCTGGGCGACCTGTACCACCAGCAACCAGCTCAGCACCTTCATCAATACCCTTTTGGATCAGATCCTGGATCTTGTTGAACTGCACTTCGCTGACAACGGGGCCAATCTTCGTATCTTCAGCAGCGGGATCACCCACCTTGACCTCTGCAGCGGCAGCCGCAGCAATCTTCAGAGCCTCGCCATGCTTGGACGCCGGAACCAGCATACGTGTTGGCGCATTACAGGATTGACCTGAATTGTTCATGACACCCTGAACACCGCCAGAGACAGCTGCTGTGAGATCAGCATCTTCCAGAATAATGTTTGCTGACTTGCCACCCAGTTCCTGAGCAACACGCTTAACCGTTGGAGCAGCCGCTTTAGCCACTTCAACACCCGCGCGGGTCGAACCAGTAAACGACATCATGTCAACGTCTGGATGAGAAGAAAGCGGGGCACCGACTTCAAGGCCATCGCCATCCACCAGATTAAACACACCCGCAGGAACGCCTGCTTCGTCAAAAATCTCAGCAAGAAGGTGCGCATTGAGCGGCGCAACTTCAGAAGGCTTCAGGATCATTGTGCAGCCAACTGCGAGTGCTGGAGCAACTTTACAAGCGATCTGATTGACCGGCCAGTTCCACGGCGTGATGAACCCACACACACCAACAGGCTCTTTCACAATGCGCGTTGCGCCACGGTCTTCTTCAAAATCATACTTCTTAAGGATTTCAAGAGCCGTCGCGAAATGCGCTGGCCCCATTGCCGCCTGAGCGATTTGGGCAAGCCATGCCGGCGCGCCCATTTCCTTCGAAATAGTTTCAGCGACTTCAGCATAACGGCCTTTATAGACCTCGATAATTTTTTCCATGAGCGCAATCCGCTCGTCGCGGGATGTGCGAGAGAATGCAGGAAACGCTGCTTTCGCAGCAGCGACAGCTTTGTCCACATCCGCAGCGCTACCCATTGAGATCGTCGCAAATGCTTCTTCTGTCGCCGGGTTGATCACATCCATTGTCTTTGGCGTGGTTGGGGCAACCCACTCACCGTTGATGTAGAATTTTGTTGTGTCTTTCATGGCTTCCTCCGTTGAGGCCTTCCTGAGATAAGGCAGGCCCCAGAGAACCAGGGCCCATTTCACATTATTTAAGCGGAGTAGCTCTCCGCATTTGGCGGACATCATAAGGGCCTGAGCCACTATGTGAACAGGGTATCAGCGGAATATTTGGCAAAATTGGACACGTTTTCGAGGGTTCCCCGCCATGCGCCTTGGAGCAGAAGCAGCCACCTCGCCAACAGATACCCGCAGCACGCATTTTAAGACAGGGAACCGCCCTTTACAGCCAAAAAAGCCCTCTTACGCAGCGACAGACGCAGGGGAGCCCCCCTCATCAGACCGGGCAAAATCAAAAAATAGCGAATAGAGGACCGGAACGACACCGAGCGTGAGCACCGTCCCTGCCGCCAGGCCGAACATAATGACAATGGTCATCGCAAACCAAAGTTCGCCACCAAACAACATGAGCGGCATCAGACCCAAGATCGTTGTGAGCGTCGTCATGATAATGGGCCGTGCCCGCACAAGGGCAGATGAAACGACAGCGTCATGCACAGACTTACCAGCCGCCCGGTCTAGATCGATCCGTTCAATCATCACAATGCCATTGTTGATGATAATCCCCCCAAGGCTGAGAAGCCCGAGCATGGCGTTAAAATCAAGAAAGGCCCCGGTAAGCAATAGGCCAGACGTAGCGCCGATCATGATCAGCGGAATAGTGAGAAGGATCACCGCAGGACGGCGGTACGAGTTAAACTGCCAAACAAGCAGCACCAATATGGCGGCTGCACAATGTGGCAGGTAGGCAAAGAGCGCACCGGTCGCCTCACCAGAATCCTTCAATTCCCCTTGAACCTCAATCGCGTACCCCCGCGGCAGCTCAATCGCACCAAGCGCTGGCTGCAAGGCAGCATAGAACTCAGAAGCCTGACGCCCAGGCAGAATGGCAGAGGCCTTGAGGCCGCGCTCCTGATTGAACCTGTGGATTTCAAACGGCTCCAGCACACCGTCAATGTCCGCAATCTGAATGAGCGGCACAGCTACATTGCTAGCAGAAGAGTACACCGTGATCGAACGGAGTTTATCCAGCTCATCTCGCTGATCTTCTGCTGCCCGCATCTTAATTGGGATCACGGTATCCCCATCTCTGAAGTCGGTCACCGGCAGACCATCAAAGTAGCTGGCAAGAGAATTCGCGACATCTTCACTCGACACACCTGCGCGCCTAGCCCGCTCTTGATCAATTTGAACCAGCACCTTCACGACCGGGGAACCCCAATTCGTTCGGATATTCGCGGAGCCAGGTACGCTGCGGAAGACTTCTTCAACCTCATGCCCAAGCAGGTAGAGCTGTGCAATTTCAGGGCCGGTGATTTGGATATCGACAGTCCCAGGTGGCGTCGCGCCGAAGAACAATGTCTCGGGCCGGCCTTGCGCTTCGGGCACTTCGTCTCTGAAATAGGCCGATGACTTCGCCATCATAGGTCCAACAACATCCAGGGCCGTCACGTCAATCAGAACAAATGCCTTATGGGGCACGGGATCGACGGGTGACATTGCAAGAAAGAAACGCGGGCCACCATCAGCAATATAGGCAGCGTGTTGCACCACATCTGGATTGATCTCTTTGTCTGAAAGCCACGCAAGAAATCCATCTGTCACGCGAATGGTCTCGTTGACGTCCGCCCCGGTTGGCAACTCAATATGCACAACGAACTGCGCTCGGTCTGATGGCGGCATCAGTCGGGAGGTGACAAACCCCATCCCAAGAATTGCCACTACAAGCAGGCCGACCATCGCCGCGATGAAAAGAAGGCGTTGAGCCAAAATGAAAGACAAAATTTGTCTGTAGAAACGATAGGGAGCACTGTCATAAACGTCAGTACCCTCGCCTCGCTTAAGATCACCATCAAGCAACCAGAAGCAGAGCGTCGGTGTGATTGCTATAGAAAGAAACCAGGAGGCGATCAGAGCAAGAAAGAGCACCTGCGCTAGCGCGCCTACATATTCCCCAGTCACATCTTCAGCAAGATAGAGAGGCATAAAGGCCAGGATCGTTGTCAGGGAAGAGGACAGCAACGGCATCCCCAACTCTCGGGGTGCGCCCACGCACGCCTCCAACCTATCAACGCCGTCTTCCATCCGCCGTTTGATGTCTTCAGCAATTACGATTCCATTGTCGACCAGAAGACCGAGCGCAATGATGATGGCTGCGATCGAAATTCGGTGAAGAGGTATTTCCCACAAGCTCATACCGACAAGCGCAGCCAGAATGGCGAGCGGCACAATAGAGCCAACAATCAATCCCGTGCGGACGCCGAGAAACAAAATGACCACAACCAGCACAGTCGCAATGGTCTGGAGAAGGTTGTTCGTCGCATCACTCACTGCAGCTGCCACCAATGGTGGTTGATACGTGGCAAACTCGAGCGCCATACCCAAAGGCAGGTCTTCTTCTAGGTCAGCCAACAATGCTTCCAGCGCAACACCAAATTCTGCGATGTTGGATCCGTTCACCATCGCAACACCCAGCATCAAAGACGGAACGCCATTAAATTGGGTCGGGCGGCTGGGCGGGTCCACATACCCCCGCTCCACGTCAAAAATATCTCTGATGTAAACGATCCCGCCTTCAGGAAGCTCTAGTGGCAGATCGCGGATTTCATCAACGGAGGTAAAACTGCCCGACGGCTCAATAGTAATTCTCTGTCCGTTGGCCGCAATGGAGCCCCCTGGCAGGATGACATTCTGGCCGGTCAGCGCCGCAATAACCGCCTGCTGAGAAAGACCCAGTTGATCCATGTAGGTCTGGTCGGCGGTGAGCCAGATTTGTTCATCCTGGATACCGTATAGATCTACCTGGCTGACGAGTGGCAAAGCGCCAATGGCATCTCGCAGATCGCGCGCAACCTGACGCAGCTCCGCCATCGAGTAGTCAGCCCCTGTAAGAGCAAGGGTCGCAACGGCAACACGTCCAAAGTCATCATTCACATAGGGACCGGACGTTCCAGATGGCAGACTTGGCGTGAGATCATTCATCTTGTTGCGAAGATCTGTCCAGATGGGGTCCAAGTCGAAGTACTTGTCGCCGACTTCCACTTTCACCATTGCCGCCCCCGTAGAAGCGGTTGAAGTCATATCCGTGACTTCTGAAATCTGTTTGGCTGTTTCTTCAATCGGCTTAACAATCAGCTGTTCAATACGTTCCGCCGACATGCCCGGAAAATAGGCCGTAACCACCGCAGTCCGAATCGTTACCTCCGGATCTTCCTGACTCGGGTGGCTGAAATAGATTGCGATCCCCGTCGCCGCGAGGGCGATCAAAGCAAAAAGTGTGAAGCGGCCATTCCGGATGGCGTAAGCAGCGATGTTTCCCATGATCCCGGCCTACTGGTTCTGTTGCCAGGGACGCGCCGCCATGCCGTCATGCAGAAAAGCAACACCCGCTGTTACAATCTGTTCTCCTTCAGCTAGGCCTGAGAACACTTCAATGTCGTTGCCACGAACATCCCCCAGACCAACAAACCGCTTGAAGACGGCCTCCTTCTCAGGGTCATAAACAAAGACAGGGGCCTTATTCTGGTCCGCCGATTGAACGCCTTGAGCACCAAGGTCAGCATCCTTGATGGAGATCGCGGTCAACGGAATAAGAAATGCTTCCCGCCCGTTTAGGTAAGACTGAAAGTTGAACGTCACTTTCGCCGTCATGCCGGTTCGAATATCCGCATCGCCAAGCTCCACAAGAGCCACTTTCACAGCGAAGGCGTTTCCAGCCTCCGCACGAGACGCAATCTCTGAAACGGTTCCCCCAAAAAGTTCACCCTTCAATGTTGGAAAAGAAACGGACACGGGCTGTCCATAATCCACTTCACGGATGATGGTCTCTGGCACCAGAACGCGGACTTCCAAATCTCCCGCTGACTGAATTTCAAAGAGCGTTGTCCCGACAGACACTTCCACAAATGGGTCAATCTCCCGGCTGGAAATCGTGCCCGCAAAGGGTGCGGAGAGGATTGTGCGATCAAGATCTTTCTGAGCACGCTCCACATCACTCGTCGACACGCTGACACTAGCGGCAGCTGCATCATATGCGGCCTGGGCACTGTCAACAGCGGCCTGGGTCACAAAACCTTTGTCAATGAGAGCAAGCTTACGGTCCAGATCCTCTTTCGCTTCAGAGCGCTTTGCCCGCGCGCTGCTGAGCTGAGATCGCGCGCTATCGAGTGCTATCTGATAGTTGGTGCGATCCAAAAGTGCCAGCACCTGCCCCGCAACCACAGTCTCACCCACTGTGACATTTACTTCTGTTACACGTCCACCAACCTGGAAGCTCAACGCGGAACGATCCGACGCTTCGACAACGCCAGAGATACTGCGCACCTGTCCGGTAGCCCGTTCACTCACCGTCTCAAGCTTGACGACCGGCGGGGGCGCAACAGCTACTTCTTCGACATCCCCGTCGCATCCTGCAAGACCCAGTGACAACACAATCGGAACCAGAAGTGACCAGCTTCGCATCTCATACCCTCATTTTAGCCCGCAGATTCGCGAGACTTAGACTGAAAGGACTGTGACTCGGGACCGATCAGGGTACAAGCACCCCAACCGCCCGGGGATAAAGTTTTGGCCAAAATTTCAGACTTATGTGAAGTCCGCCTATAATGACCACTCAGACATTCAACCCCATTCGCTTTTGACCGCCCTCACCGGCGGCCACCGGAGTATTTTTGACAGAAGCCGCCCCCGAAAAGTCCCTCGCCGAAGCCGAAAGAGCCTTTGATGAGCAGGTCCGTCGTGACCTGCCTCGAAACTACGCCGTTAACATGGTGCATGGCCTGCTGGGCCAGACGGGCTTCCGTCTCGTACAAGCACCAACCTTTGTTCCCGCTTTCATATACCTCCTCTCAGGGTCCGAACTGGCAGTAGGTCTCGCCCTCGCTGCGCAGCATTTTGGCGCAGCCAGTTCATCCCTTTTGGGCGCGACCCTTATTGAGCATCGTAAGAAAGTCATCCCCATCGGGTTTGTAATTGGCGGCCTTATGCGCATCCAAGTGTTAGGCTTGGCACTTGCTGGCCTTTTTTTGGATGGTGAAGTCGCCCTGATAGCAGCCTGCCTCTTCTTATGTCTTTTCGGTTTTTTCAATGGCATGCAGGCGGTTGTTTTTAACTACATGATGTCCAAGGTGATCCCGGTGAACCTGCGTGGCCGTCTGACGGGCTTACGCAACTTCATGGCGGGCCTTACAGCATCGGGTGTCGCTTATCTCGGCGGTCAATATTTCATTGAAACGAATGCGCTCGGAAACGGATATTCCGCAACTTTCCTCACCGCCTTCATCCTAACCAGCATCGGTCTTGGGCTTCTCGCCTTCATCCGCGAGCCTGTGCCGCCGGTCATCCGTGCGCAGGCAAGCTTCTTTGGCCGTATGAAGGAGATCCCAGCCCTCCTCCGCGCCGACCCAGGCTTTACGAGGTTCTTCATCGCAAGATCCCTGGGCGCGCTGGGCACCATCGCCGTACCTTTCTATGTGCTCTACGCAGGTGAGGTAGTAGGCCTGAGTGGCACCAATCTCGGCATTCTCTCTCTCGCCTTTTTGCTAAGCCAAACAGCCACCAATCTGGGCTGGGGGGCCTTAGCAGACAAGACTGGTAACCGTTTCGTCTTTATGGCAACCCTGGTCACCTGGATTCTCTCAACAGTTCTGTTGTTTTTCGCAACCGACATCATCCTGTTGGGCCTCGTCTTCGCAGGCCTCGGCGCAGGTCTGGGCGGCTTTCAGATCTCATCGCAAAATATGGTGCTGGAATTTGGCGATCGACAGGATCTGCCCATGCGGATCGCAATCTCCAATATGGGCAACTCCTTCATGATGGGACTTGGGCCCCTCATGGGAGGGTTCGTTGCGCTCTGGTTTTCCTACACAGCGGTCTTCTGGTGCGCCATGGTGTTCATGGGCGTTGCATTCGCGATGGTTCTCCTCTTCATCGACGAACCACGCCATCGTTGAATGAGCCAACGGCCATGCCCAGACAACCTAAGAAGATTATGCCTGAAAATATTTGTCGACCTTATCGATCTTGGCTTTGATCAATTCAGAGTTATGAGCATGGGCTAAAGCACACTCATCATTCAGCATCGCCACAATTGCCAGAAGATCCGTCAACTCTCCACACAAACGTTCCCGGTTGGTATGGGTTTGTGCCGGTTCAGTACTATCGAGCCCAAACCGAATTGCTTTCGAAGCACGTTGAATAACTTCAGCGGCTTCTTCTGATAGACAGGTGAGAAGATATTCTTCGCGACTTACCATCACCCGCCTGCTCTCTGTAGACGTGCTGCAACAGCGTCAACTTCCGCCCAGACCCGCAGGAAATTGCCACTCCAGAGTTTTTCAATCTGCTCATAGGTGTAGCCACGCTTGAGGAGCTCGGCGGTGACATTGGCCGTCTCTGACGCATCGTCCCAACCGATCACACCGCCGCCACCATCAAAGTCAGATGAAATACCCACATAATCGATTCCCATCACTTTGACGGCATGGTCAATGTGATCAACGAACTGAGCGAGCGTCGCGCGCGGGTAGAGACGATTGATCTCGGCCATCCCCTCGCGGAATTCCGGCAGCTTGCCATGAGCGAGATAGCTGAACCGCGCAGCGCCCTGCTCCTGTGCAATGCGATTGCGCAGAGCCATACCAGCCGCTGTTCGGCCAGGGTCCGCCTTCACATAGGTTGAGAATGCAACAATCTGCGCAATGCCACCTTTGGCGGCAAGGGCTCGCATCTGATCATCAGAGAGGTTTCGAGGATGATCTGCCAATGCCGTGGTAGCTGAATGAGAGGCAATCGCCGGTGCCTCGGAAAGCTCAACCGCCTGCATCATGGCATCGTGCGAGATGTGAGAAATATCAACCATCATGCCAAGGCGGTTCATCTCATTCACCACCTCGCGCCCAAATTCGCTCAAGCCCCCGTGCTCAGCAGGGGCGTCGCCCAGATCAATGCGCGGCATGGAACTATCAGAAATATCATTATGACCCACATGGGCCAGTGTCATGTAGCGCGCGCCGCGCTCATAATACTCCGCAACCAGCGACAGGTCTTGGCCGATCACATATCCGTTCTCAATCCCGATCATGGCGACCTTACGCCCCGACCCGTGAATATCGACCACATCAGCTGGCGTCAGCGCAAGACCGATGCGGCTTGGATAAAGCGCATCCGTCATCGCGTGAATGGCATTGAATTTAACAAGGGCAGCCTCTCTGGCAGCCGCATAATTGTCTTCCGTCCGCGCCGTCTGCCCCACATAGACGATGAAGAAGGCGGCATCGAGCCCACCTCTTTCCATTTTCGGCAGGTCCACTTGAAGCCTTGTCTCCAGACCAGGGTCAACTTCCGGCATGGTTGTGTAGGTCGGAGGAATATCAACATGTGTGTCCAGCGTCAGCACAGGACCATGAACCCTGGCGAACCCTTTATTCTCCGCAGCGTCGTCCACCAGTTCAAAGGCCAGCCAGCCCAGGCCGACGAGAATAGCGACTACAGCAATGATGAGAAAAGTGGGTCGTGACATGTGTATTCGTCTCCTGTTTTCGGGACGCTGGCACAGCAATCTGCGTCTTGCAAGGGGTTCTGCAAGCAACAGTCTTGTAAGTCATGGCCACCTCCCTACATTGGGCTGAACCAAAAGGGAGAGATCACATGACCGCAGAAAACGCAGTACAGGGCCTCAGCATTATCATCGGCGTCGGTGCGTCAAATGGAGTTGGCGGTGCCCTTGTTCATCGTTTTGCCAAAAGCGGCGGGCCGATCCTCGTCGTTGGGCGCACCGCTGAGAAGATTGAAGCTGTGGCGGAAGAAGTAAGAGCGAATGGCGGTACGGCCCATACGCAGGTCTGCGATGTCACGAGCCCTGATCAAGTCGCAGCCCTTTTTGACGTTGCCAAGGAATACGGACCTCTCGGGTCTGTCCTCTACAATGCGGGCAACAATGCCATCATTCCCTTTGAAGAGGTAACGCCGGAGCAGTTTGAACAGTTTTGGCGAACAGGGGCCTATGGCGCCTTTCTCGTGGCCCAGCAGGCACTGAAGGTCATGGCGGCTCAAGGGTCGGGATCATTTCTCGTCACAGGCGCATCCGCTTCTATGCGCGGCAAACCAAACTTTGCGCATTTCTCGTCCGCAAAGGGCGCACTCAGAAACCTAACACAGTCCCTCGCGCGGGATTATGGCCCCAAAGGAGTTCATGTGGGCCACGTCGTCATCGACGGGGTCGTGAATGGAGATATGGTACGCAGCCGCTTTGCAGACTATCTCGACGCCAAAGGCAATAACGGCGCCTTGGAACCTAGCGCGATTGCAGAGGCGTTCTGGCAACTCCATGTGCAGCACCCGAGTGCCTGGACACATGAACTCGACCTACGACCCTTCAAAGAGGAATGGTGAGCTGTTACCTCATAAGGCATTGGCCGCAATAGAGAGGAACTCTTCTACCTCTTCTGCCGGCGTGCAAAAGGATGTGACCAGGCGGACAGAAATGCCGTCTGGTTCGCGTTCCCACGGATAGTAGGCGGCACCCGCAGCAACAAGCGCTTTGTGAGCAGGTTTGGGAAGCACAGCAAACAGCTGATTGGCCTGCACCGGATGCCGGAGACGCGCACCCGGCAGCTTTTCGATGCCAGCAGCCAGCAAGGCCGCCATCGCGTTCGCATGGCCCGCCATGTTGAGCCAAAGATCGTCTGTAAGGTATGCGGCCATCTGCGCGCCGAGAAACCTGCCCTTGGACAGAAGCTGGCCGGCCCGTTTGCGCATGAAGGGCAGGTCTGCGGCGAGACCTTCATCGAAGACGATCACAGCTTCCACACCCATCGCGCCGTTCTTCGTCGCACCGAAAGAAAGCACATCCACCCCCGCCTTCCATGTCATCTCAGCAGGGCTGCAGCCCAGCGACACCAACGCATTGGCAAAACGGGCACCATCCATATGCACGCGAAGTGAATGGCTCTTGGCCAGGGCGGTCAGAGCTTCAATCTCCGCCACCGAATAGACCGTTCCGCATTCCGTCACCTGAGACAGGCTGACGGCTTGAGCCTGCGGATGATGCACAATCCCCTGAGCGAACCCGTCCAGACCTTGTTCAACTGCAGCTGGGGTCAGCTTTCCATGCTCTCCTGCAAGCGGCAATAGTTTCGCTCCATGCATGAAAAACTCAGGTGCCCCGCACTCGTCCGTATGAACATGCGCCCGTTCATGGACAAAAACGGCACCATGAGGTTGTGTGATCGCGGCAAGATTGAGCGCATTAGCAGCGGTGCCTGTCGCCACCAAAAAGACCGTCACATCTCTTTCAAAGACATCCGAAAGCCGGTCACATGCTTCTTGGGTATATGCATCCGCCCCATACCCCGGAACCGCGCCGTCATTTACGGCGGCAAGTGCCGACATAATCTCCGGTGCAACGCCACTGCCATTATCACTCGCAAAATTCATGAAATTCCCCTGAGACGTCCCGCCACATGCAAAGAAACAGATTTCCCTCTATATGCTAATAGTCGTTCCGTCTTCAGGAAACCAATTCTATGTCCGAGCAGCGCAAACCATTTCGAGAACCTCTTCACCCCTCAATCGATGAGGCGTTGATTGAGAAACTCGTACGCACGTTTTATACAAAAATCCGCGCAGACGAGGAACTCGGACCGATTTTTGGGAAGGTGATTACCGGAGACTGGGAGCCTCATCTTCAAAAAATGTTCGCGTTCTGGTCATCGCTCACCATGCTGTCGGGCCGATACAAGGGTCAGCCCATGGTAGCCCACATGAAACTCAAAATGGTCGAACCACAACATTTCGATAGATGGCTGTCTCTTTTTCGTGAGACCGCAGGCGAGGTCTGTCCGCTGCCAGCCGCTACAATCTTCATCGACAAAGCAGAGCGTGTTGCCGAAAGCCTGAAGCTCGGCATGTTTTTCAAGCCAGAGGAAGCGGCAGCGAAAAGTCCGCTGCCACCGACATCTGCCTGAACGCTCCTCTCAAACAGCATTTACAAAGATCATCACTCCATAGACCCCAAACGCCGCCATTGAAATGGTCGTGAAAGCCATGCCAATCGCACGTCCAGCGCCAACACCACCGCCGGAGCCCACAAAATTGATGGCGTGGACCAGACGTCCAAGAACCAGGCTCGCACCACCGGCAAGCATGAGCCAGGAAGGTGCCCCAGCCAGTTCGGCCAGCGCCATCGCAATCAAGACAATCGGCACGGTTTCCGTAAAGTTGCCGTGGGCCCGCATGCGCCGCAGCAACACATCATCATCGCCGTGCATAAAGTTGATCCCGACTTTGCCGCGATACACGCCAACCAGCGTGGTCAACGCAATCTGAATGAAGATCAACACGCCTGCAAACAAGGCTGTGAGGTGAAGGGTCATATCAGTCTCCTTAAAAGCGCGTAGAAGTAGGCGCAGCAGCGCGCACGCCCTTGGCGGAAAGCCACGAAACGGCTCAGCCCTGAGGGGCTTCATACGAGATGAAAGCAATGCTCGCACCGAAAGGGTCACGGATCGTCGCCATACGTCCAACACCCGGCGCATCTGCCGGCGCACTCACCTCCTCAGCACCGGCTTTCACCGCCGCGTTGAAGCGCTGATCCACATCATCAACGGTGATGTAAACAACCCAGACCGGATCGTTGGAAGGTGTATTGGGAATGCCTCCGATTGGGCCGTCGCCCACCATAATGCCGGGATAGCTCGAACCGTCCTGCATGGGCATGTCGACAACATTCCATCCAAGAACACTTTCATAGAATTTCCTCGCAGCCGCGGGGTCAGTGCTGTTATGGGCAATCCAGCTTGGCATGCCATGGGTTATTGTGGGGTTCGCTGTCATGTTTCTCTCCCTGGTTGGTTTCGAGCCTGTGCCCGATCCCCCCAAGGACGCGTGGGCAAAGCCCAACCCGACAAGCACAAACTACTTTTTCAGAGAGGAAAGACGGGCTTGAATAAAGGCTCGCTCGGCATCTGACGGCCCAAGTGAGAGCGCTTTCTTATAGGCCTCCCGGGCACCAGTCTCATCGCCCAGTTCTGCGTAGAAGGCCGCAGCTGTCGAGTGAAAGTAGAGATATCCCTGTAATTCCGGCGTCAAACTCTCCATGCCCTTAAGTGCCTCTGCTGCTCCACGCACTTTCGAGACAGCAACCAATCTGTTCAGTGTCACCACCGGAGACGGCTGCACCTGTTCCAACACTCGGTAGAGACGTTCAATCTCCGACCAGTCTGTAACCTCTGGACTAGGCGCTGCACAATGGACTGCGGCGATCGCAGCCTGGATTTGAAAAGCGCCCGGACGGCCGCGACGCAGTGCCTTTTCCACAAGAACCTGACCCTCAGCAATCGCGGAACGATCCCACAAGCTTCGGTCTTGTCCATCCAGTGGCACCAGAGTTTCTGATGCATCCTGCCGCGCTGAACTACGTGCATTGTGCAAGAGGCAAAGGGCGAGCAGTCCCATCACTTCTGGCTGCGCAGGAAAAAGCTGCAACAACAGCCGCGTGAGGCGGATCGCCTCTTGGCAGAGCGCAGGTCTTATATGATCTGACCCACTATGAGAGGAATATCCTTCATTGAACAATAAGTAGAGCATCACCAAAACCGCGTTCAATCGGTTGGCGCGCTCTTGCGGAGAAGGCGTCTCAAGAGCAGCAGCAACCGCAGCTGCCTTCTTCTTGGCCCGCGTAATTCGCTGCTCCATGGATTTCGGTTTCACAAGAAAGGCCCGAGCGATCTCGTCAACGGAAAAGCCGACAACCACTTTCAATGCCAGCGCCAACTGATCCTGGACCGACAACTCATCATGACAACACATGAAAAGAAGCCGGAGGACATCGTCGCGATAATCAGACATGTCAATGGCATCTGCATATTCTGCTTCAACATCGCCCAGATCAGACTCTATCCCGCTCCCCTCAATCACGGTCCGTTGGGTTTCGCGTCGCCGCAGCGCGTCAACGCCAGCATTTCGCCCGACCAGAATAAGCCAGGCTGTGGGGTCTTTTGGCACACCGTTGCTCGCCCATGCCTTGACCGCCCTCATGCAAGCGTCCTGATAGGCATCCTCAGCCAAATCAACGGTTCTGAAATAGCGCGTAAGCGCAGCCATTGCCCGCGGACGCGCCGCGGTAAAGTGCCGAGCGAGAGGCGATGATTTAGTCATCTTCAGAGGCAGTCACCTGCCCCGGGCCGAACCAGCTGATCGGGCGCACTTCGATAGACGCAATATCCAGCGGCAACAGTTTTGCAGCCTCAATTGCTTCCTCGATCGTGTCACACTCAATGGTGTAAAACCCGAGTAAGTGTTCCTTGGTTTCCACGAACGGTCCATCGGTCACGACGGGCACGCCCCCTTGTTCACGCAGGGTTACGGCAGTTGCCGTCGCATGGAGCTTAGCCGCTGGTCCGTTTTGCTTTCCGTCAGTGAGGCGGTCTTGAAGAGCGTAGTGCTTGCTCATCACCGCCGCCTGCTCCTCTTCCGACAGCTGGTCGAACGTCCCATCATCCCCAAATATCAAAATCGAATACAGCATGGTCCCTCCAAAAATGGCCAGCTCATAGGACGGGCGGACAGGGTGAAATCCGACATCACAGCGGACTTCGCAGGCAAGCCGCCCAAACATATGGCCATTTTCTGAAAAAGCTGAGCGTTTTCACAGGTTTCGGTCGCCTCACAGAAATCGGCAAGATCTTAGGCGAAAGCACCTCCACCTTTGAGCGTAACATCAAAGGAGGTTCCCCCCATGCTCAAAAAAGCGCCCTGGCTCCCCTGCTTAACGGCTCTCAATCTATTGTTCTCACCCCCCGTTTTTGCAAATCCGCACAGCGCCGACGACTTGATCGGCACTTGGGCCACTCAGGGATATGGCGCACAAGTTCTCATCACACCGTGCGGCAACGCCCAGGAACAGGTCTGCGGACATATCACCTGGCTCTGGACGGACCGTGATGTTGAGGGGCGGTTGCTGAGGGACGAACAGAACCCCACTGCCAGGCATCGGGATCGACCGCTTGTCGGCATACCGATATTTCGAAATTTCACCCGCAATGGCGACGGATACTGGCAGGGCGACGGAATTTACAATCCAGAAGACGGCAATACATATGCCGCTTCGTTAAAGCCACACGCAGATGGAACCTTGAATGTGACCGGCTGCGTGCTGGGCATATTTTGCCAGACCCAGGTTTGGCGGCGACCGCAATCGGTCTGTCCCGCGAGTCTCCCTCTAACCCCTCGGAAATAGGAACATAGGATGAAGAAGTCACAGCTTATTGCCCGCCAGGGCCGCCAACCATCAGGCATGTTAGGAGCAGTGGTCGGTCGCATCATGTCGAAAGAGACGGCAGCAGCAAACGAAATAGCCATTGCGCTATTAAACGTGGCACCCGGTGATCGGGTGCTGGACGTCGGCACCGGGCACGGCGCCGCACTCGCCACCCTTGCGGCGCTTAACGATCCAGGCCCTCTGGACGGTCTAGACTTCTCTGCCACCGCCTTAAAGATCGCCCGAAAGAAAAACAGATCGCTCCTAAAAGCCGGCCGCCTGCATCTGCACCAAGGCACAAGTGATGCCATGCCCTATGCTGACCGGAGTTTCGACAAAATATTGACCATGCATACGATCTATTTTTGGGACGATATCATCACCCATCTCTCAGAGGTTTTTCGTGTCCTCGCGCCCGGTGGACGCTTCGTGATCGGCTTTCGTCCTGGAGATGATCCCCGTGCAGCAACAACCTTTCCCAGCAACGTCTATACCTTCCACGCCATCGCAGACGTAAAGCAGCTGCTTGAGAAAGTGGGGTTTCGGATTGCCGAGACAGAACGACGCGATGACCAAAAATCAATCCTCAGTTGGATTGCCGCTGAGCGACCAAGCTCTACCTAGAAAAATCGCTCCTCAAAGTTCGATCAGAAAATCATGGAGCGGGCGAACGGTCATGAAAGCGGAGACAGCCTGTTTGACAGCATCCTGGCCTGTTGCCTTGCTGTGCCCTCTATGGTCGATCCACGCAGCAAGCCCCTTATATTGCAGCAGGTGAGCATAGGCCGGGTCGGCATCATAGCCGGTCGGTACCCGTTTCAAATCAGGCTCACCCAACCGGCATCCTTTTTTGGTGAGCCCCTTCATCAGTTTTTCCAAAGTACCCGCATGCGCTTCATCGCATACCGCCAAGCGATAACGCTCGAGCGCCTGCTTGTCCAAATTCATCACCCCCGCCCCATAGACGACCCCCTTCGTATCGAGGGAAAAATAGAAGCCGGAATGTATGCCTTGTCCCTTCTCCCCCGACTGTCCGAAAAACACCATGCGCACATGGGTGTTGTACGGCGTCTTGTCTTTGGAAAACCGAACATCGCGATGAATACGGAAAAGCTTGGGAACAACTTCTCCGCCCAGCTTTTTCTCAAGCGCCACCTGAACCTCGCTCAAGAAATGCTCTGCGGGGGCTTTCACGCTCTGGTCGTAGGTCTTTTTGTTGTCATTGAACCAGTCGCGCGAATTGTTCTTCTCCAGGTCTTTCAGAAACTTGACCCCGGTCTTTGGAAACCCTTCAAATCCGCCACCCATATGCACCTCCCGATCTCAGCAGAACCATCTTTCACTTAAAGACGCTGCCGTCATCTGAAATCCGACAAACGGGTGTGATTGCTTACCAAAACAAAAAAGGCCTGGTGGGGCGGCCCCACCAGGCTTGCCGTCACGTCGGCCGATCTACAGCAGAACTTCAGCTCCGATCAATAGGATCGCCGCCCAGGACACCAGGTAAACCGGCGTCCGGAGGTAGGGCACACCTGCAATATAGACAATTGCATGCAGAACCCGGGCGTAGAAGAACAGAGCTGCCCATTTAGCAACCGCCTCAGCAGAGCCCGTCTCCAGCAACGCCGCCGCAACAACAACAGCGATGAAGGCTGGCATGGTCTCAACCATATTGAGATGCGCGCGCTGCGCACGCTGTGCCCAAAGCGGTGGCTCAGGTTGGTTCGCCGGGAAGCCTTCTGGATAGTTGTTCAGGAAGGTGGGGAGTCCCCAAACAAACAGCCGTGCCAGAATGTATGGCGTCCACAAAAGCACCGTGAGGACACCACTCAAGGCGAGATAGATGAATACGTCTTGCATGATCTTTTCCAAGATTAGTGGATGAAATCAGGAGGCGAAGCCGCCAGCGATCACTTCGAGCTTGTTGCCGAAAGGATCACGAACGAAACCTGTGTAAACATCCGGCATGGGATAGTCAGGCCGCGGACCAGGCTCACCGGCACAAACACCACCGGATTTCACAGCTGTCGCATGAAACGCATCAACAGCTTCCTTTGAATCCGCCTTAAAGCAGATATGCACACCATTTCCCGCCGTCGCAGCCGCACCATCGTTTGGCCGCATGATGAGAAACTGGACAGCGCCATTACCATAGGCGGCAAAGCCGTCGGTCGCGGCGAGACATGTGCAATCAATGGTTGCCATCACGGCATCGTAGAATTTTTTGCCTTGATCAATGCTGGGCACGCCAACACTAAGGTGGTCGATAATGTTCATTGAATTATTCCTGAAGTAAAAATGGGGAGTGGTGAGGAACAGCGACACCGCTCCTCGAAAACTCTTAAAGGTCAGCGGCAGCCGTATGCTCGATCTTGGTCCAGTTGGTGGCAGCCTTAGAGATCGTGCCAGCACGATCCTTGTTGAACGCCTGAAAGATTTCTTCGTTCAAAAAAACGTAGAGCTTGTCCTCAACAACGGCGGCGAACTGTGGGTCACCGTCAAACTTCTTGCCGACAGAAACACCGAACGTGCAGAAGCCACCATTCTGAGGCACGTATTTCTCAGGGCTGGCTGTGAACCTGTTCATATTGGCTTCAGAAGAGAAGTAGTAGGCAACGCCATCATGAACAGCCGTATAGGGTGCTGCACCCTCCAACCGGTTGCCGAGCTCGATGAAGGCAACAGGATCAACACCGTGAAGGCCGAGCGGCGCCCCGGCAGCGGTGAGGCCAGCAGCAACATTGTTTTCGTCTGCAGCAAGTACAGGGGCCGTCGTGGCCATGGCAGCCAAAGCAATGGCTGCAAGCGTGAGTGATTTAGACATCCCAGAATCTCCTTGAATGGGTTTCGACATCAACGAGGATCTAGGTGCGCCCGCCAGGACGGATTATCAATCGAACCGATGAAATCCGGGAGCAACCGCAAATCACTTGGGACGGATTGTAAAAAAGAAGACAAATTGGGAAGAAAGAAGGCCCAGCGACCTAAGCCTGTGCACGCCGATAAGCACTTGGCGCAACACCAAATTTGCCAGAGAAAGCACGACTGAAGGCAGCTGACGATTGATAGCCAGAGCGGTTTGCGACTTCCTGCATGCTGCATTGCGACCCCTCAAGAAGGGACAGCGCTTTTTGCAACCGCCAGTCGGAGAGATAGGCCATGGGCCCCGTGCCCATCAGTTGCCTGAAGCGTTCCGCAAAACGACTGCGGGACATGCCGACTTCTGACGCGAGCCGTTCAACAGTCCAGGTCTCCGCAGGTGCGCCATGAATGACCTGCAAAGCTCGGCCAATCTGTTTGTCCTGGAAAGCTTCGAGCACCGCAGCCAGATGCGGGCTCTGGTTAACCCCAACCCGCAAGAGCTCAATAAACACAATTTCCGAAAGCCGCGTAACAGAGGCCGCCGATCCCATATCAGCGGAAAAGGCTCGCCGCACAAGCACGCGCAGCATTTCATCGAGCCAGGGTTCGCGCGCCCGCATTGACGCCGTCATCACAAGATAGTCAGGCAGGGCTCTGAGCAAGGGATGGTCTGCCCCAGGCCGAAAAACAAAATGGCCGCAGACCATCTGTGTGGAGGCGTCTTTGTCGCCTGCACCGACAGATAAAACACCCTGCCCGTCATATCCGACATCGCTTAGAACTGTTTCCAGATCAGGGGCAGACGCGCAGGCTTGATCGGCAAGAATATGAGAGCGCCCGCGGGGAATGAGAACCAGGTCGCCTGGACCCAGCGTGACGGATGTGCCGTTGGAAAACTGCACATGGGTGTTTCCCTGCACAACAAGATGGAACCGCGCCGCCTGCTCGAGATCTGGCACAGTGACCGCCCACGGATCCGAAAAGTCCGTTCGAAAATAGAGCACACCCTTCAGGTTGAGCGTATCCAGGATGTCATCAAGAATGTCCATGAGTGCAATGTTGCTTGTCGGCCAAGCCGTTGCAACCAACCAGGCAGATCACATTTCCGCGAAGAGCTGGGCCACACCGGTCCTATTTGGGTGGCAGACCACCTGCGAACCTTGCCGCAAAATCAATCCAGTCTTTAAGGCCCGTCTCCAGGCAGGCATCCGCCTCCACCCAGATCATGCCGCCCATGCGGCGGCCGTTAAAGTCGATGACCTCAGCGCCTGGCCGTGTCAGTGCCTCCACTTCAAGATCTTTACCGACACGAAACATAAACCGCCCCACTTCCACGCCACACAGCATATTGCCGTTCAACATCCAGCAATAGCCGCCAAACATCTGCTTTTCGGAAATACCCTTTCGGCGCTTTAACGCATCGCGCATCAGCTCTGCAAGATGGGGATCATGAGGCATGAGACTTCCTTTCGCACGTAAGAGACTATGCCTAGGACGTGCGCCCCGCCAATAATCCGACACTGAAAGGCAACTGCCCTCTACCGCCACGCATCCGGATCAAACGGTCCCGCCCAGCCATAGGTTTTAAGATCAATCCGCCCACTCGCACGCCAGATAATGCCCTCTTTACGCAAAAGGTCGCCTTGCAGCGTTTCGCCGCCGCCTTCCGCACGAACGCTGATTTTCCCTTGCGAATTCACCACTCTGTGCCAAGGTACTTTCTTGGCCTTCTTCACATCAAGAGCGCCCAGCGCGTGTCCCACTTGCCGTGGGCCGCACCCGACTATCTTGGCGAGTTGCCCATAGGTCGCAACCTGACCCGCAGGAATTTCGGCAATGAGTTCATAGAGACGCGTATAGTCCATCACCTACCGACGCTATCGCAACAACCCGTTCAAAGCCATGTCCACATGCGCCTCCATAAATGTTTCGAGGTCGAGTGGCGCAACGGGCTCAAAGGTCATTTTCCAGACAGCAGCAAAAATCGCCGGCCCCATAATGATAGTAGGTGTCTTGCTCATAGGGCCGTCTTGAAACTCACCCTGCTCAATACCTCGCTGCACAATTCGCTCAATCAGAGCCATGCCTTTCGAAATTGAATCACGATAATAGTTTGCAGGGATATCGGGAAAGCGCGCGCCCTCTGCAATAATGATCCGCAGTAAAACACGTGCATCAGACGCAACGATTTTCTCATAAATGACCTTGAGCACGAGCTTCAATAGTTCATCAGTAGGACCTGGGTAGCTCTCGACCAACTCCTCGACATTATCGAGAGTTGAAACAATGCGGGATGTCACCGCCGCCTGAAAAAGCGCCTCTTTGTTTTCGAAGTAACGATAGATCGTCCCCTTCACCACGCCGGCACGCGCTGCCACGTCAGAAAGACGAGCCCCTGCAAATCCCTTCTCCGCAAATTCAGCGAGTCCAGCCTCAATAATCTCCGCCGGGCGAGCGTCTTTTCGTCTTTGCCTCTTCTTCGGTGCTGTCTCTTGGGAAACGCTTGCAGATTTTGTCATATTCAGGTCTGGATTCTCATCAACACTTCACCTATATATTAATGACCAAAAAGTCATTAATAGTCAAGAATGCAGATCGAAAGCCAAACACAGGGATGAAGACGATGGCGCAACCGCCTCAAGACCCAACAGATGCTGATGACCTGCCCCTAAAAGCCGTGGATCGGTCCAGAGAAATTGAAGCGCCCGGATTCAGCGCGTTCTGGGCCAAAATCAAGGGCCTTCGGATCATTCCCATTCTTATGCTCTGCGTCGCATTCGGCGGCATCATGGGGTTGTACTTTCAGCCTCCCAGCCTCCAGCTTGCCATGCGAACCCTGGGCCTGGAGCCAGGCGCTGGCACCTCAAGTCCAATCGCGGTCCCCCTCAATCACACAGTCATTGCGGAAATTGATCCTTCGGCCACCCCAGGCCCCAATACAGTCATTGGCCTGGGCGCCCTACTACCTGATGGAGATGTTGCAACAATCGCCCCGCCCTTTGGGTCGG
This sequence comes from Parvibaculaceae bacterium PLY_AMNH_Bact1, assembly GCA_032881465.1. NCBI lineage: Bacteria > Pseudomonadati > Pseudomonadota > Alphaproteobacteria > Hyphomicrobiales > Parvibaculaceae > Parvibaculaceae bacterium PLY_AMNH_Bact1. Next base: position 2,893,503 of record CP126168.1, read on the forward strand.
GCGATGCGCGCGTAGCAACGTTGGCCGTAGATGAGGGAGACCAGGTAACGATCGGCGACACGCTCGCCGTTCTGGACAATGAAGCCCAGTACAAGGCAGCGCTTGAAGCTGCGGAGGCGAACGTCGCGCTCCGGCAGGCAAACCTGGAACAAACGCGCACCTCCATTGAAGCCAGCCTGAAAGAGGCGCGCGCAAGCCTCGGTAGTGCCGAGGCGGCAGCTTTGAACGCGCGCAAAGACTATGAACGCGCGCAGTCCCTCATCCAGCGTGGGAGCATTTCAGAAGCCGTGCTAGATCAGAGGCGGGCGACCAGTGACCAGGCAGCCCGGACTGTCGACCAGGCGCGCGCCACACTCTCCCGCTACGACGTGGGTGAGATAAACACCCAAGTCGACGTTGTGGTCGCTGCGCGAAGTTACGACGCTGCACAGGCGGCCCTCACACAGGCTGAGCGTGACCTGGAAAAAGCCCATGTCCGCGCGCCCATCACCGGCACAGTCCTCAAAATTCACGTTCGCCCAGGAGAAAAACCAGGCGCTGAAGGTGTCATGAATATTGGCAATATTGAGCGCATGACTGCGGAGGTTGAGATTTATCAAACCCAGATTGGCGATGTCGCACTCGGTGACCCTGTCAACATCACGGCCAACGCCCTGCCCACGCCTTTGCAGGGCAGCGTCTCCCATATCGGCCTGGAAGTGGAACGCCAGACATTGATTGACGATGACCCGGCAGCCAACACAGATGCACGCATCGTTGAAGTGACTGTATTGCTCGACGAAGCATCATCTGAAATCGCCGCGCGATATACAAACCTGCAGGTCGTTGCGACCATACAAACTGCGAACGGCTCATGACAGCGCTGCTCACAGCTCTCCTTGGCAGACTGCCCATTGGCTGGTTGCAGCTGAAACACAACAAGTCCCGCCTGGCTGCCGCAATTGCCGGTGTGGCGTTTGCCAACATATTGATCTTTATGCAGCTGGGCTTTCTGGGGGCGCTGGTTGAGACCACCAAACTCCCTTACCGGCCCATGGTGGCCGACATTCTGATCTCCGCATCCGACGCAAACACGCTATCGGATGGCAGTAACGTGGCCCGCCAACGGCTTTACCAGGCACTGGCTGTTCCTGGCGTCGCCAACGCGAGCCCCTTCTATCTCGGGAAATTTGATTGGCAGCGCGACAATGGAACGACCGTCAACTTTCAGGTCTTTGGTATTGATCCCACCAAACAGATTTTCAGCGATCCGGAGATCGACAAGGCTCGCACCCAATTGCAGCTTCTCGACACAGCACTGCTCGACAGATCAGCACGCAACATTGAGTCAGAACTCGCCACCACCATTGATAGCGGCATGCCCCATCGGTTTGAGGCCAATGGAAGAACACTAAACGCTGTAAGCACATTCTCTATCGGGGCAGGGTTTGAAGCAGACGGCTATCTCATAGTGTCAGATCAGACCTTCCTCAAAATGTACCCAGGACGCACGGCTGGCGCGCCAACCCATATCCTCGTCACCGTAGAGCCTGGCGTATCACCACAATCCATCGTGCAAAATCTGCAGAACACGATCCCGGAAAAGGACGTGATCATTCGAACGGTAGAAGAGGCGGCAGCCGCTGACGAGGCCTATCAGACGACCGAACGCCCTGTCGGGGTAATCTTTGGCTTCGGCGTAATCATTGGCGTGCTGGTAGGGCTGATTATCGTCTATCAGGTTCTCTCAACGGACGTGGCCGATCATTTGAGCGAATACGCGACCCTCAAAGCGGTTGGCTACAAGCAGAGCTTCTTCCTCAGCATCGTCTTTGAAGAGGCTATTATCCTGGCAATCTTTGGTTTCATACCGGGGGTCCTCTTCGCTCTAGGGCTCTACGACATCCTGACCAGCGCGACGGGTCTCCCCGTAGAGATGACAGCAACGAGGGCCATAACCGTCTTGCTTGGGACCAGCGCCATGTGTCTTATCTCAGGGGCAATCGCCACCAGAAGACTGGCCGGGGCCAACCCTGCCGACCTGTTTTGAGGGCCGCATGAAGCTATTCAATAAGGACCCCGCCCCGACTTCGATAACCAATGTGCTGAACGGCCCGCAAAGCCCCATTCACATCAAAGGGCTCAATCACTGGTTTGGGTCTGGCGAAGCCCGCAAGCAGGCTCTGTTCGACATCAACCTGACCATAGAGCGTGGATCGCTCGTTATCCTCATGGGCGCATCAGGCTCTGGCAAGACCACCCTGCTCACACTCGCAGGATGCCTCCGGGACGTACAAGATGGAAGCGCGCAACTTCTAGGCCAGGAACTAAATGGAGCAGGCGACGACGTGCTCGTTGCCTGCCGTCGGCGCCTCGGTTTCATCTTCCAGGCGCACAATCTTCATGAAAGCCTGACAGCAATGCAGAATGTCCGCATGGGTCTGGATGTACATGGGCCCCAGGCGCGCAAAGACTGGAAGGCACCTGCCACGCATCTCCTCAATCTGGTAGGGCTCGGAGACAGGCTCGACTATCTGCCGGGAAACCTGTCCGGTGGGCAGAAACAGCGCGTCGCGGTTGCGCGCGCCCTAGTTGGAAATCCGGACATTGTCTTCGCAGACGAGCCCACAGCCGCCCTCGACAAGGAGAGTGGGCATCAGGTGGTGAGCCTCCTGAAACGCCTCGGTACAGAGCGCAACACCACCACCTTGATGGTCACCCACGACAATAAGGTACTTGAAATGGCCGATCGCATCATCACCATGGAGGATGGGCGCATTGTGAAGGATGAGGACACACACCGCTAAATCTGGCGGTTTTTTTTGAGTTCCAGGCTGCCTAAGGCGCCGGACTTTTCATGTGGTCGCTTCAGCGCTAACCTTTCCCTAAACGGGGGAAAAAATATGACATATGCACAAGGCCGCTTCATTCACGACGCCGACAGCCACTTGATGGAACTCAGTGACTGTCTGGATCCCTATTTCGAAAAAAGGCTCCTGCAGCGGTTTCACGATACGCCCGCCTACAAAGCAAAACTAGCTCAAGAGACATGGGCGGAAACGGCACGCGCGAAACACCAAGACCCCGAATTTCGTGCAGACATGGGCGATGAGATCATGTTGCGCAAAGATTTTGATGCCCAAGGCTCTTTCCTGGCAGCTGATCGCCCGGCGGCCCTTGATGCCATGGGGTTTGCGAGCCAGCTTGTCTTTACGACTTTCTGCCTGGGAAATTTCGGCCTGGATCAGGGACGTGACATGGAGCTTTGTTATGCGGCCGCTGATGCACACAACCGCATGATGACCGATTTTTGTTCTATCGATCCGCGACTGCTTGCAACGGCTTACATCCCATTAGAGGACTTCGATCGAGCGAAGGCCTCCACAGCGGAGGCGCTCAAGATGGGAACCAAAGCGCTCATGGTCCCCTCCCTCTGTCCGCAAAACCATGGCCCTAGCCACATCGCCCTTGATCCCGTATGGGCGATGGCCGAAGAGGCGGGCATTCCCGTTCTCTTCCATGTGGGCGGGGAGGAAAAGCTCAACCTGACCTACAAGGAAAACGGTCTGCCGCCGGTTCCAGACTTTCATGGCGGCGACGATAACTTTACATCCGTGAGCTACCTGCCCATTCCCAACGCCGTCATGCAGACCCTCGCTACGCTGATCTTTGATGGAGTCTTTGACCGTTTTCCAAAACTAAGATGGGGTGCGATTGAACTCGGTGCGTCCTGGTTGCCGGGCTGGATGAAGGCCATCGATTCTGCGGCCCATGCTTTCGTTCGCAACGAAGACCGCCTGCAGAAACTATCAGACAAGCCATCTGCCATAGCACGGCGACAACTTCGTGTGGCCCCCTACCCTCATGAAGACGCAGGTTGGATCATTGAAAACTCCGGCGAGGACATGTGCCTCTTCTCCTCCGACTTCCCTCATGTCGAGGGCGGGCGCAATCCCCTGAAACGGTTTGATCAAAGCCTCGCAAACGTCTCAGCCGATGCCCGCGACCGGTTCTACATCGACAACTTTGTCGATCTGATGGGCGAAGGTCTGCCGCAAAACCTGCGCCGCCCAGAAGAATTAGACGCCGCATCCTGAGCTGCGTGCAGCAAAGGCACTACCGGGGCCTCAGTCAAAAATGATTGCGGGGTTTATCCAGTCTCGCCTTGATTTTCGACCCAACTCTTAGATAGTCGCCTTATAAAGACACTAAGCGCTCTCCCTACGGAAGATAGAGCGCCAGCATTGCACACGCCTGACGCGAGAGGCGGTGTAAGAGGAAATGCACATGTGGACCATAGCTCTTGTTGTAATCGCCGCGTTGCTAGTCTGGCATCTCTGGGAACTGCAGCATCGCAAAACCCGAGCTATGTCCGGCGGGTTCCATGCTGACATCATGCTGCCTCATGAACAGGAGTGGGAGCTTTATCACAATGACTTCTCACTTTGCTCGAAGAAGAGCCGTGTGTGCCTCGCCGAACTTGGCATTCATTACAAACCCCATCACATCGACCTGATCGAAACAGGGTCTTATGAAACACTCTCCCGACATTACCTCAAGGTGAATCCCAGCGCGGTTGTTCCCGTTCTGGTTCACGACGGGCACCCAATCTACGAGTCGCATGATCAGCTTGAATATGCGGCAGCCCACTCACCCAATCCCAGCCTTCTCGTGCCACAGGATGCTGCGAAGCGAGCGTTAATGGACCATTGGGTTCATAAGTCATCTCTCATCGGAGACAACCCAATCGACGCCGTCGACGAAACAGCGGGCAATGCGGTACCGGGGCTCACGACACCCATTTTTGCTGCAATGGTGACGCACATCCCAACACGGCGAATTCTGACCGGGCTGCTGTTTCATAGACTGAAAGTACGCGCCGTGTTCTTCCTCGCCCTCAAACTTTTCGGCCTCAAAAATCTCCCCAAGATGAAGCCTGTTATCGCACTACTTCATAGCTCCAAGAAAGCAATGCAGACCCATTTTGACGAGCTGGAAACAGCCCTGGAAAAGTCCGGTGGTCCTTGGGTTGTTGGCGATCAGTTCACACTAGCCGATGTCGGCATCATGGTGATCTTCGACCGTCTGCGCGAGGGGGATTGGCTGGACGAGTTCCTCATTGATGCCCGGCCTAATATCCGTGCCTATTGGAAGGCGCTTCAAGAGCGACCCAGCTATCAGGCAGGCATCGCGGACCACATGCACCCAATGGTGACACAGGGCACGAACGACATCATCGATCTAAAGCAGAACGACCAGAGCTTCAGTGCTGCGATGTCAGGATCGTAGCGACGGTCTATTGGCGCGGAGCCTCCTGGACAGCTAGTCTCCTCTCAAACACCCTCAGCTGATAGGGTGAGGGAAAACCGGGGAGAGAAACCATGTCCATGTGGAAGAACGATGAATGGCTGAGCCAACGAACGGAAGACATCATCGACCCTGGGCGTGAAATCGTCGATCCGCACCACCACCTCTGGCATCAGGAAGCAACGCTCTACGACCTTGAAGACTTATGGGGCGATACAGACAGTGGGCACAACATCACCCAAACCGTCTTTGTCGAGTGCGGCTCAAGCTACCGCGACACGGGTCCTGAGCACCTCAAGCCGGTGGGTGAAACCGAATATGTCACGGCCCGCGCAAAGCACTCCGCCAAGACAATAGGCAAAGCAACCATCTCCGGAATTGTTGCACGCGCCGACCTCGAACATGATGACCTTGACGATATTCTCGACGCCCACAAAGAGGCGGGAGGCGACCTTTTTAAAGGCATTCGCCACGCGGGCGCACACGCTCATCACCCTGAAGTGCTCTCCATCCCGGGCGGCGCACCGGCTGATCTCTATGAACGCCCGGCATTCAGACAGGGGGTCGACCGTTTAGGCCAACGTGGCCTCACCTACGATACATGGCACTACCACTACCAGAACAAAGCATTCCTTGATCTTGCCAAAGCAGTGCCGGGCACGACCATGGTGCTCGATCATTTTGGCACGCCGCTGGGTGTTGGGCCCTACGAAGAACAACGCGAAGAGATATTCGCCATCTGGAAGGATGACGTCGCCGCCATCGCGGACTGTCCAAACGTTGTCGCAAAAATCGGCGGGCTTGCCATGCCCGATAATGGCTTTGGGTGGAACACACGAGCGACCCCGCCACCATCTGACGAATTCGTGGAAGCGCAATCCCGCTATTACCAGCACATGATTGCGTGCTTTGGTCCACAGAGATGTATGTTCGAAAGCAACTTCCCTGTTGATCGCCTGTCAATCAGCTATCCCATTCTTTGGAACGGCCTTAAGAAGATTGCAAGCGGCTTCAGCGATGCCGAGAAAGACCAGATGTTCTCCGGCACCGCAAAGCGCATCTACCGTCTTTAGTGCGAAAACTTTCCCGAATTTTTGAGCATGTAAGCAGCACCATGTGGCAGATTGAGTGCGGCATTTTCGCCGAACAGACGCTCCTTCTGTCCACCATAGATCTCTCGGTTCGCACCTAGTGGCGCAAGCTCTTGCGCCTTTTTCATTGCAACCGGAAGCAGTTCATCCAATTCAACAACTTGCTGAACAATACCTGCTTCAAGCGCCTGCGGCCCTGCCCAACGCCGCGCCAACTGCACGGTCTCAAAGAACGCATTTGCCGGTATTTTGTGCCGGAAGAGTGCGAGCTCTGGCTCGGGAATTTTCATGCCGAGCTGCACTTCATTAGCGCACACGAACCCGCGATCCACCCGCATCACACGAACATCATGGCAGAGCGACGTCATGAAGCCTGCGCCAAAGGCATGCCCATTAATCGCACAAACAGTCGGAACAGGAAGCGTGATGATACGCCCCATAAGCGCCATAAATTCGCCACCAAAAACTTGCCTGTCACCGCCCTGAGGATGGTCATCCGGCGCCTGCACCCAATCGAGATCAAGACCGTTGGAAAAGAACTTCTCGTCTGCCGACCGAGTAACAAGAGCTGCGGCACCGTCAGAAGCCTCAACTTCATCAAGCGCCCGAGCAATCTCGCGCACGAAAGTTGTATTCCATCGGTTTTCCCCAGCATCCATTGTCAGGATAAAAACGTCTGCATCCCGTTCCAACTCAATCATCCAAACTGCTCCTGCGCATCATTCTTGGTGGTAGCTCTGTGAACGTGAGCTTCCAACAAGCCGCCAGGAACAGCAACCCAAGAATACGCACACCGGTCACATCAAAAACCAACAGACACGGCAGAGCGGCGGGGAAAGGGCCTAAACAAGAGACACCAACAATAACCGCTACCTGGCTGCCACTACCTCAGAAACCTGGCTCATCTTGGGAAGCAACCAGGGTGTCCACTGGCAAGGCAAATGCGCTGACCAGAATAAAAACAGCGTACACAAAAACCCCGACGATCAGATATGACGCGATTAGGAGCCCGATAAGATAGAGTATTGGCTCGAAAGCACGGCCCCGCGTGCCCACGTCGTGCTGCTGAAAATCTTCCTCACCCATGCCCCCTCCTTGCCGGTAAAAACAGCGCGGCGTGACCTAGCTGAAGTCAGGCATGCGAGTCCGTACGACGATCACAGGAAGCAGAAAATAGCAGACGGAATAAAACCGTTCTGTCATCTGGGCGACATTAACCGTCTTACAGAGACACACTTTATTGAGTTGGTTAATCTCATCATCACCCGGTGTAGAAAAACCCAGCCCACAAAGAGAGGTGAGGTGAGCCGAATTATTTTTCTCACCACTCCCAATGCTTAAACGAGTGTGCGATTGTCCCAAATGTATTTTCGCCAAATAGGAATGGAGTGACCGATTAGGCAGAAGAGTCACAAACCAATCAGATATCATCACCTCGACCTTGAACCAGGTTTCGTTCTTCGCGTCATGGCCTGCCGAGACAATGGATGTCTTATGCGATGCCGCAGCGCTATGGCGTTTTGACAAGGGTGAGGCTCTCCTTACCGCCGGACAAGAAGTGGACGCAGTGATCGTGCTCGCAAAAGGGTCGGTCACCAATGAACGCACCTGGCCGAATGGCAAGCACATGATGACCGCTGTCTTGCGAACACATTGGCCGCTCAAAATACACGCCGTGTGGGACGGCCTGGAAGCCCCCTATGGCTTAACAGCAAGAGAAAAATGCGTTGCGGTTCTCATTCCACGATCAGTCTTCCTGGAAGTTGTGAGCCAAGACGTACATCTGCTAACGCAAGTGATGAACTTAATCTGCAACCAGCTTCGTCAGGAGGTGATTGCGGTACAGATGAAGACTGTCTTCTCGCTTAGGTGTCAACTGGCCCTCTACCTTTTCTACCACGCCCAAACGTCCTTCCACACCATCACGACTGACGAGATGAGCGCCGAGACCGTGTCGATGGACGTTACCCAAGACGAATTCGCGGCGATGCTTGGCTGTTCACGGCAAAAAGTAAATGGCCTGATGAAGACAATGGAACGGGAAGGGATCATTCGGCGGCACGGGCGCCTGGTTGAAATCGCCGACCCTCTCCTCCTCATGGACGCCATGGAGGAAGATGAACCCCTCTCTCTTGAACTGCGCATCTTAATCGCTGAACAACGCGCGCTCATCTTAAAGAATCGAGTCAGCTCGCCTTCTGATCAGAAGCCTTGAGCACCGCACAAATTCCGAGCACCTCGTTTCGCAACCATGTGCGCGCCGGGTCATCATGATTGTCTTCGTGCCAGACAATGTACCATTAGTGCATAGGCGACCGAAGGCCAGATCGCTGGCTTCAATGACGCCAATGCAAATGGCTTCTTCGCCGATCTCCGCGCAGCCTGGGGGCGCTCCAGCAATGACGGTCTTTATTCGAACGGGTCTCTCGCGCGTGAAGTTCAGGGACTGCGAGGACGGATAGGTTGCGGCCTGAACCTCGCAAGAACCAGCGTCAGACCTATAGAAAGAGAGACGACAAGCTGGGGCTATTCAGTTTGTATACCAAAGACACCCACACTATCTCATTGATTTACAAAAAGGTATTCAGATCAAAAGTGCGACTGTGTAGAAAAGTGCAAAAATATTGGGCCACGTCATCCCGATTGTAGGAACCACATTATTCTTCTACTTTTATTGAGATAGTTTCCCGCGTGAGGCAAGATTCTTCAGATGATGGATTTACATCTCTTCCTATTTGCGATCGATGTCGTTGCCTTTGTCACCATCACCTTGATGGGAATAAACTTCCTCGTTTCACAACCTAGGAATTTAAATGCAAGACTGCTCACGCTCATTTCATTTAACACTGCGTGCTACATCATCTTTACCCGATACATTTACTCAAACCTGATCCCCGCTCCCTATCAGGTTGACCCGGGTGGTTTTCTCATCCTGCTGCGCTTCGTCATGAACCTCACTCCAGGGCTGTTCATGATCCTCGCGCACTCTCTATTCCAGGATGACAAAAGGTTCCCACGCTGGCTTTTTGCCGCCTTTGCCGTGCAAGTTTTGCTTGAAGAACCAATTCCGGTGGCATTGTCAATTGATGTGGCTCTAGGCGACTTCCTGTTCGAGACAGTTCCGGCCGTCTTGCAACTTATCTTTACAGGGCTCGCCATGGCCTGGACGATCAGAAACTGGCGAGCAGATATGGTCGGAGAACGCAGAAAGTTGCGCATTCTCTTTCTCCTGGTCATTGGGATCATCATCATTTTTTCAGTGCTGGCGCGGATTTTGGTTCCGCTTGGCATCATCACGCCCCTCGCGACCTACCTATCGTCCAGCATCTCATACGCACTTCTAGGGGTCATCGGAGTATTGACAGCCCTTCGCGACGGCACGCATTTTTTTACTGAACCTGGCCAACGCACACCGTCGGCTCCGACCGTTTCTAAGGAAGATGCTCTTTCGGAGCAGGATGTTGCGACTATCCGCGATGCGTTTGAGAAGAACCACATTTACCGGGAAGGTGGTCTCTCTATCGGGTCCTTGGCGGCCAAACTAGCGATCCCCGAATACCGTCTCCGCAAGATCATTCATAGAAAGCTAGGCTACCGAAACTTCAACGCCCTTGTTCATCACTACCGTATTGAAGAAGCAGCAGAGCGACTGATTTCAGAAAATGAACGACATCTGCCTATCCTCACCGTTGCACTTTCTGTGGGCTACCAGTCGATCAATCCTTTCAATAGGGCCTTCCGCGAGCTCAAAGACATGAGCCCGTCGGAATATCGCACTCAGTACAGCCCGAGCAATCCCGGCTGACCATTCAAAAAAACACGAAAAACTGCGTCAATCACTTCAAAACCTCCCCATTTTTTGAAATTGACCAACACTTACAATCATTGACGCGCGGGCAGATGCCTCCCGTGACAGCTTTAGCTTCTGGCCCACACACCCGTGGACCAGATAGCTGAGAACCCGTCATGGTTGATGTACAAATCGAAAAACGTGCCCTACTTGATGAACTAGCAAGTCCCAGATCAGCTCAAGGGTCGCATCAAGGTTTTTCGGCGCCAAAAGCGTCCGGCGGCGCCGGGCGATATGTGTTCGCGATCACCGTTCTTGGCGCGATTGTGGCGCTTATCGCTTGGCAAATTGTGCCGGGAAAACAACTTACCGGTGCGGAAGAAACTGCTGGAGCTGACGTCGAACCTGGTCCTGCACCCGCTTGGCAAACTGTCACAGATAGCACTCCCTCAGCACCTCTCCTGCCAGCCATTACCAGTGTTCTGGATGCAACCGGTTATGTCGTCGCGAGGCGCCAGGCCGCCGTTAGTTCCAAGATAACGGGCAAGGTCGCTGAAATACTGATCGAAGAAGGCATGCTCGTCGAGGAGGGGCAACTACTCGCGCGGCTGGATGATCTCATTCCTCGCGCTGAATACAATCTGGCGATTTCCGAACTTGAGGGCACGAAGCTTGCCGTCAATGAACTCAGAATCTCCCTCGTACAAGCTCAGCGGGACCTCAAACGTGTGGAAACCCTTGCCGAAAGCGAGTTTGCAAGCCGCGCCATGCTGGAACGTGCGGAAACCAAGGTCGCTGAGTTGCGGGCTCAAATCTCAAGTGCGCGACAGAGCGTCAATATGGCCGACCGGAGAGCGGCCGTTCGGGCCCAGGTACTAGCAGATACAGAGATACGTTCCCCCTTTACCGGCATCGTAACAACCAAGTCTGCCCAGCCAGGAGAAATGATCTCACCTGTGTCAGCGGGCGGCGGCTTCACCCGCACTGGAATTTGCACCATTGTCGATATGAGCTCACTCGAGGTGGAAGTCGATGTGAATGAAGCCTTTATCGACCGGGTTTATGGCGCGCAGCCCGCGCAAGTGCTGCTGAACGCATACCCTGACGATCCATTCCCTGCAGAAGTCATCGCCATCATACCCGCCGCCGACCGTAACAAAGCGACAATCCGCATCAGAATTGGTTTCCTTGAAAGAGATGCACGTGTCCTGCCCGGCATGGGTGTGCGTGTGTCATTCAGAACAGAACCAAAACTCAATTAAGTCGACAATCAAGGAGGTTCCTATGTCAGATAGTACCGCTGCTCTGATGAGCTGTCGCAACATCGAGAAGACCTACATAAAAGGCCGAGAGAAAGTGAATGTCCTGAGCGGCATCAATCTAGATATCACTGAGGGAGAGTTTCTCGCGCTTATGGGGCCTTCGGGCTCGGGCAAGACAACCCTGCTCAACCTCATGGGCGGGCTTGACCATCCAACATCAGGCGAGATCTTGATGAACGGGCGGGCCTTGCAAGACCTTTCTTCCAACGAGCTTGCCCGCTGGCGGTCTGAATATGTCGGCTTTGTCTTCCAGTTCTACAATCTTTTGCCTGTTCTGAGCGCTCGAAACAATGTGGCCCTGCCCCTTCTGCTCACGACCCTCTCCGCTTCCCAGCGGAGGAAAAAGGCGATGACGGCGCTCAAGATTGTCGGCCTTGAAGCCCGGGCGAAACATAAACCTCGCGAACTGTCTGGTGGCCAACAACAGCGTGTCGCCATTGCCCGCGCCATTGTCAGTGACCCCAAGCTTATTGTTTGCGACGAGCCAACCGGTGACCTGGACAGGGCAACCGCAGATGAAATTCTCGATCTTCTGCAGGCCCTCAACCGTGATTTCGGCAAGACCATTATCATGGTCACTCACGATCCGAAAGCTGCGGAGCGAGCGGGCCGACTTCTCCATTTAGATAAGGGCCAGTTGGTTGGGGAGTTGGTGTCATGATTCCCCTAAGTCTCGGGAGGCTCGCCGCCGCAAACCTGTTTCGCCACCCAACACGTACCCTTCTCTCCTTCACGTCTCTTGCAATCGCATTTTTGCTTTTCATGTTGTTAAACGCGATCACCGCTGCCTTTTCCAGCGGTCCTTCTGAGGGGGCCGTCAACCGCCTTGTCGTCGACGCAAAATATTCCATGACGGACAATTTGCCGGTCACCTACCTCCAGCAGATACGCGCGCTGGACGGCGTAGATAATGCCGCAAGCGTCAATTGGTTTGGTGGCTACTATCGCGATCCGAAGGAAACGTTCACGACGCTTGCAGTCAATCCGGTCGAATATTTTGAAATTCTCAGCGACTATGACATTGCGCCAGAGGCGCTCGCTCGCTTCGAGGCCACACGTGCAGGTGCTGTTGTCTCCACATCCCTTGCAGAGAAATACGGATGGCGCATCGGAGATCGCATCACCTTACGCGGCAACATCTGGCCAATGGAGAATGGATCCTGGGACTGGGAGTTTGAAATTGCCGGCACATTCAATGGCAATGCCTCCCAACTCTCAGACACACTCTTTCTTCTTCGCCAAGACCATTTTGACGATGCCGTCGCGAGCTGGGCCAAAAACCAGGTAGGGTTCATTCTTCTAACCGTCGCGAAAGGTCATAAGCCCGAAGACATCGCCAACGCCATAGACAAGCTTTATGAAAACTCCTCTGATCCAACCAGAACAGCCAGCGAAGACCAATATGCCAGGCAGTTTGTCAGCCAGCTTGGAGACATAGGTTTGATGAGCACGGCTATACTAAGTGCGGTTTTCTTCACCATCCTGCTCCTAACAGGCAACACTGCGTCTCAGACATTTCGGGAGCGCGTGCCCGAGCTTGCCGCGATGAAAACCTTGGGTTTTACAGACGCTTCCGTTGCTGCACTCGTACTCGGTGAAGCTGTGGTCTTGTGTGTGGCGGGTGGCGCATGTGGCATCTCCGTCGCTCTTTTTCTGGAACCAGCTCTCAATGACAGTATCGGCGCGGTGCTCGGTGGCCTTGAAATGAACTTGGTAAGCGCACTCCTGGGCCTAGCCCTTGCAGCTGGCATTGGCCTTCTGATCGGCATCCAGCCCGCATGGTCTGCAAAACGTCTCAGCATCGCCGATGCGCTGCGAGATTAGGTGGAGAACAACATGCTTGCTCAAACAAAGGCAATTACGACTATGAACCTGCGCAACATCGTGCAGCGGCCAGGGACAAGTATTGTCGTCGTGGTTGGCATTGCCGGTGTTGTTGCGGTCCTTGTCGGTCTGCTTGCAATGGCCAAAGGTTTCAATGCCGCGCTTACCACCACAGCAGCACCCGACCGAGCCATTGTGCTCGGGCACGGCAGTCGCAACGAAATGAATTCCTGGCTCACCAATGAAGAGCTCAACATCATGTCGCAACTAGAAGGTCTTGAGATGACGAGTGGTGAGATGTACGCCGTTGTCGACCTCACGCAACGCACCAGCGGCGAACAGGCTTACGTTGTTGGGCGTGGCATCACCCCTGCTGCCTACACCGTGCGGCCAGAGCTCACGCTGGCTTCTGGTCGTTTTCCGCAAGCTGGCCGTGCCGAATTATTGGTAGGTGCGACGGCGGCACGAGAATATCTCGGGCTTGCCGTCGGTGATGACGTCAAGCTGCGCGACAGTATCTGGCGGGTTGTTGGCCATTTCGATACGGGCGGCACGGCAAACGATTCCGAGATTTGGATGGATCTATCGCTTGCTAAGTCCGTATTCCGTCGCAATGGCGTCAGCACCATGCGGGTACGCCTCTCTGACACAAACGATATGGCCGCGATCCAGGACAGAATTGCGCGAGATCCACGTCTCAATATCTCTCTGGTAAGGGAGGACGAATTTTATGCATCTCAGGCAGAAGCACGGACCAGCCTGATAGAAACATTCACCTACTTCATCGCGAGCATCATGGCTGTCGGGGCGATCATCGCCGCACTCAACTCCATGTATGTCGCAGTTGAATCTCGCAAAGTAGAGATCGCCACGCTACGCGCGTTGGGGTTTGGGCAGGCACCCATCATTTCTTCAGTAATGGCGGAGGCACTCTTCCTTTCCGCTATTGGCGGAGTTGCTGGCGCCACCCTCGTCTATTTCGCGATGAACGGCTATACAACCTCAACGCTCAACGGTGCCTCTAACACGCAAATAGCATTTAGTTTCATGGTCTCGCCCAGGCTTATCAGCTTGGGACTCAGTTGCGCTTTGATGCTAGGGCTTATCGGCGGGCTGGCGCCAGCCATCCACGCAGCCCGTGCGCCAATCACGACGGCCCTTTTGGGGAAGTAGACTAGATAGACGGGATTATGTGTAGGATGTGTGTAGTGCGGCCAACACAAGAAGCTCGACCCTTCTGATCTGGATAAGCGCGCAAATTCAATTGAATAGACAGGTTGTGAAAACCTACAAACCTGCGACCATGAGGTTTTTCACTCGATGGTCGCTCTGGCCTCAAAAGCAAAAAGCCCCTGATGCTTGAAGCACCAAGGGCTTTTCAATGGTTGCGGGGATAGGATTTGAACCTATGACCTTTAGGTTATGAGCCGAAACGCACTCAGGCTATCACTTTGATTTACATGGGTTATCGGGAACAAGAAACAAAACTGTGTAGCAAAGTGTGTAAGTTTATGTCGTTTGGTGCGTTCAACAACCAAAGCTTCAGACCCTCGAATACTCGGCAGAATATTCCGGCGTCCGCGGCGTGGTTTTCACGAAATTTGGCGACCTTCCATAGCGGATTGTACCCGAGGAACTATCATAGGGATCTCCATCAGCAGACCCAGACCAGCTGATTAGGAAGCAACGATGCGGTTTCCCGCAATCTCACAATCTACACCTCTATTCCCAACATTGAGCCCTTCGAACACTTTGCCTATGGCAATCGTCACGGGGCCGTTGCCATCACACGCTACCAGTAGGCGATCCAAGTCAACTAACCGCCCGGCTACCGATTTTTGCGTATCGCGAGAGACGTCTTTGACGACTACGACGGACGTTGTCCCCGGCCGGCCATGCTCTATGAGCTTTTGCGCAAGTTCACCCCCGGTCCGCCCCCCCATATAGACAATCAGCGTCGTTGTTTCATGCGCAAGGCCGGACCAGTCCAAATCCGGCGGCAGTGTGCCTTTCGCCCCATGCGCGGTAACGAAGCGCAAGGACTGCGCGCAGGCACGGTGCGTGAGGGATACATTAAGACTGGCCGCCAATGCCGACGCGGTTGTTATGCCTGGTACCACGGTTACGCCGACACCTGCTGCTGTAAGAGCGGCAATCTCTTCGCCTGAACGCCCAAATACAGACGGATCGCCAGACTTCAAACGCACCACCTGCCGACCCTCTCGCGCCAAGCGGATCATCAGCTCGTTAATATCCCCTTGGGCCCAGCTGGGCCGTCCTGCCCGCTTGCCAACGCCAATCGCAGTAGGGCCCGGACCGATCACTTCAAGGATCTGGCGGCTAACCAGATCATCAAAGAGGATGACATCAGCTTCACGTAAAACACGTAGTGCTTTGATGGTCAGAAGCTCGGGATCGCCCGGGCCAGCGCCCACAAGAATGACTTGCTTCATCCTAAACCGCCTCTCGCATGTCAGCCGCTACAAGAAGGCGCCCAATCTCTGAGCGGCAGGACCCACAATTGGTTCCCGCATTAAGTGCGGCACCCACAGCATCAATCGTGTGCGCCCCCTCCCGCATAGCCTGCGTAATTTGGTTTGCGCCGACGTCAAAACAGGAACAGACAATAGCGCCAACATCTGGTTGGTCAGCGCCTGCGCGACCCGCAAGCAGCGTACAACGCGATCCAGGGTCCTGCTCTCGGCCCAACTGATCAACCAGCCAGGCGCGCGCCACCTCGACCGGCTTGCCAGACCAAAAGACGGCGTGCGAGAGCTTACCGGAAGTGCACTGCATGTAACTGCCGCCGCCCTTCCCATCGTCGTATGAGAATGGTTCGGTACCCGGCACACCCATGCCAAAAAGGTTTCCGGCCTCTTCAGAGAATGAAGCAATCGGACGGTCACCTGCGATCTCCGCGCGCCAACCGCTTTTGGTGCGCGCCAGGGCCCAATAAGGAAAAGCGTCAAGATCTGGTTTATGAACGGAGACAAGAAAGGCATGCCATGTCATCGGCGCTCGCTCAGCGCGTACCGGCGTGAATTTGAGCTCAGGCTGGCCAGACACAGGATCTGTGTTGGAGGCGACCAAGGCGTCGACTTCTGCGCAAGTTGAATAGGGCGCCGTCCAATGAATGGGCACAAAGACAGCGCCTTTGGACTGACGGTGTGTCACAGATGCTCTTGCGAGAATAGACCCTCGTGCGCTCTCTATGCGAACCACATCGCCGGTCCATATTCCGGCTGACCTTGCATCGTCGGAGTGCATCTCAACGAATGGCTCCGCAATATGCGACGACAGGCGAGCGGACTGCCCGGTTCGGGTCATAGTGTGCCACTGATCCCGTATGCGCCCCGAGTTAAGGATCAATGGATATGTCGCACACGTCTCAGTTGCGGGAGGCTTTTGCGACACGGCAACAAAGTTTGCTTTCCTCGATTTTGTATAGAAGCCCCCTTTTTCAAAAAGGCGTTTTGTCCCCTTTTCCGCGCCTTCACGAACAGGCCATTGAATGGGCTTCAAGGCCTCATAACCCTCGTCACTCAGTTCCAAGAGACCAGACAGATCAAAGTCCCGGTTTCCATCATTCTCAAATGCGGACAAAGCGGCATGTTCGCGGAATATCTCCGCGGGGTTCTCATACGAAAACCCGTAGAATCCCATCCGTTGCGCCACTTCGGAGATGATCCACCAATCTGGTTGAGAAGATCCGGCCCCTTCCACAAAGGACCGCTGCCTTGAGATCCGCCGTTCCGAGTTTGTCACCGTCCCATCCTTCTCACCCCAGCCCATCGCTGGAAGAAGGACATGCGCCAGGGCCGCCGTTTTTGTTGTGTCGGTTACATCTGAAACCACAACAAAGGGACAGGCTTCTATTGCGGCCAACACCCGGTCGGCATCAGGCATGCTCGCGGCAGGGTTGGTTGCCATTATCCAGAGAGCCTTGATGTCCCCGCTCGCCACGCGGTCAAAAAGATCAACCGCTTTCAGACCTGGCTTCTTCGCCAAATTCGGTGCGTCCCAAAACCGCCCCACCATGTCTCGATGGTTCTGATCTTCAAAACTCATATGAGCGGCAAGTTGGTTCGCCAGGCCGCCCACTTCCCGCCCACCCATGGCATTCGGCTGGCCGGTTATGGAAAAGGGGCCCATCCCTTCACGACCAATCCGCCCGGTAGCGAGGTGGCAATTGATAATCGCGTTGACTTTGTCTGTTCCCACGCTCGATTGATTGACGCCTTGGGAATAGACCGTCACCACCTTCTCAGTCTCGCAAAACGCCTGATAAAACTGAGTAAGACGGATCGGATCGAGATGCGTCGCTTCAGCAACCGCCGCAAGGTTCATTGCCTTTGCACTGTCCAGAGCGACATCAAAGCCTTCTGTGCGCATTGAGATATAGGACGCGTCGAGCGCCTCCTTGTCTGCAAGGTAGCCAAGGAGACCATTGAACAGTGCAACATCTGATCCCGGGTGCAACGGCAAATGCATGTCCGCCATCTCGGTCGTCGCTGTTTGCCTTGGGTCAATGACGACAATACGGCTTCCACGATCCTGTTTCGCCGCTACCAGCCGCTGAAACAGAACCGGATGACACCAGGCGAAGTTGGACCCGACCAGCACGACAAGATCCGCTTCGTCCAGATCTTCATAGGCACCCGGTACCGTGTCACTGCCGAAGGCGCGTTTGTGGCCAGCAACTGAAGATGCCATGCAGAGTCTGGAGTTCGTGTCGATGTTCCCAGAGCCGATGAAGCCCTTCATTAGCTTATTGGCGACATAATAATCCTCGGTGAGCAACTGGCCGGACACGTAGAAAGCAACAGAGTCGGGGCCATGATCGCGAACGGCCTGCGAAAAGCCTTGAGCCACCCTATCCAATGCACTGTCCCAGTCGGATGCTTGACCCCGAACCGTCGGCGTTAACAGCCGGTCCTCGAGAGAAAACGTGTCCCCCAATGCTGAGCCTTTGGAACAGAGCTTTCCGAAGTTCGCAGGGTGATCCGGGTCACCAGAAACCTCCACCCCGCCATCGTCATTTTGTCGAGCAATAACACCACATCCCACACCGCAATAGGGACACGTTGTCTTCACGCTGACGCCAGCTGTCATGCTCAGGCAACCTTCTTTTGCTTGAGTGCACTGACGTCAAGCAGTATCCGGTCTCCTTGCACGTCGGTCGGATAGGTCCTCACGCATCCTCCGTCCGGCCCCAGCCCCTCACCGCTTGCAAGGTCAATGATCAGATTGTGCAGCGGGCAGGTCACCCGCTGGTCGTGCACAATACCTTGAGACAACGGGCCGCCGAGATGCGGGCAGCGATCATCAATTGCAAAGATAGAATCATCGCTTGTACGAAACACCGCCACCGCACCGCCCGCCACCTGTATAAGGCGCGACCCGCGGACGGGCACATCGGACACCTTTCCTATTTCGACCCATTTTTCTGTTTTGCTCATTCGGCAGCCTCAAGTGTGAGATCCGCCATTGGCCGGAAGGCATGAGCCTCTGCGCCCTGCGCGCGTTCAGCCCAAGGGTCGGTTTGCGAGAATTTCTGGGAGAATACAAAACGGTCAAACAGTGCAGCCCGTTGATCTGCGTCTTCGACAATCACTTTTCGGATTGTCTCCACACCAACCCGCCGGGCCCACTTGTATATGCGTTCCAGATAGTAACCCTGCTCTCGGTAAAGCTGAACCACAGCAACGATCATCTCTAGAGCGTCATCTTCCGTCGCAGCATGCCCAAGCACCTCCGTGCCTTTAATGTCGAGGCCAGCAGCACCGGCAAAATGAATCTCGTAGCCGGAGTCCACACAGATGACGCCTACATCCTTGCAGGTAGCCTCCGAGCAGTTTCGCGGACAGCCTGAGACCGCCATCTTCACTTTGGCCGGAGTCCACGACCCCCACATGAAGCGTTCAATCCGAATGCCGAAACCAGTTGAGTCTTGCGTTCCAAAGCGACACCAGTCCGTACCAACGCAGGTTTTGACGGTACGCAACGCTTTGCCGTACGCGTGACCTGAAACCAGACCCGCCTGATTTAGGTCCGACCAAACCTCAGGGAGGTCTTCTTTTTTGATACCGAGGAGGTCAATGCGCTGTCCCCCGGTGACCTTTACGGTTGGGACAGAGAACTTGTCGGCGACATCGGCAATCGCGCGAAGTTCGTCCGCACTTGTAATGCCACCCCACATGCGCGGCACCACCGAATAGGTGCCGTCTTTTTGGATGTTTGCGTGAACACGCTCATTCACAAACCTTGATTGCGCATCGTCCACATACTCGCCGGGCCAGGTTGCCAGCAGATAATAGTTCAGCGCCGGACGGCATTTCGCACATCCACAGGAAGTCTTCCACTCCAGTTCCTGCATCACGTCCTCAAGTGTTTTGAGCTCCTTGGCAACAATCAGTCGACGCACATCACCGTGCCCGAGGTCTGTACAGCCGCACATGGACGGAATGGCCGTCGGGTTAAACGCATCACCGAGCGACAGAGTCAGCAGCTGCTCTACCAGCCCGGTGCAAGAGCCGCAGGACGCAGATGCTTTGGTATGCGCTCTGACGTCCTCAACATCGCTGAGCTTTTGCTCGCCAATTTCCGCGAGAATTGTTCCCTTACAAACGCCGTTACAGCCGCAGATTTCTGCATCATCGGGCAAGGCTGCAACGGCCACCATAGGGTCCAGAGGGGCACTCCCAGCAAAGGCCTGACCGAATATCAGCGTATCTCTCATCTCGCTGACATCTGTCCCACTTTTAATCAGATCAAAGAACCAGGCGCCGTCGGTCACATCCCCATAAAGAACGGCACCGATCAACTTATTGCCCTCGACCACCAGTCGTCGATAGACACCCGCCTGAGCATCTCGAAGAACAATTTCTTCCCGGCCTGCCCCTTCTGTAAAGTCACCTGCAGAAAAAAGGTTGATCCCGGTGACTTTCAACTTTGTTGCCGTGGCACTATCGGCAAATGTCGCATCTCCACCGGTGAGGGTTGCCGCTGCCACTTTTGCCATCTCATAAAGGGGCGCTACTAGGCCATAGGTCGCCCCATCCACTTCGGCACACTCACCAAGCGACAGAATGTCTGGATCGCTAGTCTCCATCCGGCCGTTGACAACAACACCCCGGTTGACCGTCAAATCTGCATCTTCGGCAAGCTTCGAACTTGGGCGAATACCCGCGGCCATGACCACGAGGTCAGCTGGAAGAACCGTGCCGTCCGCAAGATGCACTCCAGATACCCGACCGTTCCCTGCAATTTCCGTTGTATTCGCCCCTGTGACAACGGCGATGCCTCGCGCTTCGAGTTCACGTTGCAGCAAGCGGCCTGCGGCGGCATCCAGCTGACGTTCCATCAAGGTTGGCATTAGGTGCACAACTGTCACTTTCATGCCCTGCGCAAGCAAACCTGCCGCAGCTTCCAACCCCAAAAGCCCGCCACCTATGATGACGGCATTGCCTCCTGCTTTTGATGTTAGGATCATCGCCTCCACATCATCTAGGTCACGGTAAGTAAGTACTCCCGCAAGGTCTTTTCCTGAAACTGGAATAACGAAAGGTGTTGACCCCGTAGCAATAACGAGCTTGTCGTAATTCTCTACGACACCTTGGTCGGAGCGAACCGTCTTCTTTTCGCGATCAATCTCGACAATTTTGTGCCCCTTGTAGAGAACAATGTTCCGGTCGATGTACCAACCGTCACCGTGGATCACAATTTCATCAAAACTCTTCTCTCCAGAAAGAACTGGAGAAAGCATGATCCGATCATAGTTCACGCGCGGCTCTGCGTTAAAGATGATCACGTCGTATGTGCTCGGTGCGAGCTTGAACAACTCCTCAAGCATGCGCCCGGGCGCCATGCCATTGCCAACGACGACGAGCCGCTGTCGCTGAGGAAGCTCTGTTGCATCAGGTGACATTCTTTCTCCTTATGCGATGGCCGCTTCGGCGGCTGGTTTGGTGTCTGGTTTTGTGACCGGCTTGGCGCCATGTTCATATTCTTCAAGGAAGGACAGAACTTCTTCACGGTACCGGTAGTAGTCTGGGTGCTCCAACAGCGCGGCTCGTGTTCGAGGGCGCGGCAGATCAATGTCCACGATTTTGCCAATGGTGGCGTTCGGACCGTTGGTCATCATGACAATGCGGTCACCTAACAGGATCGCTTCGTCAACATCATGGGTCACGCAGATCGCCGTGACCTGCGTCCGTTTCCAAACATCCATGAGGACTTCCTGCAGCTCCCAGCGCGTCAGGCTGTCGAGCATGCCGAAAGGCTCGTCCAACAAAAGCAGCTTTGGAGAGAGGGCAAACGCCCGCGCGATGCCAACACGCTGTTTCATGCCATTCGACAATTCCGCAGCTTGCTTGTGCATGGAGTCGCCAAGCCCCACCCGCTCCAGATAATACTCCACGACTTCACGGCGTTCAGCGGCAGAGGCTTTTGGGTAAACCCGATCTACACCCATTGCCACATTCTCCCGAGCGGTCAGCCAAGGCATGAGGGATGGAGCCTGGAAGACCACCGCCCTGTCGGGGCCCGCACCAGAAATCTCATGATTGTCTAAAACAACCCCGCCACCGGAAATCTCGTTGAGACCGGCGACCATCGACAGGACTGTGGACTTGCCGCAGCCTGAATGTCCGATGAGTGAAACAAACTGCCCCTTATCCATTTTCAGATTGAAATCTTCCAACACCGTCAGTGGACCCTTTGGCGTGGGATAGATTTTCTTCAACTCAAAGAGTTCAACGAACCGGTTTTCTGTTTTGGTTCGAGCGGCGTCCAAATAGGCCCGCGGCGGCGTCTTTTCGATACGCGCGGTTGGCTTGAGGTCGGGAGCCGCCCGTTCAGCTGACTTTCTGGCTTCCCTTTCCATTTTGCTTGCGTCCAACAGGTAGCCTGTCACCTCCGCTCGCAGTGCCTTAAACATCGGATTGCTATTCACCGCCGTTCGGTCTCTCGGACGGGGCAGATTGACATCAAAAGAGGGGCCCAATGTCGCGGAGGGACCTGGGGTCAGGGGGATGATCCGATCCGCGAGAAGAATTGCTTCATCAACATCGTTCGTGATCAAGATCACTGTCTTGCGGTCTGCTTCCCAGATCGCTTCAATCTCATCCTGCAGGTTTGCACGGGTCAGCGCATCGAGCGCTGACAACGGTTCATCGAGCAAGAGGACGTCCGGATCCATCGCCAAAGCGCGGGCAACAGCAACCCTTTGGCGCATCCCACCAGAAAGCTCCGCGGGTTTCCGGTCGCTCGCATGGGCGAGGCCAACCATAGAAATGTATTTGGTCGCCCGAGCGTCTCTCTCTTCTTCGCTTTCCGATGAAAAGACCGCGTCGATACCCAAGCGAATGTTCCCATAGACACTGAGCCACGGCATCAATGAATAGGATTGAAAAACAACGCCACGATCTGGCCCCGGCGAGCGCAAGGCGTCACCGCGCAACGTAATGTCGCCCCCATCGGGTTTAATTAATCCTGCTATGGATGAGATCAGCGTCGTCTTGCCACTCCCAGAAAATCCGACAATTGCGACGAATTCACCTTCTTTGACCGACAGATTTATATCTGTCAGGACATCGGTACGCTTTTCGCCGTCCCCGTAATGTTTGGACACATTTGTTAGTTCTAGGAAACTCATGGCGTCCTCACCGTTGCGCGCTGAATGTAAAGGCGGCTTGCAGCGCGTACATCACACGATCAAGGAAGAACCCGATCAGACCGATCACGAGCACCGCGACCATAATGCGCGCAAGGGAGTCAGAAGATCCGTTTTGGAACTCATCCCACACGAACTTACCCAGGCCCGGGTTTTGCGCCAGCATTTCCGCTGCGATCAGCACCATCCATCCGACACCGAGTGAGAGTCGGAGGCCCGTAAATATCAGGGGGAGCGCTGAGGGCAGAACGACTTTGCGGATCGTCGTGAACTGCGACAGTTGCAGAACCTTGCCGACATTGATCAAGTCTTTGTCGATCGACGCAACGCCCAAGGTCGTGTTGATCAATGTTGGCCAGAGCGAACAGAGCGTCACCGTGAGTGCTGAAATGAGCATTGATTTGGAAAGGGAACCCTCTCCGCCGGCGTAGGCCGCCGACACAATCATGGTCACAATCGGCAACCATGCGAGCGGGGATACTGGTTTAAATATCTGGATAAGGGGGTTAAGCGCCCCATTAGCCAGAGGGGAAAGACCACAGACAATCCCCAGAGGGACGGCGAATACAGTCGCTACAATGAAACCAAGGGCGACAGTTTTTAGGCTCGTCCATATCTGGTCAATGATTGTTGGTTTACCGGTATAGGTACGCCATTTGACCCGGTCTTCCTGGCCATTTGCGAAGAGCTCCGCATTGCGCGTGTCCTGACGCTCATAAAAGGCATCCGCTTTCCCCCGCTCCGTAAAATGGTCGTCCACAAGAACGCTGACCTGCTCCATCACTTCCGGGGGGCCAGGGATCGCACCAAGAGAAGTTTGTACTTGCGGTGCAAGCCAACCCCAGGCCAACAAGAACAGGCTGATACCGATAAGGGGCACGACCAAAGCGCGCCAGAGATTGCGGAGTTGTTCTTTTACGCTATCGCCCGCGGCCATGAGCAAAATCGGAACAAGGAAACCGAGGCCAACCATCTCAATATATATCGAGACCTTATTGATTTTCGCGAGTCGCGTCTGGCGCTTTTCTTCTTTTGCGGCGCTTGTCGGAACTTCCGATGGTGTGGAGACCATTGTCATCGAGAAGAGACTTTCAATTTGGAGAACGGGAAAGGGTGGAGGGGCTGGCAGGCAGGAACAAACCCGCCAGCAACCCGCATTTACTCAAGCTCGGAAAGCTGAGCGACAAGGTCATCGCCCTTCAAGCCGATGGGGAATTGCTTGAGATAGTCATTCGGCGTGCGGCCGTCATACATCACGCCGTCGATGAATTCCGACACGGGTGTGCGGTATCCATCCGTCTCCCAAGGGAAGTCGGCTTCCGCAACATGGCCCTCTTCAACGAGAATTTTCGCAGCCTTGAGGTAGAGGTCGGGGCGGTAAACCTTTGCGGCCACTTCTGCATACCAATCGTCAGACTTTGGTTCCGCAATCTGGCCCCAGCGCCGCATCTGCGTCAGATACCAGACAGCGTCAGAGTAATAAGGATAGGTCGCGTTGTAGCGGAAGAAGACGTTGAAGTCGGGGATCTCCCGCTTGTCACCACGCTCATATTCGAACGTGCCGGTCATGGAGTTTGCAATGACTTCCGCGTCTGCGCCCACATATTCCGAGCGAGCAAGGATCTCTACAGCTTCCACGCGATTGGCATTGTCATTTTCGTCGAGCCACTGGCCCGCACGGATCAGGGCTTTGGTAAGTGCGATTGTGGTGTTGGGATATTGCTCAGCAAACTCCGCCGTGATTCCGAAAACCTTCTCGGGATTGTCTTTCCAGATTTCATAATCCGTGATTACGGGTACACCGATGCCCTTGAACACAGCTTGCTGGTTCCATGGCTCCCCGACGCAATAGCCACTGATGGTGCCTGCTTCCAGGGTTGCGGGCATCTGCGGTGGTGGCGTTACAGAAAGTAGAGCTTCAGCTGAAATCTGGCCGGAAATGTCCGCTGGAGAATAATATCCCGGATGAATACCACCCGCGGCGAGCCAATAGCGAAGCTCATAATTATGGGTTGAAACAGGGAACACCATGCCCATGTTGAACGGGCGCCCTTCGTCCTGGAACTGTTCAATCACGGGCTTCAGATAATCTGCCTTAATCGGGTGCTGAGGCCGTCCATCTTCCATTTTGGGGATGAGGGGCTTCATCATTTCCCAGACTTCGTTCGACACCGTGATGCCATTCCCATTCAGGTCCATAGAGAAGGGCGTGATGATGTGCGCTTCGGTTCCATACCCAATGGTCGCTGCAAGCGGTTGACCCGCTAGCATGTGCGCCCCATCCAGCTCGCCGGTAATGACGCGATCAAGCAGAACCTTCCAGTTCGCCTGAGGCTCCAGCGTTACATACAAACCTTCGTCTTCGAAGAAACCTTTTTCATATGCGATCGCCAACGGCGCCATATCCGTCAGCTTAATAAAGCCGAATTTGAGCTCGTCTTTTTCAGGGATCAACTCCTCTGCCGCCAAGGGCGTAGCCACGACTGCCAGAACCGCCAGGGGAGCGGCCACCGACCGGAGGAAGTGTCGCCGCGTCAATTCGCGGAGGGTATGCGCAAGTTTGATCTTCATTTTCTCACTCCTGCTGCCGGATCGAACTCCGGCGTGAAGGCAAAAAAAAGCGCTGCTCAACAAAAGGCGCAAAAATGCGATCCTCCTGTTTGGCAGCGCTGCCGTGAAACCCCGCCATTGGGGCCTCGGATGGGTGCGCTCCAAGGAGCGCCGTTTGAACCCTTCTTTGCGAAGGTCGTGCCAGTTGGTCTTTTTGTGGGTTTGCGGCGGATTTAGGCGGTTTAACTATTCAAACCTGCGGTCCGCCGCCCCCTTTTTCATCAGGCCCGATCAGACGCGCCCAATTGTTGTGCAACGCACAAGAGCCCGGGCCGCCCATTTTAGAGATTGAAGTCGATCTGAAACCAGAACTTGTCGCGGTCTGCCGGGCCCGCTGAACTTCCGTCAAGCGTCGCGTATTTCGCTGTCGCCGAAAGATGCGGATTGATCACGGCTTTGAGCAACAGATCAAGTTCGTCCCCAAAATCTGCGCTGGTGCGCTCACTACTAAAGTCGTGATAGACCGCCTTTGTGACAATCTTCGGCAAGGGACCGACATCCGTAAAGACGTAGCCAACCTCAGCGAACAGATCCTCAATGCCGTTGGCAGGTGTGTTGAGAAACCCGTCAGCCCACCCCTGAAACGCATGCACGGTGGCCAAGGGAGTGCTGAATCCGTTCGTTCCGTCTCCTTCGAGAACCTCATAGGCCACGCCGCCGGTAAAGCCACCAAGTTTGGTGCCCGCAAAGAGTTTGTAGTAGCTCAGGTCAATGTTCGCGGTGTTGTTCGCACGATCTGACTGGATCGCATACTCCGCCGACAGGTTTAGTGGAAGGCCCTCTGAAATCGGAAAACTTCCGGAGACGCTACCACCATATGTTGCCGTTGAGAGCACTGGTGCTTCTTCGAGGTCCAACAGATAGGCGTATGCGGTTAGTGTCACCCAATCCAGACCGCCATACTTGGCGTTGACGACATGGCTGTCGCTCTCAAAGTCACCATTGACGCTCTCGCTGCCGAATATGCGTTGAACGGATTCGATGTATCCATAGGTGACTTTGAGGTCTTCTATTGCGGTCACTTCAGTCACTGCGGCATCAAAAGTCTGCTGGTTTTGGCGCCATCCGACGTCACCGATAAATCGAGCATTATCAAAAACCAGACGCTGTCGCCCAACAGTCAATGCCACACCATCAATCCCTGTATATTTGATCTGCAGCCGGTTTACTTCCTGAGAGTCCGGATCTGCGACGACAGGGAAGTTGGTGCGGCTGTTGGTCGTCGAGTTGTATTCATTGTTCAGGCCCTTCACGACTTCAATCTCCCCCAGAACCGATAGGCCCAAATAGCTGCCTGTTTCCAACCCTGCGCGGATGCGCGCTGTCACAGCGTTCGCGTCTTCGATGGGTCCTGTTTGATCGACAAATTCATACCTCAGCCGGGTGTTGAGTATCGGCTTGGACTCATCCAAAGCCTCCAGAATGCTGTCAGCTGCGAGTGCGTCCGACATCATCGGCACGGCGCTCAAAAGAGCCGCCAGGCTGACGCCTGACACAAAGCGCGACCCCAATTTGATTTTCATCATCCCAAAAAACTCCAAAAAAAACGCTACACGAAGACTCCCTTCAACAGAGTCATTCGGCAGCGTTGCCATCTGGCGAACCCACGTTAGCCCGCCTTCGCCGTCACACGGCAGTCATCTGTCTGCAGCAAATGTGCCAACGAGCACACTAAGGGAATCCCTAGCGGATCGATGACGTGCGCATCAAAAATGCTTATCGCTTAAGCGTCCCCAGACAGCAGCTTGTCCGATTTTTGTGCATTGCACACAAGCGGCGCGGCGAGGACCATCAAGGTCACAACGCAGAAGGTTCGAAGGCGCGTCCATCGAAAAAAGCAGATGGCACGCTCATTTCATCCTCATCAGCGTCACTGAAATCCGCCAAGGCCTTCCGATAGATATCCGGCCGATACATATCTCTAACGCTTTGGATGTTTCGCTCATTATGGGTGAGCTGGGCGTTCTGGATCATCTGATTGTAGAACCACAAACCATGTTGTACCGAGGGATATGTAGCCCCTGGGCGCGCAAAACAGGCACGCCTCGTTGTCTGCCCAAAGTGCAGATAGTCTTCATCTAAACTTTGCCTGACCTGATCCGTCGGCAGATTCAAGTATCGCGGCCGAGAAAGAATGTCGATCAGCCTGTCTTTGTTTTTTGACTGATCACACCATTTGGCCGCCTGAAACACAGACCGCACCGTTTTTTGCACCAGGTCTGGATGATCCTCAGCCCACACTTTGCGGACGCCCAAGATTTTGTCCGGATTTGCGCTCCAGATATCATCGCACGTCACCACCGCACGACCCACACCCACATGCTGGGCGACTGTGTTCCAGGGTTCGCCAACACAACAAGCGTCAATGCGGCCACTTTTTAGGGCATCCACCATCAATGAAGGCGGTAAGACCTCCACTACAACATCTTCATTCGGGCGCAGTCCGCACCCTCGCAACCAATAATTGAGAAAATACGCATGTGCCGAGAATGGGTGAACGACGGCAATCGTCACTTTGGCACTCGGACCTCGTTCCTCGGCGAACGCCTTAAGGGCTTGACCGGTAAGCGCTGCGTTTCCGTTTAGCTCGCCATATTGCGCCAGGTTCTCTGCCAATGCCGGGCTAACAGTTATCGCGTTGCGCCCCGTTCCGAGCGCCAGAGGGGCAATGACGGAGACGGGCAGCGGCGGCAAACCGAGACTGCCGGCAATCGCGATTGGCGCCAGGAGGTGCGCAACCTCCAGGTGACCAACCGCAATTCTGTCCCTGATGGTCGCCCAGGAAGACTCCCGCACCAGGGCGAGTTCTATCCCTACTTCCTCTGCAAATCCGAGCTCATGGGCGACGATCAAGGGTGCCGCATCAATGAGAGGAATAAACCCAGCGGTAATTCGTTCGGCTGTCATATGCTTAATCATCTCCCAAGAGATCGGCGACCGCGATCATGCTCCGTGCGATCTCCACAATTTTGGTATTCTTAGACATGGCTGTTTTGCGTATCAGTGCATAGGCCTCGTCCTCAGTGAGCTTGCGGCGCTGCATCAACAGTCGCTTGGCCTGATCGATCAATTTTCGATCTTCCAGCTCAGCCCTGGTTTCTTCGAGCTCTCGGCGAAGACTGCTGAACGCATTGAAACGGGAAATCGTGACATCGAGGATCGACTTAACACGTTCCTTCTTCAACCCATCGACGATGTAGGCCGACACGCCCGCGTCCATCGCTGCGTCAATCTGGGCCGCATCGCCATCATCAACGAAGACCGCGATTGGCCGCGCCACTGCCCTTGAAACAGCAAGCATGCTTTCAAAGCTGTCTCTATTGGGGCTTTGCAGATCCATAAAAATCACGTCTGGATCTGCATTGCTGATCGCTGCCAACAAACCATGAGGGTCAGAGACAATTGTGACCTCTGTGCCGCCTGCGGCGGTCAGCCCTTCCTCAAGCACCGAGGCGCGAAGCGCATCCTCGTCAAAGATCAAAATACGTACGCTAGTTTCACTCAACAGGCGGGTCCAAAATTGACGGCGTAAGGCGTAAGCCGGACAGATCCATCCAACTAGACCCCATCACCAGCAAGTTTTGAGCCACTGCGAAACCTGGCCGAGCGCCTCACCTGACCTCAGCATCGCAACCGAGTTGGCGGCTTATTGCCCAACAAACAAGCAGTTCAATAACCATTGATAGAAGATGAGCACTGCTTCCAAATATCGTCTGGATGAACGGTCCATTGGAGTCTTGCTGTGTGCAGAATGTGTATGAACTGTGTAGCTCATCCTGATCGAGAGACCAGACCCCCTACCCTGAACTTTCCCATTAACTTCAGTGGTATGAATAGAATACAGCGCACAGGAAGTTACGGCCTTCAGGTTTTTCACCCAACACCCGTAGGTAGCCGAACAGCAAAAAGCCCCTGATGCGTGAAGCACCAAGGGCTTTTCAATGGTTGCGGGGATAGGATTTGAACCTATGACCTTCAGGTTATGAGCCGAAACGCACTCACTCTATCTCCTTGATTTACTTAAATAATTTAGAACGAAAAATGTGACTGTGTAGCAAAATGTGTAAGTTTTGGCCTCTTTTTGGGTGATTTTATGGGAGGTCAAATTGGCCCCGCTCACAACAACTTTTTACCTGTTTTTATGGCCCATTTTGATATAGCGACACTGTAGCCCCACTATTTAAATCTTGAATTTTCCACCAAGTAATACTATTGTAGTATATAAGATAGAAAACTTGGGGAAACTAATATATTGGGATCACTAATAACCGTATCGAAAGCGCAAGAAAAGCTGGCAGAACACCTGCGCGCACAACGCTTGGCACTTGGCCTTACACAGGCGGGGCTTGCAGAACGGTCCGGGGTTAGCCTGCCGACATTGCGGAAGTTCGAGCAAAAGGGGCTTATCTCGCTGGAGTCCTTCTTGAAGCTCTCAATGGCACTTGGAAGCCTGGAAAAGTTCGTAGCTGCCGCCGAACCCATCACACCCGAATTCTCATCCATAGAAGACGTTCTAGAAGACAAGAAGCCAACGCTCCCCAAACGAGGTTGGCGCAAATGAAAAACTACATCTCCCTAACTGAACTCAAAGTCGGCCTGGACTTTGGTCATGACCTCCTGCCGGTCGGGCGGCTGGCCCATCGTGATGGTAAGATCTATTTTGAGTATGACGATGCCTTCCT
The DNA here is from genome assembly GCA_032881465.1 of Parvibaculaceae bacterium PLY_AMNH_Bact1. Taxonomy (NCBI): domain Bacteria; kingdom Pseudomonadati; phylum Pseudomonadota; class Alphaproteobacteria; order Hyphomicrobiales; family Parvibaculaceae; species Parvibaculaceae bacterium PLY_AMNH_Bact1. Next base: position 2,923,781 of record CP126168.1, read on the forward strand.
CAAAACGGGCCTCAACATCTCCCCTCTCCGGCTTCCTGCTGAACCCGGACTAAAGACATTCGATCCCAGTTTGTTTGAAGGTCTACCCGGTGTCTTCAACGATAGTCTTCCAGATGGTTGGGGCCGCCTGCTTTTCGACCGCCTCTTACGCAGCAAAGGCATATTACTTGGCGACATCTCACCGCTAGATCGGTTGGCGCATGTTGGACTTACGGGTATTGGTGCACTTGTCTACGAACCGGACTACAGCACTCAACCTCCAAGCGCTGCGCTTGATCTCGACATCCTCGCGGCACAAACACAAGAAGTCTTGAGCGGTGAAGCGGAAGAAGTTCTTCAAGAACTTCTCGCGCTCAATGGGTCGTCCGCAGGGGCAAGACCAAAGGCTGTGATTGGCGTCGACAAAGAACGGAAAAACATTGTCCAAGGGGAGCAAAGTCTTCCGAACGGTTATGAACATTGGCTCGTCAAGTTTAACAACAGCACCGACGGGGACGATGCTGGCGCGATTGAATATGTCTACTCACTCATGGCCAAAGAAGCAGGCCTTGAGATGATGCCGACACATCTCTTCCCAGCTTCGAATGGTGCTGGCTATTTCGCAACCAAGCGCTTTGATAGAGATGGCAAACAGCGCCTTCATGCTCATACGGCTTGCGGCTTACTCCACTCAGACTTCAGAACACCGTCGTTGGACTATGAAGACCTGCTCACACTGACTGAGGTCGTTACACGAGACGTTAGAGAAGTAGCGAAAATGTTCCGCCTCGCCGTCTTCAATGTGCTGTCTCACAATCGCGACGACCACAGCAAGAACTTCACCTTCCTCATGAATGAGGCCGGAGACTGGAAACTCTCCCCAGCCTACGATCTCACCTTCTCATCCGGTCCCGGCGGAGAACAAAGCACTATGGTAATGGGTGAGGGAAAAAACCCGGGCGCTGAACATCTGATCAGACTGGGAGAAATTGCAAAGATACGCCATCCCGCCATTGATCAGATTATTGAACAAACAAAGGTGTCACTCAGACAATGGAAATCTCTGGCAAAAACCTATGGAGTCAATCAGGCCAATATCAGTCTAGTTGCCAATAAAATAGGGGGTTCCGACAAATGAACTTACCCGAAAATGATCTACTGAGGTATCCGCGAAAGCCACAAGGCACACAAAGAAACCCTTTGGTATTGGGGAACACTGGAAAACCGACTTGACCAAGTTATTTGAGGAATCTGAAAGAACCGAATTGAGACCAGCGGAACGCCGGGAACAGAGCCATGCCTACCTCAACATTTCAGCCCGTCAGCCTGCCGCATTGATCCGCAAAACGCTGAACGGGTGGTTTGCTGCCTACCCCGAAGAACACAAAGATAGCCTGAAACAAGACTTCACAGTCAAGGCCGACCAGTCTGCATTCACGGAACTGCTGATTTACACGACGCTGAGCCAGCTGGGGGCGAAGGATATCCTCGTTCATCCCGAGCTTGCTGGTACAAATAGAAGACCAGACTTTAGAGCAACATTGAATGCAGAACATACCTACATTGAAGTCAAGAATGCGGCAGAGATGGAAAATCCGCGCGTCGAAGATTTTTGTGACCAAGTGAACAAGAGTTTCACAACAACAGGCTTCATGATCGATCTGAGTTTCGAAGGAACGTTCGCAAAATCAATTTCAGTCAGCAAGTTCTGTACATTCCTGGATCACCAAACGAACCACCAAGATATTTATGAGCTCAGAAGAGTAGCCAAGGAAGATGGGGCGGATAAATTGCCAATTTGGACATTTAACCATGCAGATGGTCGGATACACATTACGCCCATTCCGACCAAACACCCGGATAAGGTCTATCAGCGTCCGATAGGCAGCCAGTCGCCGCATGATGTATACTTGATTGAAAACGCCAAAACACTTCGAAAAAGCTTAAAGAAAAAGGCTTCGAGATACGGAGAGCTCGATTCCCCATTCATCATTGTCGTCAATTTTGAAGACGGATTTATCGATGATATCGATATAGCTGAGGCTCTGTTTGGCGATGAAGAACTCGTTTTTAGAGGAGCAGGTAGAGGCCCAGAGATCAACAGAAAACCGAATGGACTATGGTCAAAAAGTAGAAACACACGGGTGAGTGGTGTATTGATTTTAGATCGCACAAACCCGTGGTCATTTTGGCAGAGAGTGCCGTCCCTCTGGCTCAACCCATGGGCAACCTACCCACTTGATGGGAGCTTCTTTGATCACCACATGCAGACCCATAAGCCAGACATGGCAACAGGAAAAATTGTTAAGACGGAAGGAACGCCGTTTTTGGAAATACTGGGCCTGAGCAAGCAGCAATGGCAGGATGCATTCAATCATTGATCCGGGTCGGCCAATCAAACCTTCGCCTGAGCACTAGACGTTTCAAGGTATACGTGAACATGAAAAAGGTCATCGCTCGTGTGCGACAATGATCGCGTCCACACCATAGACTTCCGATCTCAACATTCTGTCAATTAGGTCGAGCAAGTGCCTCCGCGTGCATGAGTTAGACTCTGATGACGTATACTCCTTTTTCAGAATTTCCTGGAGTTGATGCAGATCCATTGACAGCTCGCCGCCGATAGCTCCTTCACGTTCATTTTTGTCTATAAGCTTTTCAGCAGCCGCGATGACAATATCGTCGACCTTGCACTCTGCTTTCTCCAACGCATCAAAGAAAGCCCAAGACCCTTCACCCAGAGCTTTTGACTCGAGAAACCAGTAGGCAATATTCTTGTATCTCTCAAACTCATCGGGCTTGATATTTCGAAAGACCTCCGCTGCTTCAGCGCGAACCTTTTCGTCTTCATCATCAAACGACTCTCGAAGAACCTTCTCAGCCCGATACCGGTATTCATCGACCACAAGGGTACGCGCCGCGATATCAGCATGAAGCCTGCGATAAACTACGCCATCTTCTGCAAGTGCATCCGCCAACTGAGCATATCGAGCATCATGAAAGCCCAGTTGGAAAACAAACCATGCCCCTATCAAGCGCGAGAGATCATCGCCACGAACAATAAGACGAAACAGAAGTCGATCCCCCACCTCGGGGACAGTTCGCAGCAAAAACGGAACCAAATATACACCTTGATGAGTAAGCAGCGGAGACAGCCACTTCAGCGAGCTATCTTCCCTTGTCATTCTGTAGCGCCTCTGAATTAGGGCTTCGGTTTTTCCAGCGCACCAAGTCAATGTCCGCCCAAGGGCTACCGGCAGATTTTCGGAAGAAAATGCAAGATCTAGCCACCTTCTCTCCAAAAAAACGGGCTCTCTATGCGCATTTGCTCCAGGCCCCTGGACAAGACGTTCGATAAGTTCAGCACACCTTCTCTCGTCGCCATTGAACAAAGGAGTGAGGGCATAAACCAGACAGCATCTAACGCTTTCTAATGGCTCTACCTGAATTCTCCGTTCGATGAGTCTCCAGGCCTCGCCCCTGACACCAGGCACCTCCCACAGCACAGCACCAAGAGCCTCAGCAGCTGCGCCGCGCACTCCATTTATTCCCCGAACGTGAATACGCCCTGACCTGCTCAACAGATCGTCGATGGTCACAAGCTCCCCAACGTGATCCGAAGCCTCCAGCGGACCGTCATCACTGGCCTCCCCGTTCGCCAGGTACCAGGTGAGTATCTCGAAAATCTCTGAAGCAGCAGCCACCTTTGGATGCTTCTGAATCAGTCGTATGATTTCACCTCCAAAGGGTCTACCTGGCCTATGGTGGGCGTCGAGAATTGCACGTCGAGCAAGGCCGCGATCCAAATCCTCTGCCTCCGCTATGCCCCACATCAAGTGAGTTATGTAGGTATGATTAGCTTCGCTGGGTATCTGATCCATCAAAGATACAAATCTATCAGGTTGCTCTTTTGCAAGATTTTGCAGTTCCTGCGCTAACTGAGTTGCACCTCCCTCCAAAACACCTCTGTCTCGGCGACGGTGCTCATCCCCATCATAGTGTGCCATCGCGCTCAGCCACTGGCGGCTGTTCATCTGCGCAACTCGATCCGCCATGATTGGCGGCCCCACCCAACGAGCTTCATTGTCGCTGGCCGCAGGAACGGAAAAACCCGGAAACTTCCTACGAAGTTGTTGCAGTTGATCTTTTAACTCGTTGGTGAGCAATGGCTCACCGATCGTTTCAAGAATGCACAACTGAACGTTCCCTGATTGCCGCAGGTAGTACAATGCTGCCTTACGCGTCTGCCACGGCTCCTTCTCCCCATCGTTTTGGATGTCCCTGACAATTTCGGACGCAAATTTTTGCTCCGGCTTGAGCTCCAAGATCATCCGGGTCAGCTTGTCTTTGTAAGAACCATCAAGGAAAGGCAGTGCCTCTCTCGCAGAATCAGCAAATGATTGCCATTCCGCGCCCTGCCAACCTGCAGAGCAGGTATGGGAGCAATCAAAAAGTTCTGGCAGCAAATGACCTAAGGCACAACCATTCGCCGCAATTGTCTCAAGCCAAATATGTGTAAAAACAACATGTTGGCGTGGCGGAAGATGATGAAGATAACGCTCCGCGTCATCGGGTGACTTCTCCGCAATTTTTCGCAATGCAGAACGGAACATATCTAGAAAGGAATCGGAGCCTGAATGATGTCCCGTTTTAAAGCGAAGCCGAAATGAATAATCAGACTCGGATCGCCGCTCCCGATCGACGATTTGATCAACCGACCTCCTAAGAGCATGTCTTGTACCTTCAACAAAGGTTGCAGGTGCAATTTCCGACATCTTGCGAAGTGAGTATTCATCGATATCGCGAAATAACGTTCTTTCAAAAGGATGCTGCCCGGGGTTAGCGTCAAACCACGCAGAGAAATATGCTTGAAGTATCTTTTCAGCACCTCTCGGGTTTTCGCTTGCCCATGTGTGGAACAGAAGGCTCCGACCGTTGTATCGTTGATTTCCAAACTGTCCCGGCGGATTGGAGAGAATTACCTGAACACACAGATCAACCAGCGCATCATCAGGCTTTTTGCGCTTAACAAGTCCAAACCAATCAAGAAGCCGCTTGCCCCTTTCAGGCTCTCCACCCCACCAAACACCCAGCAGTTGCGCAACCTCAGCGGGACGGTCACCCGCTATGTCAGGAAGCCACCGTAGGAGACCATCTGTCCTATCTGGGTTGTTTGCCGCCAGGTTATTTTGAACCCAGCCTTCACTATACAGAAGATCAAACCATCCGGGTGAACGGAACAGTACATGCCTTACTAAAGAAGAAAATTTGCCGCTCCCTTCATCTAGACCTATAACGATCTGAAGTTCATTTATCTTGGGGCCGAGTAAAGAGCCAAGCCATTGTGCCACAGCAGTCTTAATATGGTACCGGATATTCTCAGAATTAAGAACCGACCGCAGCTCAAGTAGATATCTTGGTTCATCAATCTGGCGTAGCGTCTCCAAGATCTGACGAACTTGAGTACGTCTAAATAGGTGTTGCTCCGAACTCAGCAAGAGAGATACGAGAGACTCCCGGCGGCTCGCAAATGTTCGCGAATAGACATAGTCAAAAAAGCTCTCATGGAAAAAATTCAATCGTCCTCGCGAGAATACAATCAACCCTTCAGAGGAGAGAATATCCCTAGCACCACTGTAACTCGACAGAACATCTTCAGGCGCGTCCAAACCTTGCTCTTCACTCATCCAATTCGCGAGTTCAGTTAGGGGAGCCATTATATCCCACGGCACCTGCCGCTCCCTTCGAATTGAGCGCCCCTTCTTCTCGACCAATTCTGCAAAAAGGTCGTTGCGTGATGCAAACAGCGGTTCTCCACCATCAGAAACCTCAAGAAAGATCGCTAGATTGAGTGGCAGACATAGTAGGTCTCTCTGCTTCTCAGAGAACGCGTCGGCATCAATCGACTTGTTCTGCAGAAGTGGCTGTACATCCTGCTCCCAAGACAAGTGCTCTACGTTTACGTGTTCAACACCAACGTGGCCTTTGAGCATCTTGAGACGTTGATCATTCTCTAAGTCGAAGGTCCTGCAGCCGACTACAATAACCATATTGCCAAAGTTTCGAACGTCCTCAACAAGCCGCAGTACAACTTCCTTCACCGTTCCGCTGCGGCCAGCGACCTCGCTCACCGCATCCACCTGATCGACAATTAGTACAGAGCGCTGATCCTTTGCAGTTCTCTTGAGCGTCGCTGCTGGACTTACCTCTCTGCCAGTAACCTCTTTGCCCAAAGAACGAGGGCTTGTGCAGCCGAGATGCTGATCAATACGGAGAGCTAGGTGAGGAATACTTTGTTCGGAAAGCATCTCAATCAGTTGCCTCAAAACACCCGATTTTCCTGAGCCAGCGATACCTGTAAGAAGAAGCACCTGAGGGCCATCGGAATCAGCGATGCGTTCCATCAGCTCGGAGGCGTCAGATCTAGGGACTGTTTCACCGCCAGCATCAAAGGGTATGTACGTATCGAGGTAAGCCTTAGTCTCTGTAGCAAGGCGTTCCGGAACCGACTGTTCATGCATCCAGTCTTGGAGCACGAGTTTTTCTTCGCGCCGAAGATCAGCCTTTGCGCTCTCTGTTGTTATTAGCTTGTTGAACCGAGCCTCCAGGAAATCTCGAAGCAACGCAAACGTGGTGTCTCTAGCGTTGAAAAAACAAAAATCTGAGAACGATGCAATCAGAGACTCTAAAGTAGGTTGGCTCTCCGTTCGGAAGTAACATCGCTTCAACCAAGAAAAAGTTGTGGCAGGTTCTGCTTGCCAGATATCTTGAAGACGCCTGAATTTTTCAGCATGACCATCACCAAGCGTCTCTTGATACTCGGCAACACTTAAGGCCACCCTCGCTTTGTCCGCCAGTGTGGCTATGTCCTTAGCTGGGTCCTGTGATACAAAGACACAGATGTCCGCACTGGAAACACCCAACCGCTCTTTAAACGCAGGCAAGACCCCTTCGCGGTTAAGAGAGTTTAGTGTCCAGTTCCCATTCTGGTTATTGACCTTAGTTTGGTGCCACTCGACAATCCCATCTCGCGCAATCGAAAACTCAAAGCCCTCGAAGTTTCTGTTGATACCCTCGAAACGAAGCCATTGAGCTTTACCTCTTATGACGTCCAGAAGTTGGCAGACCAGCCACTTTGCTTCGTACCGGTTACCAAGTTTGTCAGCTATGCCACCTGCAAACATCTAGATCCTTACCAGAAATTTTCTTTCGCAATACGCAGCCACCGTGGCGCATACCGGATAGGCACCAATGGATTCAGCCTTTGTCAGAAGACATAGCCCCAAATTTGCCCTCAACAAGAGTGCTATAGGTATCTAGCACTTGGTTCGCCTGAGCAACGACCTAGTGGTACCGAAAAACGGCGACAAACAAATTAGTGAAGCAAGCATCTCTTCTGCAGTCAGTGCCACCCTTGAGTTCAGCTTTGATTCTTCTTGTGAATGTATCAACGCAACCGCTTAGACCGACACGTCCAAGGTCCAGACCCAACACCACCGCCACCTTCTGGGGCAATGTATTACTGTCTCGTACAATTCTGTGGTCGCAGATACGAACTGGATAGTCTTTCTCCTCGTCTAAGACGATCACGTTAGTGTGGTTTTGGGAGACATCTTGGTCCCATAGCCTTCTCTCTCCAAGCGCCGCATAGAAGCTTACCCAGTCAGGATCTGTGTCGTTGTCAAACTGAGAAAAATCTCGCAGTCGTTCATAGGCACCCGACACCCCGGCCCCAATTCCGTTTACCGGTGCGATCCAGTCAACTGAAATGTCGTGTCCGCGTACAACTATGCACCCGCCAGAAGGCAAATATGATGTATAATTCTGGTCGACTTTCACCTGTACATATTGTTTTGGCGCCAAATCGGAGGCGCGGCAGACTTTGTATGAAGCGGGCATGTCGCTCGGCATAAGGACTATTTGTGCAGACTGCCTTCCTTGAGAGGCCATCCATTTGCCTAGACGCGGCCATTGTTTCGGTTCTCGCTCATTAAGAGCAACAGATGCTAATGATGATTCATCCGTGGCGGGTTCGCTATTGCTTTCGACGACTGGGTTTTCGAGGAACACGAACAGAAAAAGAGCAACCGAAATTGACAAGACAATGAGAATCAACAAGAGGAAAGATTTACGAGACCCAAGCATTTTGTCACCTCCTGCCGCCTAGCTCCACCTTGTATCATAAAATAGGATGTTTTCCTTGTTGAGGGAAGTTACTCAGCTCGATGCCTTTACGGTCGAATACCCACCGAACGTCCAACACCATCATATTCAGACAAATATTGCGTTGGACATCTCGAAACGCCGAACACATAAGACGCTCGGTCAGCATCACTCCACCCAACGTAAGCGACCCAGAGATCACGCAGACAAAAAAGCCCCCGACCGTGCAACCGCCTCTCTGACTAAGCAGTTCAGGCGGTATCGGTGCTGCCAAATGACCGCCTTGCTCAACGGAACAGAGACCCTCGCTAAGGGCGGCGAGATTACTACAACACGCTAACGCTGCACTCCTCCCTCAACTACAAACAACCAGCTCCGCGGCCAACTTGCCAGGACTATTCATCCCGTCTTACGCTAAAGACGTGGCGGAATGAGCCCCACAGAATCTCCTGAGCACGAAAATTAAGTTGGGCCACCAATCAAGGGCCGTCCAAAACAACATTCACAGGAAAGGAATTCGATGGAACTCATGGAAAATCTGGGCGAGATAAGTCAGCTAGAGTTGTCCAACATGATTAGAGCTCACGAACTATGGCTATCAGACAACCAACTTGGAAAACAACTTAGTTTGTACGGTGTAGATATCGGAGGCTTGAAACTAAAAGGGGACCTATCTAGGGCTACCTTCAATACATGTCAGTTCGACTTTACACTTTTTGATGAATGCATCCTTACAAAAACTGAATTCATCAACTGCAAAATGAATGATTCTCACTTTATAAATTCTTCAAGTCCAGAAGGTCTCTCTTTTACAAAATGCACGTTAATACACTCATTGTTTGAATTTGGCTTATACGTAAGGGCTCAGCTCACATCATGTTTCTTACACAATACGACCATGAGATCTACGTCATTGAAAGAGTCCAATGTGCACGATTGCAACTTCGAAGGATCCAAGTGGGAAAAAGGAACTTTTTACAAAACCAAATTCGACAAATGCTGTTTCAATAAGTCAATCTTCTCAGACTACAGATTTACACAAGCAGGTTTTGGCATGTGCCAGATGAGGGATATCGATTTCTCCGGTGTCGTCGATGTAGATAGCGTTTCTATTCGCGAGTCGGATTTGCAAGGCTCAATCCTCGAAAATTTCGACTTCAGCAAGCGTAACAACCCGAAGTCAACTGTGTCCGAAAATGATTTTTCAAAAGCAACAATCAATGGGACGCGTTTCAGCGATCAGAAAATGTACAACTCAAAATTTGACTCAGCGAAGATGTCAAAGACCAAATTTAGTGGTTGCGATCTTCGACGATCTTCATTTGTTAGTGCAATCGGCAATGAAGCGGAATTTCACCGCACCGATTTGTACCAATCCAATTTCACTGATGCCAAGTTGCAGCAGGCCGACTTTTCTATTGTCGAGGGCAGCAGGACCGTGTTTATGCGTGCCGATCTGACCGGCGCTTCCTTTAAGTTCGGAGATTTGACAAATTCAGCAATGCATTTCGCAATAATAAAGGGAACTCAGTTTGCTGGATGTAACCTAAGTGGCGCTACATTTCCGACAGGGGATGTATGTGAACCAGGCTCACTTGGGAGGTGCATACCGATTGACCATTCTGCACGACTAGCTTGAGCCAAAACCTTCAAAGGCGGGCAATGATAATTTGGAAAGAAGCTCTATCACTAAAAGTGCTCGATACAACGCGGCACCTACGGGATATTGCCAATGGATTTGGCCTTTAGGCCAAGGCGGGGCTTCTAATCTGCCCTCAACTAAACCCGCTAATGATGGAGTCATTTTGACGCAGATCGTGCTAAACCTAGGACTACAACTCCAACGCATACAGTTCCTGAATCTCTTCAGACTGAATACAAAGATACTCAAGTGTCTGCTGCTGGGTCGCATGACCAAAAGCCGTCATTAGAACCGGAATTCCAACATTGTTCTGAACACGTTGGTGATAACCCCAGCTCTTTCGTAGAGAATGCGAACCGAAGTTTCCAATCATCCCCGCATCACGGCACCAACCTTTGACCATATTGCCAAAAGTCGAGACCGTTAGGGCTGCGCCACTTTTTCGCGAAATAAAGAGTGGCGTTCTAGGCCTGGGGTCCGGATGCACTTCCAACCAATTCTGAATTGCGTCCACAACGGTCTGGTTGAAAGTCGTAGCGCGATATTTTTTGGTCTTCTGTTGCTTGAGTTCAAACAGGTCACCCGCACGAAGGTGTGAGATATCACCAACCCTAATGCTGAGAAGCTCGCTCGCTCGATAACCAGTGTTTATGCCTAAGGTGAAGATACAGAGGTCTCTAGGTGCTTCCGCAAGGTGTTTTTTTATGCGCCTGATGTCACGAACGTCGCGGATCGGCTCGACTTTGATAGCCGAACCCTTCTTTGGATGATTAGGGTTTTTCTTCTGGCGCGGCATACCCATTCATCTCGTAATTCTTTTGTCTTTCAATCCCAACTTTTGCTTAAAAGTTGGGATTATCATACACCAGCAAGTTTATAGAGCAAGAAGAAACACAGTCCGCCAAGTTTCCGATTTCCATACGCTAGGCAAACAAGGGCCTAGAGATCGAATCCCAACTTATAAGCAATGTTCTAGATTTCTAACTTGCTCACACGCGGTCACGCGCCACTCAGCGTCCGGTAGTGGTAAAGGCAATGGGTTTGTTCTGAAGTCCTGCAACTTAACGGAGGCAAACAGAATGTCCGCTGTTTTATCTTTTGTGGTTATTGGTCTGCTTATTCTCGTCGTCGCTTACGTCAACAATTACCGAAAGACTGGAAGCTTCCTCCTTTCCCGAGAACAAATAGGAAAAATTGAAAAAGACAGAAAGGTGAAACTACCAGACGGCGACCACAACATCCGCACCCAGGTGCCCAGAATAAGCATGGCAGAGATAAAACGAGGGATTGAAGACATGAAAGAAGTCGCTCCGGTAATAGGTTTCCTACCCGGTGCCATGCTTGGATACCTCGTACGCCCAACAGTAGGCAACAGTTCGCGCAGCCTCTCTCTTGGCGAAATTATCGAGTACGCAGGAAAACAAGGTGTCAACCTCAATGATACAAAATTCACCGACTATCATGCATTCGTCTATCGATATGGTGACCCGTCTTCTGCTGCCCAAATGAGCCTTGGCCTTATGGTCGTTGGTGGCATCATTGGCATAGCCGTGGCTTACTTTATCATCCAGCGGTTAAAATCCTGAGATAGGCCAAGCTACTCACTCAATGGGGTAGCGAGTTGTCAGGTGTGGCTAGTACTCCCCAGCCAGCATGGCCGTTAGCACACGATAGCATTTGACAGGTTGCGGCATTCAGATGGCCGACACCTACAAGCCGACATTCCAAAACCAAACGGCACCCATAAGCATGCCCACCAGCCAAACCACGGGCCAATGTTCCTCCAGGCACAGCACAACTGCCCAAACACTAGCTATGCCCAACAAGGCACCGCCAACCCCGGCGTACCAAAACCCAATAACAACAGCGACAAAGACCGCGCTCCAAAAAACGGTCAACACCGCCCAATCCCAATATTTCATCTTCGTTCCTGCCCTCCTTTCTCAAAGCAAAGGACAGAAAAGTTGCAATTAGCAACAAATAGGCATAATATATTCTGTATAAGGAATATAAATTGGGTAACATGCTATGAAAGACAAAGGACAAATTCGGCCCGAAGACTTCCAGAAATTAGAACGGGATTGGGCAGCATCAGATTTCGACTCTGTGGATGCCTATCTGGAAAGCCTCACAGAAGAGGAAAGACAAGAGATCATTGAAAAGCTAGGTGAAGCCGAGAGCTAAGGCTCACGGCCCATTTCCGCCTTTCGCTCGCGGCGGCGCTGCAAGCGTTTCTCTAAATCTTCTCGCACCTTCATTTCTTCACGGTCAGCTTTTTCAAGAATCCCTTCATACTCCTGTATCGCTCGAGTCAGATCCGCTATTTTTCGTTCCGCCACCTCTATCTGCTCTTTTGTATATTCGGCCTCTCGTCTTAGTTCTCGGTGGCGCCTCAAAAGTTTCTCTCTCTTGGCTTGGTTGGAAAAGAGACCATAGCGGCTCGGCATTTTAAGTTGATTTTCTACATAAGATTTCAGCAAACCCTGCCGCTTTGCTTCCTGTTGCTTCTTCACCCCTTCCCATTCCACCAAGTCCCTGCGTGCTCTTATAAGCTTGCTTTCAATCATCGCTCCAACCCCGCTGTTCGTTTGCGCATGCGCCGCTTTACGAGCCTTCTGGTGAGATCCTGGTCATCCAGATCTGCATCCAACGAGATCTCCTGGAACTCCTTCCAGGATTGTTCGAACTTCGCTTCCAGACCTTTGAGACGCACTCCCTTGCCCATTTGGGAAAGCTTGGCGTATTCGTTGCCATCGGTGAGGATCAGTCCCTGCCCTTTGCCCTGAATCTCCACGCCCGCCATGGTGGGCGCACAGGCAGAGAGCTCATCCCAGCTTTTGCAGGTTTCGAAGAGCGGCTTCATATCTGCTTTAAGCTTGCCCAGCTTTTCCGCCGACATCAACGGCAGGGACTTCTGATTGAGACGCCGGGCGCGCGCTAGGTCTCCCCTGGTCGGTCTGCGCGACATGGTCTGCGCCAACTCTGGGTCACTATGAATGCCCGGCACATAGCGCAGGCCCAGCTTCTGCTCCTGAGCCCTGAGACTTTTCTCAATACGGCTCCAATCAAGGCTGTTACACCAGGCCTTGCCGGTTTCCGGGTGAACCCGGTTCACCATCACATGCACATGCTGATGATCCGTATCATTGTGCGCCACCATGAGCGCCTGATGCCCGGAAAGCCCGAGATCAGCCAGTGACTGATCGACCACGCTCTCCATCACCTCTTGAGAGAGCGTCTCCTCAGGGGGCAAAGCAATCGCCAGATGATAGACCGGCTTTTGCACCCTGACCGACTGCGCCGCCGTGGCCCGCATAATGATGGGCACCGCATTGGCATTATCAGTCGGCAAATTCCGGGTTGCGGTCCAACCGACCCGCCCTATCTGCTTGCCGTCACTGCCGGCAAACAGATAGCGGCACAACCCGGCAAATCCGGCCCCTGTGTGGGCCTTACCGATCATGAGAGTGTTCCTCCTCATCATCGCTCCCACCCAGCCGGATTATGGCAGCCACAACCTGGTTGAGAACCCCGCGGACCTCATGTCCGTGGGGGATCTTACCAGCATTGGCGTGGCGAGAGAGCTGATTGAGGTTGTTGCCAACAGCCGCAAGCTGACGGATCGCCTCTGCTGCCATTCGTGTGGGCTTGGCCTTGGGTTGCTCCCCAAGGGCACACACACGAACGTATGCCGCAAGCGTGAGGCCCGTGGCCTCCGCTCTCGCAACCAAGTCTGAGTGCTCAACGTCGGTGAAGTAGGACTTCACCTGGCGGTGTCGGCGATCAGACTCTGGTTTGCGATACCCTCGTCGCGGCATACGATAGCTCCCGGCGCTTGAGGGCCAGCTTTGCCTTGAGACCACACTTTGGGTGGGTCGAATGGCAAATGTGTTTGAGGACCATTTTTGGGCCCAAACACATTGCTGGCTCCTACAAACATCCGCCTCCATAGAAAACGTTCGATTTCATGATAACGGGGGTAGAGCACACTGCCCAGCAAAAGCGGCCTGTGACAAAACCAACCCAGGTTTTGACGCTGTCGATTTTGCTAGCGGCCAGCCAGGTCCCCATCGGGGGACTAAGGCCTGGACGCTCATGGAAACAGTCCAAAGACTGTTTCCAGCTCTTGGCCACAAGCCAAGAGCCACGGGCCTCTCCAAGGCCCGGTTCCACCTGGGCGGTCGTATCAACGACCGGGTGGAACTGACGGTCCCCGCCTATCAGGCGTGGGACCGTCAAAAGGATGCTGCGGCCTCCCTTTGTCTGACGAAGGATCTCAGATGAAGGACTGTCCACAGCTCACACTAAAACGATTGTTGCACAAAAATATACCCGATTTACCATGTGCCCTCAAAAGAACCATGGGGAAGGGGGAAAACATGCCATCGACAGCGACAATCGCTTGGACAGCAGGCGCTCTAGTATTGATTCTGACAACGACGGTCTTCACAGAAGCCTTCGGCTCCTCCTACTCCGTGCATGCCGGAATACTGTTTGGCCTTGCAGCAACCATTTGCGTCTACTCTCTCCTCAAAAAGATACTGGAAGATCCGGCCAGCGTCGGAGTGCTTTTTGGCCACAAAACTCCGTGGCTGGAGAAGGCGATCAAGCTCCTAAAAGAAAAGCAACAGCAGAGCATTGATGCTGCCCTCGAGAAGCAGCGGACGGTACTGATTGAGAACCTTGAGGCATTGCGAGCTGAGCAGATAGAAACATTGGGTCACTTCGAACCTGCGGCAACGCCTGAGCATCTCAACGACTTGTCCTTGGAAGAACTAGAAGCGCTGAAAAGCGGAGCGGCGTACCAGAACGCTCAAGAAGCTGTCGAACGAGAAAAAGGCCGACTTGCCTTAGAGCAACGTCTCATCGACATCGACGCTTTCTTCTCTGACGAAAGCGCAATCCTCTACTTCACCTCTGGGGAATACCTCCAGCATTTCCCCAAGCTCGAAAAGCACATCCGGTCAAGAATCGACGACTTTGTCAGCCAACATACTCAAAGCACCGGCGTCAACATGACCAATAGCTTCACCGTGGGCATGAGCATCGTTGGTTCTGGGGTCTCTGCATACCGGACCGAAGGGGCAAGAGGCGATATGTACAACGGAATGGACACCGTTAAGTACAGTCGCGCTCTTCAAGATCTCAACAGCGGGGAACGCGCCCTCCTTCGCAGTTTCTACCTGTTGGAAGCATACGAGGAGGTTTCGCATCTCGCTCTTCTTCAACTCAGAGCGTCAATTATCTTCAATGATGGCACTCACATAAGAAACAGCGTGCAAGGAACCAATAGCGACAAGAAACACATCGGCAATGGACAACATTTTGCTCATGAAGCGATTGCTGCACATATCGGTCCCAACACAGCTAATCTTCAGCAAGCTATCGCTGGACTTCGCACTCTTGAGAACTCTGAGAACCCCATCATCGCCGACATCGTCCGGTCAAGCTTTGAAACAGGAAACTCCTGGGCAACAGCCAAAGACATCTCCAATTCTCAGATTTACAAACCATACGAGCAGGGCACAGCAGATCTATTGCTGGGCTGGTACGAAGATGAACTACCTGTCGGTTTCGGTGGTTTTGAGAGCCTTGTAACCATCGCCCGACCCGGCACAGGCAAAACTCAATCTCAAGTCATTCCCAACATGCTGACCTATCCGGGCTCAATCATCGCCCTGGATGTTAAAGGCGAGCTATACGAAACCACAGCGGCAACCCGAGCAGAGAAGTTCGGGAAAATTATCAAACTAGATTTGAGGGAGATAGCCCAAAGCCAACGTTACAATCCCATTGTTCACATCAGCACAAAAAAAATTTGGACCTCTGCGAGACCAGTAGCAAATCTACTGTTTGCAGCAGGCGGCAAGAACGACAATGACGGTGACGACGGCTATTGGGATGGCCGCGCCCGTGACATGGTTCAGGCATTCATCGCTTTCCAGCTGATAACAAGCGACCACCCGACGCTCACCACCATTTTGGACATGCTGTCACCTTCCACAGAAGAATTTGAAGACTACATCAAAGCAATGGCGAATTCGGGAAATCGCGGCCTGGCTAGGTACGCCAACACGCTCGCGGACATGCCAGAGAAGCAGCTAGGCGGCATTTTCGATCATGCCCGAAGCAACCTCAACATCTTCGAAGACGAAGACATCGAAGCCCTCACCAATGAGAACGATTGGAACCCAGCTGACCTGCTGGAGCCTGGAACAAGCCTCTATCTCTGTGTGCCTGAAGGCGGGATAGCTTCCTATGCCCCTCTACTTCGTCTGATCATCGGACAACATTTGGATATGTTCAAAGCGCCGGAGCTGGGCCGACCAGAATTGCCACTCACCTGCTTCTTAGAGGAACTTCCTCAGCTTGGATTTTGTGAACCAATCGACAAGGCAACCGAGCTAGGGCGCGGGCGCGGCGTCCGGCTCTGGATGTTTGCTCAAGACCACGAACAGATCACGGGGACCTACGGTCAAGGTATCATCGACCGTTGCGCCATCGAGATGTACATGAAGCCCGCTGACAAAACAGCGGAGCATCTTTCGAGAATTCTCGGAGAGACGGAAGACATTTTCACTGGCGAGAAAAAACCTCTCGCGCCCGTTCATGAACTGTTGGGTGAGAAGTTTTCTGACAAAGTGATCGTGAAAGCACCAGGCGCAAAGCCTATCCAGATACACAAGCGAATGGCCTACCAGTAGAATTCATGGAATGGTGGGGCTCGCCTACGACGAGCCCCACGACACGCTGAGACGCATTTATTTGTACAGAGAGAACTTTTTCGTCATTGGGGCGAGCAACTCAGCATCGCCGTACGTCACCAGCGCAAGATACTCAAGCTGATCCACGGGAGCACTCCGCGTATTGATAATTTGTTCTTCGGCAGAGGCACCAATCATCTGCTTTACAAACACGTTATACGGAATCTCCGCCTCCAAAAGCGCTTCATGAAGTGTGCGAAGTTGATTGCCGTTCTTGCTCTTAAGAACGTTGAAGGGGAATTCGCTGATACTTGCCGACAAATGGGCGGGTTCGTTTTCGTATTGTTGAAAGTTTTGCCCGGCGGCTCCTTCAAAAACCAACCCTGCAGTTGCGTGCCCTAGTGCATTGAGCAGGAGACCTATTTGGTCACTGTATTTGCCGTTGAGAACAGCGACATACTTTCGCGTGTTGTTTTGATAGCTCATTCGATCGTGTCCTTCAAAAAATGGATGCATAAGACATGGATGGGGGCATGCATTCGCCGCCCCCACCAAAAGTTAGGCAGTCCGAGCCGCCATACCCAGGAAGACGCGGTCAATAGCCTTGTCCAACCCCCAGATTTCCCGAGCACCAAGGCCACATTGATCGCCTTGATCGATATGGTGCTGCCGATCAAAGATGGCCGTGCGCCAACTAGAAAGATTCAGACGCATGTGACCCGCAAGATGATGAACATCATGAACAGGAAGGTCACCAACCAGTACAGAGATCCTAACGACCGCATGCATCACAAGGCGCACGATCCAAATTGCCCAAGCCCCAATGCTCTCACAACTGAGTCCACGAGCTGAGGGCAACGGATCACCACAAAAGCGGGCCCAACACCTGTCCATGTATTGTTCGGTTGATTGAGGCGCGCGTGCCTCGGCCAACCAAGGATGTTCTGAGACGAACTGGAGCAACGCCGATATCTGGTAAAGAAAGGTCATCGGAAGAACTACGACGATCAGCCAAACATGCAGAGGCAGAATAAGACCCAGCATCACGATTGTCGCCATCCACATTACCGCAAAGATGCGAAAGCCGCCTTCTGATCGAAGTAGCGAAGACTTGAGGCGCTCTTCCAGAAACGTCGCGTGGAATTTCACGCTGACGACGCTCCACGCCAGCTGCCACCATAACTGTGACTTTGTCATTCCCGGCCGAAAGCCCATCGTTAGCAAGAACTGCGCGTCAGGATCCTCTTCCGTCGTGAAAATTGCGCTACGGTGATGCTTCTGAACGTGCGCAGCTTTATAATCCGCTGGGCTTTCAACCAATGCTATTGCAGAAGCTATTCCTGCAACGCTCCGGTTAACCCACCGTTGTGGAGAGACCGCTCCGTGGGATGCATGGTGAGCGAACACCACCCCCAATGCTCTCAGCCGCCCGACGTTCACAAGGACCAAAAAAGCTATTGAAGGCCATACCCATGGATAGCCTGAAAAATTGTGAATCAACCACCCTGCTGCGTAACTCGACGCGAAAAGTGTTGCCAACGAAATCGCGAAGAGCTGCAGGCCAGACAGCCGCAACAATGGTTCTTGGTGTTTATCCGGCTTACCCGTAAACCACGCCAACAAGGCCGCCAGAACAATTTGTGCCTGCAGAAAAAACCGCGTCTTTAGCGAACGGTATGTACCGTTTGCCACATAGGGCTCATCTGCACTCTTAACGTCAGTCTCGCTCATATCAAGTCTCCACCAATGGAGGTTAAAATGCACGAGCAGTATTTGTGCGGTCTGCAGTTGACAAACCACACAAAATGGGTGTAAGATAGCGACTAATACCGTAGAAGACCTATCTAAAACCGTTTTCTACTCGCCGCCGGAATGTTTGGAGCATTCCGGTGGCTTTATTTTTGGAATACGACAGCCTAGATGTCAATCCAAATAGGGTGCCTCGCACGACACTAATTTGGATGAGAAGTTCTTTTTGGCGCAGACGCTGCGTTTGACAGCTTTGAACAACACTGTTCCATTTATGTACAATAAGTCATAAGAATATGTACATGTGGTGGAACTATTGATTTCCAGTCAACTCACCAAAAATGGAACTACCGTCGGGCGGCGACGATAGTTGGTTGACCACTCTCTTTTTTTGGCGCAATAAGAACACCGCGAAGCACTGATGATTGGCCAAGGCCAACTCCAGAAATGGCAGCGCGGTACTATTCACTATCCTGGACTAAACATGAAACTGCCCAAACAG
Organism: Parvibaculaceae bacterium PLY_AMNH_Bact1; assembly: GCA_032881465.1. Classification (NCBI taxonomy): domain Bacteria; kingdom Pseudomonadati; phylum Pseudomonadota; class Alphaproteobacteria; order Hyphomicrobiales; family Parvibaculaceae; species Parvibaculaceae bacterium PLY_AMNH_Bact1. Next base: position 2,942,520 of record CP126168.1, read on the forward strand.
AATTCAGCTTATGGCAACGCGCAGCTCGGAATACTTGCAGAGAGGAAGTCGAGAGACCTGGACAGACTGATAAGAAGCATCGAAGCCGACACAAAAGAGGCAAGCTTTCACAAGTACGCAGACGCCCTTCTATTTAAAATTTATGCGGCCTATTTGGACGGTTACAGGCTCACCATGACACATGCTTGTAACTTGGTTCCACTAGCCCACCTTCCCTCGAAGCGTAAGTATGTAGTTGAAGCACTCAACAAAGGGCTCATTGAGCGCCACAGAGACCCAAAAGACCGGCGAAAACTTCTCCTCGAACCAACCGAAAAACTAATCAGCCAAATCGAGGAGCGGCTCAAAGAAGATGCCGTCGATCTTCGTGATACGGTCCAGCGACTCCTATCGGAAGGTCGCAAATTCCCAAAAGACAACCATGGCCTTGCCAACATGGATGCCGAAAACTTTGAAAAAGAAGCCGAGGAATCTGGCCTAAATCGCTTACTTGAGATTCCGGGCATGAGCGATCAGGAAAATTGGGCCGCTTTCAATAACCGCTGAAGAAGTTAAAGTCCTAGTGCCCACGGCGGGGTCCGAACCCATACATAAATACACACATACGCCCTACAGATTTTCTTACCATCTACAACTTTCCCTGCCATCCCGCTCAGGCATTTATGGTCTGGACGACGCCTTCCCCCTAGTCAATCAACTGATGTCAGGTGCTCCCCGTCTAATCTCTAGATCTTCCCTAGAGTTTTCACACAAAGGATTGGCTCGGGATTGCCGACAGCTGGCCTGTAAGGTTTCCCCGAATTTGCGCAGTTCTACTCCAGGCATTTTGCGCCAGGCACATGATCACTGAATTCTGAGCACCAACCAAGCCTGCACAGGCCGGATCGCAGAAAAAATAGATTGAAGACTTATTCCAAAACTATCCAAACCTCGAGTCGCCAAGGGCTAGGCTCGGCGGCGGTTTGAAAGTGCTTTCACCGCCTTGGGAGAAAGAGATTGAAGTTGCTCGGTTTCAACAATCGGCCTACTCCGCTGCAACCTCACAATTCGGGTTGACGGCGTTGCGGCGTTTGCGGCGAACATTTGAACCAGACGCTTTCACTATGTTCTCAAGTCGAGCAACAAATCATTCCGTGACGTAAGAACAGTTTGAAAAAGTTGTCATGGTTGCGGGGAGTGGATTTGAACCACTGACCTCAAGGTTATGAGCCTTGCGAGCTACCTAGCTGCTCCACCCCGCGGCAAACAATTTGACGACAATATCAAATTACAAGAGTGAAGTCCATATTTTATTCAGTATAAAGACTATTATGCCTTGCGATAGCGCGGTGGCTGTACAAATTCGTAGTTAGAATCTAGTGAGGCATCACTAACATCAATCCAAGCCTCAAGTCGCCCAGGACTAGGCTTGGAGGCGGTTAGAAGGTGCTTTCACCGCCTTGGAAGATAAGAAGCGAAAATGAGATTGAAGCTAGCCGGTTGTGGCAACCGCCCTATTCCGCTGCAATCTCATTGTTCGGGTTGACGACGTTGCGCCGTTCGCGGCGAACGTTCACAGCAGACGCGTCAATTGCATTTTTGATGTGTGCCGCATAGTGCTTCTCAATCATTTCAACACTGGTGCGACAGTTTTTCGCAACTTGATAAATGTCAGCACCTTCCATCAGACGAAGGCTGATATACGTATGGCGAAGTGAATAGGTCGTACGCCTCTTCCCATCACGGGTAAATTTCAAGTCTTCTTCAGCCAACACCGTATTGAACAATCGCACGTGATTGACCGGGAATACTTTGTCCATCAACTGAGGCTGATTGCGCTGAACAACGCGCTGATAGGGACGCACTGCGTTAGGCATGCTCTTGCAGTACCCTATGCCTCGCTTGCCCCGCACTTCAATCTCGAGAATGGTTTCACCCGTTGGGTCATCCACCACAATCTCAACATCACGGTGCTCAAGGTTATAAGCTTCATCAGGCCTTAGTCCCGTGTTCGCCATAAACAACACAAAATCATGCAAATCTTCAGCGTGTCTCTTGTAGTGAGACATCGTGTTCGCACGTGCTTTCCTACGCGTCGCCTCGTAAAGCTGTTTGTATTCTCGCGGACTGAACCACGGACGATGCGAAACCTTGCCGTGAGCACGATAGGGATGAGAAAGATCAGGCAAATGATCTAACCAACCATGGCGAGTGGCCGTCTTCAGCACCTGACGCAATGTCACGATCTCATTGTGGATGGTGTTGTGTGCAGGGGGCTTACCCGTCGGCGATGTGCCAATCCTATGCAATCGATAGTCCTGCATTGCGCCTGACGAGACTTCCGAAAGGCCCATCGCGCCAAAGAAGGGTAGCAGGTGCAACCTCAACCTATCTTTGTGACCACGGACCCAGGCAGGACTTCTCTGCCCTTCCGTGATCGTTTCGTACTCAATGAGAAATTGTTTGGCTGCTTGGCGGAAAGTCTTCTCGTTCTTCAAGCTGCCGTCGCGAGCCTTCCCGACCAGTTCGAGATACCAGTCCTCCGCGAAATCTTTCGCCTGAGACAAGCCTTCTGCTTTTGTACTTGTCCGACGCATCTTACCATTCAGGAATGTAGCGCATTGCCAATATCGACTGTTTGGCCGCTTATAGACCTGAACCTTTTCTCCCAAAATTGTGTGCTTTGCCATTGTCGTTACCTCCCTTCACGCAACACGGCAAAAGTGTGTAGCGAATGTGTAATGGTAACACAGTGATTCTTGCTTACAATTCGAAAATGAAAAGATACAGAAAAGCCTGCTAAGTCAAAGACTTAACAGGCTTTCAATGGTTGCGGGGATAGGATTTGAACCTATGACCTTCAGGTTATGAGCCTGACGAGCTACCAGACTGCTCCACCCCGCGTCAGAGCCTCCACAGCTAAGTGGAGAGCGCGCTTTATATCAGCTTTGTGAGATTTGTGAACCTCCAAAGCACCCTTTTCTCAGAAAAGAATTGGCAGATTTCTGGGATTTTCGCAAAGCGTGGGCGGCAGATCCTCCGATCGACAAATAATCGGCAGCATGGCGCAATTATTCAAGCACTGGCAGCCCAAAGACCCAAATCTTCCTTCAGGCAAATGAAGGGAGAAACGAAATGGATATCACCGTAAATGGACGTGTCCGGCAGGTAGAGGACGCCGCCGCCGACAACCCCTTGCTCTGGGTATTGCGAGATGAACTTGGGCTCGTGGGAACAAAGTTTGGGTGTGGCATCGGGACCTGCGGCGCCTGCACCATTCATGTAGATGGGAGCGCAGTTCGGAGTTGCCAGATAACGCCGGGCGATATCGTAGGGCATGATGTGACCACCATTGAAGGTCTTGCCGCGACAGCATCAACTGCCAGTCTGCACCCCGTGCAACAGGCCTGGATCGATCACTCTGTTCCACAATGCGGCTATTGCCAGGCTGGCCAGATCATGTCCGCCGCCGCCCTCCTCGCTGAAAACCCCTCACCTAGCGACAGCGACATAGATCGCGATATGTCAGGCAACCTCTGCCGGTGCGGCACCTATGCCCGCATTCGAAGCGCGATCAAACAAGCAGCCCGAAACCTATCCTCAGAATCCGACCAGGAGGCAAGCTGAGTTATGACACGCACGCTATCGCGCAGAACCTTCCTCGCCCGTAGCGGTTGGACGGCTGCAGGCATCACCATTGCCGCAACGGCCTCCGGTTGCAGCCTTGTTCCCGCCTTTCCTTCTAGAAATGAACTGGGAGAAACGGATGCCTTCACCTGGCTTCAGCTCAGGCCCAATGGCACGTTTTTGTTTTGCTCTCCCAGACAGGAGATCGGTCAGGGTATTTCCAGTACCCTCAAACTTGTGTTGGCTGGTGAACTCGGCGTGGATTTGGAACGCATAGAGGTCATCGCACCAGACACCTCCATCATTGCTCCAGCGAAATCTACTGTAGGCAGCGAGTCCATCAAAGACTTCCTGGAGCCGGTCACTGAAATCGGGCAAATCATGTCAGCGACCCTACATGCCCACGCGGGCCAGCGCCTCAAAGCAAACGCGGCAGATGTGACCTTCAATGGAAATGAATATGTGTCGCGTAGCGGGCCTCGCCTTTCATTGGTTGACCTCGCCGCGGGCACACCCATTCTTCTGGACCCAAACGAGGCTGCGACATCTGCGCCGCCGTCGCGGTCAAGCCAAGAAAACCATCTACCCTCAAGCGTGCCCACAGATCGCATCACTGACATTGTCACGGGCGCCCCGCTCTTTGCCGGCGACATCCAACTGCCGGGTTTGGTCTATGGCGCGTTCATCCGGGCACCGCATCTCGGCGCAACCCTGTCAAAGATCAGTTTCGATGCAGTCCCCCAGGATCTGGTCCTGGCACGCTTTTTTGACGGTGAACGTGCAGGGTTGATCGCCCCCACACAAACCGGCCTGAACGAGGCCTTGGAAGCCGTAGAAGCAAACTGGGTTTTGACGGAGCCCGCGAACCAGGACGCCATCGAAACCTCTCTTGCGCTGACCGAGCCTGTCAGTGAACTTGAACATGTGGTGCTCGAAACCTCGGACAAACCAGACGATGACGCCGACATTGATCTGTCAATTTCGGTCCCCTTCGCTGCCCACGCAGCCATTGAACCAAGAGCCGCACTTGCGCGATGGAATGACAAATCAGGCCCAACGCTTGAAATCTGGACCGGAACACAGGATGCCTTCTACGTCCGCTCTCATATCTCAAAACATTTTGGACTGGGCGCGGAAGAAGTTGTTGTTTACAGCCACCGTGTAGGCGGTGGATTTGGCGGCCGCACCCTTTGCAACGTCGAGCTCGAAGCAGCCTTGCTTGCCAAAGAGGCCGGGCGACCTGTCAAAGTTCAATGGACGCGGCCAGACGAGTTTCAGGAAGGGTTTCACCGCCCACCATCCAAGCACCGCATTCAAGCAAGCGCTAATGAGGCCGGAAGACTGACCGACTGGAGCCATGGATTTAGATCAGGCCATGTGATTTTCACATCAGCAGCCATGCCTCCGTGGATCCAGGCACTGACGAGTTTCACCAGTGACCCGGGAACAGCGCGAGGCGCCCACCTGCCCTATGCCGCCGAGCGCGCAGAAGTGGCGTTCTCCGATATCCGTATGCCGGTGAAGACGGGACCTTGGCGCGGACTTGGTGCTGCACCCAACACTTTCGCCATTGAAACCGCCATCGATCGATTAGCCACAAACAAGGGTATCGACCCACTGACCTTCCGCCTGGCCAATCTGCCACCGGAGCACGAGCGCCTCTCTACCTGCCTTGAGCAGGTTGCGAAAAACGCGAATTGGCAAGGCCGCTCCAAAACAGAAAAGTCAGCCCGTGGCATTGCCTGTGGGATCTACAAAGGTATGACCTATGTCGCAGTCATTGCAGATGTCGACATAGATAGGGATTCTGGAACCTTCCAGGTAACACATCTGACCTGCGCTCATGATTGTGGACGCGTGATCAATCCAGACCAAGTGCGCGCACAGATTGAAGGCAATCTCATTTGGGGCCTCGGCATGGTGAAAAGCGAAGAGCTAACAGTCGACCGGGGACGCCTAAGTGCCGACTATTTGGGAGACTATCAGATCCCAACAATCGCCGATGCACCCGCCATCTCGATTGAGTTGATCGAGCCAGCGAATGCTGCTCCGGTTGGTGCCGGGGAAGCTGCGATCGTCGCTTCAGGTGCGGCCATTGCGAACGCGGTTGCGGCCTTGACGGGGAAGCCGATTACAGCACTCCCCATCCATTTACAGTGAGAAAAAGTGGCTTATTGCTCAGCTGGAACCACTGAGTGAATCCAGTCAGCCATGTCATGCCAAACACCTGGAGCAAAAGCATAGCGGCCGGCCAACACGTACACAGCCGGAAGCCAACCCGGCCATTGCGACACAAGCTGGTAGTTGAAGAGCGGTGCCCGCAATAGCCCGTGGGTAGCCTGCGGCACGACCACAATCTCATTTTCTTCCCGCAAAGGCGCAACAAGCTGACGATAGGTTTCAGAATCCGCCACCGGGTCAACATTCAAGTCACCTGAACCATAGAGTCCGAGAAAAGGCACAGCGACTCTGGAGAGCGCACCCCTCGCGTCTGCTTCCCGGTTTCGTTCCACAAAGGCCAAACGCTCCGGCGACATCGTTACACGCGGGGTTTCCCGTGCACGTCTTTGACGGCCATAATAGGCACCCTGCTCTTCCCAGTTCACAGCCCCACCAACTAAAATCGCAAAGGCGGCGGGCGAGCCCGGGCCCACCGCCTCCGGCACAACCCAACCAGCTTGCGAAAAGCCGAGAAAACCCACCTTGGTCGCATCCACATAGCCGAGTTGTTGGACGGCGCGGAGAGCCGCATCGGCTTCGCGTGCACGGTCACTCATGGATTGATGAAGCCAGTTACCTTCGCTCACCCCAACGCCCGGTTTGTCCCAAGAGAACACCCCGATGCCAGCTTCGAGAAGAAGGCGCATCGGCACCAGGTACCCATCGCTCGAATACCTGTCCTGTGGTCCATCTCCGTGAACAAACAACACAATGGGAGGGTGGCTTACACCGTCAGGAAGAACAAGCGTCCCCGAAAGTACACCCTGATCGGTTTCGAACATGATCTCATTCTGGACATATCCAGACAGGTCAAAGTCAGAAAGCCCGCGCAGGAAGACCAGACCCAAGATGAAAATTGCCGCGACCAGGCCGACAATGGAATAGAGGAAAAAGCGACGCACGCGGGGGGATCTCTCAAACAAGCGAAAAGGTCAGTTTGCCGACCGAGCGGCACTTCAGCAAGCAACAACATCTACAACTCGCTCAAGTCTGTGTCCCCACGGTGCCTCTTGATCGCCAGGCTCAACGACTCATTTTGCTGGCCATCGGGCGACCTTCTCACACCGTCCAGCCATTCCTTGTACGCGGGGTCGAGCTCCTGCCACTCCCGATCGAGGAGAGAGAACCAGGCTGTATCTCTGTCTCTGCCTTTATAGACATTCGCTTGTCTGAACGTACCCTCAAACCGAAAACCCAACCGCATTGCAGCCTGACGTGAGGCGGCATTGAGCACATCGCATTTCCATTCATAGCGACGATAGCCAAGTTCCGTGAAGGCGCGCCGCATCATCAGATACATCGCCTCTGTCGCAGCCGGACGCCTTTGCAGGAGGGGTGAAAAAACCAGATGCCCGACCTCGATCGACCCTGCCTTTGGTTTGACCCTCAGATAGCTTGCAACACCAACCGCTTTATCAGAACGACGATCAACGATTGCATAGAACTGCATGTCGTCTTGTCGACAAATCGCCGCCATGAACTTCTCAAAGGCGGGGTATTCCGGAAAGGGACCGTGAGGAAGATAGGTCCAGTTGCGCCCCTCGCGGTCCAGCGCAAACGCATCAAACAAATCACGCGTATGTGCTTCCTCATCCAGTGGATCAAGTCGACAAAAATACCCTTCCATCCGGGTATGCGGTGGGAAAGAAGCAGGTGACCAATCCGGGAGAGCCATTCCAATAGGCTGCCCCAACTCGTTTAGCTCACCCTTGCCGCTATAGACCGCACCAACACTGTCCCCCATCTACTCTTCCTTTAATCATTCAGCCCCAGCCCATCATGCATGAACTTGGCCCTGCCTAAATGACCAATAGAGAGATCAGCGAAGAACCAATTAGAGCCTATTTGTTGACCGAGGCACGCATCTCGGCCTGAAGGTCACGGGTGAGCTCACCCTTCCCATCCGGCGCCCAGCCCGGAGGTTGAAACAAATGCCCCAGTGCGTTCTTTAGCGACCCGGAAGATCTGATGTCTCGGCCCAAAGCAATCCACTCATGGAAAGTCGCCTTGATTGGATTATGCGTGTCGAGCTGATGGCGAATGCCATAAACAACCTCTTCGTCCTCAACCTCATAAGTGCCAAAGAGGCGGTCCCAGATGATGAAGGTCCCACCATAGTTGCGGTCGCAATATTGCAGGTTGGACCCGTGATGCACCCGGTGGTTGGACGGCGTGTTCATCACATATTCAAGCGGTCCGAGCTTGCCGATATGCCGGGTGTGCAACCAATACTGGTAGAGATGATTGAGCGAGAGAAGAGCAATCACCATGATTGGGTTGATGCCAATGAGAAGCGCAGGGATCATGAAAACCGGCTCGATCCAAGCTTCTGCGAAAGACGCTCTGAGCGCTGTCCCCACATTATACTGCTGACTGGAGTGATGGTTCACATGCGCCGCCCATCCAAGACGCACTTCATGGATCGCCCGGTGATACCAATAGAACAGGAAGTCGACAAAGACATAGGCCGCCGCGATCAGCAGAACGCTGCTCGTCCAGTCAATGTCGAAGAAGGCAAATTGATGCACCCAATAGAATGTCAGCAGAACCGTTCCGGCTGCCAAAGCTATGCTGGCAGCATAAAAGAGCCCCATCGCCACTGAGCACAACGTATCGGACATCTCGTAGAATTTGCGCCGCAACACCCATGTCAGCGCCACCTCACCCAGCAACAACACCAGGAGGATTCCGATCTGATCAACATCCCGGATGGCCAATAGCCCCTGCAGAAAGTCCAACATGTCCATTTCCTTTTGCAAAACACTTGTTCTGCAAAAACTTATATTACAAAACATATGTTGTGTAAACACGAGAAATCGGCTAATTTCCGCCAATGCCGAAAATAGTTGATCATGATGCGCGACGACGGGAGCTGATAGAGGCCAGTTGGCAAGTGATCGCCACCGAAGGCCTGGAAGGCGTCACCATGCGCAAAATTGCGAGCCAGGCCGGCTGCACCACGGGACGGCTCACCCACTATTTTGCAGACAGAGAAGCGCTGATCTTGGCCTCACTCAGAGCGTCCTACGATGTGACCGGTGACCGCGCCCGCTCAAGCATTGCAAACGATACCGACAACAAAGCAAAGCTCATGCGCTTTGCTGAAGAAATGCTACCGGCTGACGAAGAGCGGCTGCGTGAATGGAAAGTCTGGATTGCGTTCTGGAGTGCCGCAACCGTCGACAAGACCCTCGCCGCTGAAAATGACACACGCCACGAAGCTTGGGCAGACGAACTTGCCGACCTCATCAAGGACGCCGCGCCATCAGCGAATGCGAGCCAGGAAGCAGATCTTCTGATCGGATTGATCAATGGCGTGGGGCTACACGCAGCGGTTCATCCCACCAAAGAAAACCTGGACCGCGCCCGCGGGCTTCTTCGGCGTCACATTGAACAGGTAGTTGACTGACGTCTAAGCCAGATCACCCATAATGCCCCCCCAATTTCCTGAAGGACTTTACGGGCGTAAACCTGTAAGGGGGTCAAATGGGTTCGTTCCGACCAATACATATTGAGATTGACCGGTACAGACTGGAGGATGTCTATGCCTTTTCCACCGCCTTCCCCCATGAAGAAGGCGGCCGCGACCCTATCGGACGAATGGGCGGCAATGTCAGCCGCCTAGGTGACAAAATGCTGGATCGCTTCTTTGTCACCAATGGGGAGCTTTTGCTATCGGCCTGATCACGCAGCAGTCAAAACGTAAAAGGGATCGTTCTAGTAAAAGAACGATCCCTAAACGTGAGCGCGCTAACCCGCTCGAGTGACCTTCCTAAGAAAGTCTAGCGCTTTAGGAGGTAAACGAAGGTTGCTCCATCATCCCCTGGACACGCTTGCTCTTCCGAGTTAGCGACAAAATCTCACTGGACATCGGGTCACCTCCTTTCAATGGTTGAAAACATGCCAAGCATGAACTGATTTGGCGGAATCGGTAAAGCCCCATTTTGAAAAAAAGTGGTCCGCACCTCATGTACCCAGCTGGCTCCTCTCAGACGGGCCACCATCCGCCACCCTCCCGTGATCTCAGGAGGACCGGACCATGAGCAATTCCCAGATGAGCGACCACCCCTTTATTCAGGAGTTTCGGGAGGTTTGGAGCAATCCAACGCTTGAGGACCTTATGGCGCCTCTGCGCGAAGATGTAACGCTGATCCAGCCACTCGCAGAACCCCTCCACGGAAAAAAAGCAGCGCGCAAAGCCTTTCGCAAAATTCTGACACGGTTCCCAGGGCTACAAGGTGAGGTTCATGGGGGCCTCGGAAGCGCCAATCATGTCTTTATAGACTGGACAATGATCGTGCCGATTGGTCGCGGAGAACAACGCTTGCCCGTGATCGACAAGGTCACCTTGGTTGATGGACAGGTGAAAGAGCGGGTCGCCTATTTCGATCCCTCCCCCCTATTTGGTCCGATAGCGCGCAGCCCCAAAACTCTTGCCCGTCACCTGCTCTCAGCGTTCCGCTAGCACCTAACAAAAAAGCCCGGCATCTCAGCCGGGCTTTTCAGATCATATAGGCGCTTTAACCTTAGAGCGGATGTACCCGAACCGGCAGGTCAGTGATGCCATGCACGAAGATTGAATTGGCGCGAGTCTCTTTACCAACAACTTCAACCTTCTCGAAGCGCTTCAGAATTTCTTCCCACAGGATACGGATCTGCATTTCAGCAAGACGGTTACCCATGCAACGGTGAATACCGAACCCGAAGGAAAGGTGCTTCCGCGCATTCGGGCGGTCAATCAGGAATTCGTTTGGACGATCAATAGCGGCATCATCCCGGTTACCCGAAATGTACCACATAGCAAGCTTGTCGCCCTTCTTGATCTGCTTGCCGCCAAGCTCCGTGTCTTCCAACGCTGTCCGGCGCATGTAGGCAAGCGGCGTCTGCCAGCGAATGATCTCTGACACCATGTTCGGGATCAGCGAAGGATCAGCTTTCAACTTGGCATATTCGGCTGGGTTCTGATTGAGAGCGAGGACACCGCCGGACATGGAGTTCCGGGTTGTGTCATTGCCACCAACGATCAACAACATCAGATTGCCGAGAAGTTCAAACGGTTGTTGCTTCGACATCTGCGGGTCATGAGCCATCATCGAAATGAAGTCAGGCTTCGGAGGCTGAGCAGCACGCTCGGCCAACAATTTGGAGAAGGTTTCGAGACAGACAAGAAGTTCCGCCCGACGCTCATCTTCATCCAATCCAGTGTCACCACCGTCTGGACCAGCTGTTGTCACGTCCGACCAGAAGGTCAGTTTGCGCCGCTCTTCAAACGGGAAGTCGAATAAAGTCGCGAGCATTTGGGTGGTGATTTCAATGGAGACTTTATCAACCCAGTTGAATGTCTCACCAACAGGCAGGCTGTCGAGCACTTTGCCGACCCGCTCACGGATCAGGCCTTCTAGCTCTGCCAGCGCTGGTGGCGCAACAGCAGGCGACACTACTTTGCGCTGAATGTCGTGCTTTGGTTGATCCATCGCGATGAACATTTCAGGCGCGAAATCCTCTTCCAGATCCGGCAACACAATGGTCGGCTCAGATGAGAAAATCTGGTGGTTCGTATCCACGTGCATGATGTCCTGGTAGCGCGTAACTGACCAGTAATCGCCGAGCTCTTCCGAGTGAGCCTTGTGAACAGGATCCTCTTTCCGAAGCCGCTCAAACAGCGCCCAATGCTGCTGATTGGAGAAATATTCCGGCTGCGCGATATCGAGTTCCTCAATGGGGATCGCGTAGGGATCAAATGTCTGTTGATCTTCTTTCACGGCAGCCTGGGACATGTTTCCTCCGAATAGAATACGACTAATTTCATCCACATTAGGTCAATAATGACGCATGCGTCAACTTTACATATAGGGTCTCTTCGCACAGGGTCAAGATACAGTAAATGCTAGCAGACAGGCCTTAACAGCCACTAACAACGCAAAAAAGGCCCGGAAAAACCGGGCCTTTTCGGCAAAAGTCAGTGCTTTAGTGCAAGTACTTAGAGCGGATGCACAATCACCGGAAGATCGGTGATCCCCATCACAAAGCTAGAGTGAAGCCGCTTTGGCTCACCCACGACTTCAACACGATCAAAGCGCTTCAGGATTTCTTCCCAGAGAATCCGAACCTGCATCTCACCCACACGGTTGCCCATGCAACGGTGAATGCCGAAACCGAAAGACAGATGCTGACGTGCTTTAGGGCGATCAATCAGGAATTCATTCGGCCGGTCGATGACGCTGTCATCACGATTGCCCGAGACATACCACATGGCAACCTTGTCGCCCTTTTTGATGGTTTTGCCACGGAACTCGACATCTTCCAGCGCAGTACGACGCATATAAGCAAGCGGTGTCTGCCAGCGGATGATCTCAGAAACCATATTCGGAATGATCGACGGATCCGCTTTCAGTTTCGCAAACTGGTCAGGGTGATTGTGGAGTGCGAGCACACCACCAGACATAGAATTCCGCGTCGTATCATTGCCGCCAACGATAAGAAGGATGAGGTTCCCGAGAAGGTTCATCGGGTCCATATCTTTCATGGCGGGGTTATGTGCCATGAGTGAGATGAAATCATTGGTTGGTGGCAATTCTGCCCGCTCCGCATAGAGCCGACCAAATGTCTCCAGGCATTCCAAAAGGTGCTCGCGGCGCTCATCTTCCGTCAGGCCATATTCTTCCAGAGTCACCGGATCAGCAGTCGTGATATCAGACCAATAGGTCAGCTTCCGACGATCCTCGAACGGGAAATCGAAAAGCGTGGCAAGCATCTGCGTGGTGATTTCGATGGAGACTTTCTCCACCCAGTTGAACGTCTCACCGACAGGCAGGCTGTCCAGCACCTTACCAACGCGCTCGCGGATGAGCGGCTCTAGTTCTGCAAGAGCGGGCGGCGCAACAGCAGGCGTAACTGCCTTGCGTTGCACATCATGCTTTGGCTGATCCATCGCGATGAATGTCTCAGGATTAAAATTGTTTTCCTGAGACCGGAGTTCATTCTCCAACGTGGTCAGAAAGATCGATGGCTCAGAAGAGAACTGCTTGTGGTTCGTATCCACGGCAACGATGTCTTCGTAGCGTGTGATGGACCAGTACCGACCGATAATGTCGCTGTCACAGAAGTGGACTGGGTCCTCTTTCCGCAGACGATCAAACAGCGCCCAGTGCTGTTGGTTCTGGTAATAATCCCCATCCGACATATCCAGCTTTTCAAGCGGAATGGTATTGGGATCAAAATCTGCGGTTTCCCGATCAAGCACGGCCGATTGCGACATGGTTCCTCCAAAGACCAGACCCCAAAAGACGTGGGGCCAAAATGACGTTAGCGTCAACTTTCCATATTGGGATTGTTTCCGCAAGGTCAATCGCAAAGGCATAGAAAAACCGCCGCTCATGGGGGATGAGCGACGGCGGCGCCTTTCTGGGAAGGCGCGAAACCGGACCAATACGCTGTCCGGCCGGGGATTCTTACGGCAGCTATTTTACGTGCAATTTGACCGGCAAATCCGAATACCCCATGACAAAGTTGGATGTCACACGGACCGGCTCGCCAACCAGCTCAACATTGCTGAAGCGTTTCAGGATTTCCTCCCACAGGATTTTGATCTGCATTTCCGCCAACCGGTTACCCATACAGCGGTGGATACCAAATCCGAAGGAAACATGGTGACGCGCTTTTGGCCGGTCGATGATGAAATCGTCCGGACGATCGATCACCTCGTCATCCCGGTTGCCCGAGATGTACCACATGACAACCTTGTCGCCCTTCTTGATGGTCTTCCCACCAAGCTCAACATCTTCAAGCGCATTGCGGCGCATGTGAGCAAGCGGCGTCTGCCAGCGAATGATCTCTGACACCATATTCGGGATCAAGGATGGGTCTGCCCGCAGCTTGTCATACTCTGCTGGGTTTTGGTTGAGCGCCACGACACCGCCAGACATGGAATTCCTGGTCGTGTCATTGCCCCCCACAATCAACAGCATCAGGTTCCCGAGATATTCCATCGGGTCCATGTCCTGCATGTCAGGATGGTGTGCCATCAGGGAGATGAAGTCGTTCTTGCGTGGCTGCGCTTTGCGCTCCTGCCAAAGGGCATTGAATTCCTCAAGGCACTTTGTGAGCTCCTGCAGGCGAAACTCTTCCGTCATGGAATCGTCGCCCACCTGAGGACCCGACGCGGAAATATCTGACCAATAGGTCAGTTTCCGGCGCTCTTCGAACGGAAAATCAAACAGGGTTGCAAGCATCTGCGTCGTCAACTCAATCGACACAAGGTCCACCCAGTTGAACGTCTCACCAACAGGCAGGCTATCCAGAACATCGCCAACGCGCTTCCGGATCATCGGCTCGACTTCTGAGAGCTGCACGGGCGACACAGCTGGTGTGACAACCTTGCGTTGCACGTCATGTTTTGGCTGGTCCATGGCAATGAACATGGGGGGTTGGAAATCAACCGCATCACCAATCACAATCTGCGGTTCGGAAGAGAACTGCTTGTGATGCGTGTCCACATGAACAATGTCGTTGAACTTCGTGATCGACCAATAGGGCCCGAATTCTTCTGACTCGCAGAAATGAACCGGGTCTTCCTTCCGAAGCCGTTCAAAATAGGCCCAATGCGCTTGCGCTGGATAGAGCGCAGCTTTCCCCATATCAATCTCGTCCAACGGAAGGGAATAGGGATCAGGAATAACACTCTCTTCTGTTTTTACGGCAGCTTGGCTCATAACGGTCTCCTCCAGAGCAAACTTTAATGCTGTGATTCAGGTATGCGGACAACGATGCCATCAAGATCAGCAGACGCCTTAATCTGACAGGCAAGGCGGCTATTGGCTTCTATGCCTTCAGCAAACTCGAGCATGCTGGTTTCCATATCGTCTTTTTGTCCGGTCTTGGCGAGCCACGCTTCATCAACAAAGACATGGCACGTCGCGCAGGCGCAGGCCCCACCACAATCCCCGTCAATTCCAGGGATCATTTTTTCAATCGCGACCTCCATCAAGGAGTGACCCTCAGTCGCATCCACTTCATGGGTCGTCCCATTATGCTCGATATAAGTAACCTGGACCAATGTCCCCTCCCAAAACCGTCAGCGTCAAAGACCGTTCATGAGGGACCGGTCTATTTTGCGTATCATTAATACGTAAAATAGATTTTAGGACAAATCTGACACAGCCGTCAACAAGGTCGGACCATGCGCTGCGGCAGTTAGGCAAAACACTGATTTAAAGCTGACGGGCTCCCATTCCTCACTCATACTTCAGCTGGTGGGACGGACCGTCAGCGGATCCAACCCGTTGCGGGAGGGAATGAATGAAACGACTAAGTGTCCAGGACGCCGCCTTTTTGCAGGCAGAGGGCATCGAATGCCCTATGCACATTGCAAGTGTGCAGATATTTGATCTTCCGAAGAAATACGCCAAACGTCGAGACTTCGTCCCAAACCTGATGAAACGGTTTGGCGACATGAGCGCCTCACCGCCCTTCAATCAGAAGCTCCATTCAGATTGGAGTAAGCTCGATGTCTGGCCAAGTTGGATCGAGGACGACAAGATCGACCTGGACTATCATATTCGTTTCGTCGCTCTGCCGGCCCCTGGGGACAAGGATCAGCTCATGCGGCTGGTTGAGCGCCTTCACGAACCAGTTCTTGATCGCAACCGACCGCTCTGGGAGCTCTATTTCATAGATGGCCTGGAAGGGAACCAGATCGCCATCTATTTCAAAACCCACCATGCGCTGATAGATGGTGTTGCAGGTATGGCGCTTATCCAGAGCGCACTATCAACAGAAAAGAGTGCGTCAGGGCCCCTGCACCCGATCTGGCAGATCCCAAAAAAGAACCGGCCCGCACCTGACAAGGAATCCTACGTCGCTGCCCTTCGTCACACGATGGAGGATGCGTTCGAACAGGTGAGTTCTCTTCGCCAGATCACCGCAAATTTCTTGCGCAGTGAGCTGGACAAACTCACCCATGGCAACATGCCCTCGCTCGGCCGATCCGAGGCACCCAAGACCCCATTCAATGTGGCGATCACCCGCCATCGGCATCTGGATGTATTTTCACTGCCGCTGTCGCGCACCAAAGAGATTGCAAAAGACTTCGGCGCAACCGTCAATGACGTCGTCATCGCCATCAGCGGGGCTGGTATACGCCGTTATCTAAAAGAAATTGGCGAGTTGCCCGATAAGCCGGTACTGGCAGGCGTGCCTGTGTCCGTGCGTCCGGAAGGGGCTGAGCAGGAAGGCAATAATGTCTCCATCTTTGCCGCGACAACCGGGTCTAACATCGAAGATCCGGTCCAGCGCCTAAAGGCCGTCTCGCTCTGGGCTGCTACCCAGAAAAAGAAAATTAGTGGACTGTCATCAGCAGCGGCACAAAACTATGCCACCATCTTTGGTCTCTCTGCCTTGATCCCACAACTGGTAGGCGCAGGCGACTTTTCCATGCCGCCCACCAATGTAGTGATCTCAAATGTTCCTGGCTGGCGACACCCGCTCTATCTTGGCGATGCAAAACTCTCTGCCATTTTCCCGGTCTCGGTCCTGATTGACTACCAGGCATTCAACATCACGGTTCTGTCGCGTGAAGACAGTCTCGATTTCGGGCTCATAGCAGCGCATGAATCCATCGATGACCTGGGCAAAATTTCGACCTACATGCAGGAAGCCTTCGCAGAACTGGATGCCGCATCTAACGCCCTTCTCGAGGAAGAAGTTGCACGGGTCAGTGCGAAGGTAAAAGCACGGAAGAAGAAAAAGACATCCAAAACCGCTGCCACAACAACCCGCAAGAAGCCAGCGAGCAACAAAAAGAAGACCGCAAAGTCACCAGCTAAGGCAAAGCGCAAACAGGCAACCTAGCTCTTTCTCTTGTCACTTGACGGCAGGACGCGGAAGGTCGCGTTCGCTCGGGCGCATACAGCGCCATCGGCGGTCACAAAGGCTTGCGCAAAATCAAGCGTGCGGCCGGTCTTCGTGAAGAGCGAGTTGATTTCGATCCACTGGCCAAGCCGCGCTGTCCCCAGAAAGTCTACATTGAGGTTGACGGTCACTAAGCCTCCGACGGCGTCATGCTGCACAGCACAGGAGAGCCCCATCGCATTATCCGCCAGCGCGCTCAGCAATCCGCCATGCACAAAACCACGGGAATTTGTGTGCTGCTCCGCAGCGAAAAACCCTAAGACGACCGCCTTGTCGGTTGTTTTGGAGTAGAGCGGCTCCCATGGATCGGTGAGGGGACTCTTTCGATAATGCGGCTCGAAGCCATCTGGAATCTGCAACGTAAATCTCTCTGCTCAATAATGGGCGAGGACTGAACCTCACCAAGCCGCACCTGGCAAATGGTCAATACTCACCCCGCATGATCCTTTTTCATCCATACTTGTGCATATGCACTACAAGAGGTAAAAAGGTCATATGACCCCTATGATCCCGCCCGGAATGACTGACCAGTGCATGGTGCTGAAAACGCGCCGGGCAGCACGGTCTGTCACCCGCAGATATAACGAGCTGCTAAAGCCCTTAGGCATTCAGTCTACCCAAGCATCCCTGCTTTCCAGCATATATGCGGGCGGCTTTGAATCGATTTCTGACCTTGCTGAAAAAATGGCAATTGAACGCAGCGCCCTCACACGGAACCTGAAGATTCTGCGCGATAAAGGTTACATAACCTCAGACACAGAAGGTCGCGGTCGAGCGCAAAAAGTAAAACTCACAAAGGCCGGGCAAAAGTCGGTTGAAAAGGTCGCCCCTCTTTGGATCAAGGCACAAGACGAACTGCGCGCGGAATTGGGCGACCGCGAATGGAAAAAAATTCAGGCCGCCTTGTCGACCCTGGCATCCGTCGCCTAAAAAAAGTTGAAAAGTAGTGTATATACATAAATGGAGAAGACCATGAACAAGCGGATCGTGATCACCGGAATGGGCTTAGTAACTCCTTTGGGTGTCGGCGTAGAAAGGGTCTGGGAGCGTTTGGTGGCCGGACAATCCGGCATAGGGACCAACACCCGTTTCGATGTCAGTGCGCTGCCAGCCCAGATTGCTGGCCTTGTTCCCGACATTAATGATGACCCCGCCGGCCTTGATGTCGGTGCGATCATTTCCACAAAAGAGCGGCGCAAGGTCGACCTCTTCACCATTTACGCAATGGCGGCGGCGGAGGAAGCCCTGACCCAGGCAAATTGGAAACCAGAGGAAGAAGCCGAAAGAGAACGCACGGCAACCATCATTGGAACCGGGATAGGCGGCCTGCCCATCATCACAGCCGCGAAAGAAACAATGGACGCGCGGGGCTATCGTAGGCTCTCTCCCTTCGTCGTGCCCGCGTTTCTCGCCAACCTGGCGGCGGGAAACCTGTCGATCCGCTATGACTTCAAGGGCCCCTTGGGGACACCGGTAACCGCCTGCGCAGCAGGTCTTCAGGCAATTGGAGATGCCATGCGTCTGATCAAAACAGGCGAAGCCGATATAGCACTAGCCGGCGGCACGGAGGCTTGCGTTGATCCACTGGGCCTTGGGGGGTTCGCCGCTGCCCGCGCGCTCTCAACCCGCAATGAGGCACCGGAAGAAGCCTCTCGCCCATTCGATAAAGATCGCGATGGCTTTGTAATGGGCGAAGGCGCAGGGCTCGTCGTGCTGGAATCTCTAGACCACGCGGAAGCCCGTGGAGCGTCGCCCCTCGTCGAACTCACCGGCTATGGCACAAGCGCCGACGCTTACCATCTGACCGCTGGCCCCGAAGACGGATCCGGGGCCGCCAGATCGATGCGCTCCTGCCTCAACATGGCGGGAAGCGATGGGTCTGACGTTGACTATGTAAACGCCCATGCAACCTCAACGCCCGTTGGGGATAAGGGAGAGGTCGCAGCGCTCCGACAGATTTTTGGCAAACAAATTCCGAACATCGCAATCTCCTCCACCAAGTCAGCGATCGGACATTTGCTCGGAGCGGCAGGAGGCGTAGAGGCTGTCTTTTCGGCCATGGCGCTCCGGACGGGCACCATTCCGCCAACACTCAACCTTCACCAGCCTGACGAGGGAATGGAAGACCTAGACCTCACACCTTTGAATGCTGCAAGGAGGGACATTGATCATACACTCTGCAATGGGTTCGGCTTCGGTGGTGTCAATGCAACCCTATCAATGAAACGCATGTGAGGCGTAACACGCCGTTACAGACTGCAACAGGTGGGCAAAGAAGCAAGCGGGAAAATAGGACATACTTGAATATCCACTGGAGAAATCACCATGCAGAAGATAATTCCTCCCATCCTCGTCGCCATCTGTATCCTCACGATGGTTGCCCTTCACATCATCGTTCCGATTACACCAGCTTTTGATCAACCAATGCTGGCGGGGGTCATCGGACTGGCCGGGCTGTTTTTCATTCTTTCGAGCGCGCGATTGTTTTCTCGTGTCGACACTGAAATCCACACTTTCCATAAGCCGCGCAAACTGGTCACAAGCGGCCTCTTCCGTTTTTCAAGAAACCCGATCTATCTGGGTTTTGTTCTGCTTCTTCTCGGCGTCGCAATCGGCTTAGGCTCTCTTGCGCCCTTTTTGATGGTTGCCGTGTTCTTCGTCGTCGCCAACCTCTGGTACATCCCTTTTGAAGAGAAAAACATGGAAGACATGTTCGGGACTGACTATCTCGAATACAAAAAACGGACCCGCCGCTGGATCTAATCACAGCCACCCCGTTGCACCGCCCCCCTTTCCCTCCCACTATGCTGACACAACAGCTGGGAGGACGTTATGGGGACCAAAACCACCAATCGTGTCGTCAGGGCGGCATTTTTTGCATTCGGACTTGTGGCCCTTAGCGCGCCTGCGCGCGCCGAGCTGATGATTCAGAACGTGACTATCATCGATCCGGTCGCCGGAGAGACTGAGAACCAGGACATTCTGATCGGCAATGGGACCATCGCCGCCATCGGAGAGCATGGCAGCATCGCGACTTTCGCACCCGTCGACACGCTGGATGGTACAGGCAAGTTTCTTATTCCCGCGTTGTGGGACGCACACGTCCACCTCACCTTCGATAAGGAGATCGGAAACGCTGCCCTCCCCCTCTTTATCGCAAACGGTGTCACGAGGGTCCGCGACACAGGTGGGCTTCTTTCTGAAATACTCTTGGTTCAGGACGTAGCGAAGGAGAGGGGCCCGAAAGCCCCGGAAATCTACTTCGCTGGCCCGCTTATAGATGGTATTCCGCGCGTCTATGACGGTACCCCTGCTCGCTTCCCGAACATATCCGACGGCGCCTCAACGCCGGAGGATGCAGAACGCATTGTCGATGAGCTCGCCGCAGCCGGGGCAAGCCTCATCAAATCCTACGAAATGCTACAGCCGAACGTCTTCAGGGCGCTTGTCGCGCGCGCAACCGAGCGCAATTTGCCGGTGACCTCCCACATTCCACTCAGCATGGATGCCGAAGCAGTGATTGCAGCAGGTGTTAAAGGTATGGAACATCTGCGCAATATCGGCCTTGCCTGCTCAGACAAGTCCGATGTTCTTCTGGCAGAGAGACAAGCTATGCTGTGGGGAGGCACAAAGGAGGAAGGCAGTGCGCTCCGATCCTCAATTCATGCGGCGCAACGCCCTGTTGCTTTTGGGTCTCAAGACCCGGAACGGTGCGGCATCGTGATCGAGGCACTCGCAGAGGCCCAGGTCTTTCAGACGCCAACGCTCGCCCTCAATACCCGCGGTGCCCTAAGGCAGTTTCTCGAACCCAGGCAGCGCGACCCGTTCCAGCATCTCCCCCCCATGGTGCGGGACCGATGGAACGCTTTTGCTGATGGTGCCGCAGACACTCCCATTGACCCGGCTTATGTCGCCTTTGCAGATTGGTCGCTCGCAATGGTGAAGCAACTCCATGAAGCCGGCGTTCCCATTATGGCCGGAACCGACACACCCATCGGCTTACTCACACCAGGCTTCAGCCTTCATCTGGAGATGGAGATGCTGGTCAAAGCAGGCCTGTCACCACAGGAGGCCCTTGCAAGTGCCACGCTCCGCCCGGCGGAATTTTTTGGCGTCCAAGACAAAATGGGCACCATAGAAGTGGGCAAAAGCAGCGAACTTGTCCTTCTCACTGCCAACCCGCTTAAGGATATTGCAAACACACGGACCGTCGACACTGTCATCACCAGAGGAACTGTCCTAGATCGTGTCCAACTGGATGCGCTACTGACAACCGCAACCTCTGAGTGAGCTGCCCCTAACGATTGTCAGATCTCAATAGGGGGTTCCGTCCTTATGGGCGGCATACCAGGTGCCATCCTCGTTGAAGGCCCACTGAAAATCATCATGTGGATAGTGAACTTCATCGCCAGGCACCCGTGTGCCGATCACCAGAAAACGGGCCTCGGCATCAGACCGATTGATGAGGTGATGGGCGTTCGCCTTGCCGGCGGGAAAGCCAGCGAACATCCCATTCTTCATCAGCGTCTCCCCCTCATTGGCGACCAAGGTCAATTCACCCTGCAACACCATCACGAACTCATCTGACTTTGTATGCCAATGGCGGATGGAAGACCGAGACCCAGGGGCGAGCGTCTCCATCATCACGCCATATTGCGTCAGACCAAACAGATCGCCGAGGTTGCGGCTTTCATAAGGCCCTCCCAGTTCATGGGGACCAAGAGACAGACGATCCTTTTCAGGCGGCAAAGGGTCACCTCCCCTAACCGCTGTCACCGCCATTGCATCTATTGCGGGCTTCATCTCTATCTCCATATCCACTCCACCAGATCTCACTTCACAAGGATCATGGTTCAGCGCAGACTGGCCGTCAAAGATCGACATCAACAGTGGGGGAACCATGATCAAGACCATATGCGAGCCCGCGCGCGAAACCCCAATTGTGCATGAGACGGACGTGCTCATTGTGGGGTCCGGGCCAGGTGGTCTGGCAGCAGCACTCGCCGCAGCAAGAAGTGGCGTACATGTCGCGCTGTTAGAACGGTTTGGCTGTTTTGGCGGCAATATAACCGTAGTCGGTGTGGAAGGCTTTGCCTGGTATCGTCATGAACAAACAGTGGAAGCCGGCGGCATCGGACGCGAGTTCGAAGACCGCGCTAAGGAAATGGGCGCTGCGGTCCCGGAAAGCCAATCGCTGAGCTACGAATTGGACTCAGAAGGCTTCAAACTTGTCGCCGACCGTCTGGTGGAGGAGGCGGGTATTCATCCCATGCTGCACCGCCAGTTTGTCGCGCCCATCATGAACGGAAACGCAATTGAAGGTGTGATCGTGGAATCCAAAGCAGGCCGTGAAGCCATCATCGCAAAACGCGTGATCGACGCGACGGGAGACGCCGACGTGGCTCACCGCGCAGGCGCCCCGACAATCAAAACACCTCTTGAAGAAATGCAGGCCGCTTCCGTCATGTTTCATCTTGCAGGCGTCGACAAACGGGCCTTCCTAAAAGGTGTCCGCGACGACCCTCAAACATATAAGGACTGGGAAAACAGCACCTGGCATATGGAAACTGATGGCAAGGAAGATGAGATGTTCTCACCCTTCCTCGGCAAACCCTTCGATCGAGCAATCGAAGAAGGCGTCATTCCATCAGAACTAAAAACCATTGGCGGCACCTGGGGCGCCGTCCATGACAGCGGTGAGCTCACCTATATGAACCTCATTCATCTGAATGAATGTGACGGTACGGACCCCGAAAGCCTCACCAAGTTTGAAATCGAAGGCAGAAAGCAAACGCAAACTGCGATTGAAGTGCTGCGCAAATACACGCCTGGGTGCGAGCAGGCCCGACTGCGTAATTTCGGCATGAGCATCGGCATTCGAGATACCCGAAAAATCGACGCGGTCTACAATCTCACTGAAGAGGATGTGAGATATGAAGGGCGTTTCGAAGACTCCATCGGGATCTATCCGGAATTTATTGATGGGTATGGGATATTGATCCTCCCCACCACCGGCCGTTACATGCACATCCCCTACCGCTCACTCTTACCCCAGAAGGTAGAGAACCTGCTCGTCGCCGGACGAGCGATAGGTGGGGATAAAACCTCCCATGCTGCCACCCGCAATATGTCCTGCTGCGCGGTAACCGGCCAGGGCGCTGGCGTCGCGGCGGCCTTGTCCGTCAAACAGGACTCATCCCTATATGATGTGAACGTGAGCGCCATTCAACAAGAGCTCAGTCGTCAGGGCGTGCGCTGCCACTAACCACGACGACGCCAACTGTCGTCCAGACGACAGACGCACTTCTCTTTAACATCTATCCTTAAGGCCAATAGCGGCTGAATTTTTCTACTTCCCTGCGTTTTCTTGGCTTCGGACCCGCCAAAATGCTCCGGGTTAGGAAAGCGTGGCGGATCAGCCGTAAGATGTCCGTCGGCCGACCCCCAGCTCCAAACCAGCAAGTGGACAGCAAACCCGGTCGACAGGCATCACCCTTTCACACTACGAGTTTCTAGATGCATAGCCCTGCAGGGACTGCAGAAAGCCATGCACAAGGGCGGCAGCATCGTCGACCTCACGCTCCACAGGTATCTTGATGACGAGAGCATCAACCGCTTTGGCATGGCTCACCCGGGCAGCATCATCTGCTGGCGAAAGAGGAAGAGCGGCGGCAGCCTCAAGCAGCATGAGCAATTCATGAAGACGCCGCACCTGACGGAAACACTCAGCCATCGGGTGAACAAGCGAGGCATCATCCTGCCAAGAACGGCCGCCAAACAGCTCCTGGCTCACCCGTTGTCCCGCGCCATAACACTCAAACACCGCACAACCACGAAAGCCGAGATCCTCAAGCTTGTCATGCACTTTACATTGCCCGCACGCATCAAGATTGGGACAGGCTGTTTCAGCTGGCTTGCCGATGGCAAAATCGTCCGACACTTCAAACTCAAACGTCACACAGCAGAGCGCAGCGCAGTTCGAGCAATCAGATTGCAATGAGATGGCAGCCATCTTAGTCCGTCCGATGTCGGGTGGTGACAAACGCACCATACCCGACACTCAAGACCGTCAAAGAAAATTTGCCTTCCTCAAGCAGATTTTCTTTCAAGGCTCTGCTTAAGCTGCATGGCATGAGAGGAAAGCTCCTCGGAGATTTTCATGACATCGTTTGAGCCCTGGTTCACCTCCTGCACCTTCTGCGAGACGGTGGCAATCCCCTCTGAGATATCCCCAACACCTTTTGATGCCTCTGACATGCTGCGCGCTATCTCGGTGGTTGCCGTTCCCTGCTCTTCCACGGCTGCGGCAATCGCGCCCGACACTTCGTTCAGCATCGCGACTGTTTCTGACACTTTCTCAATAGAGGAAACGGCCCTTCCCGTGCCCTCCTGGACAGCACCAACCTGGGTTTCAATTTCCTCAGTCGCTTTCGCTGTCTGAGAGGCGAGAGCCTTAACCTCACTAGCAACCACAGCAAAGCCTTTGCCCGCTTCGCCAGCGCGGGCTGCTTCAATCGTTGCGTTAAGGGCAAGCAGGTTTGTCTGCGCTGCAATGCCACTGATCAGCTCAACAATGACGCCGATCTGCTCTGACGTTTTGGACAGCTCGCCAATGGCCTCGCCGACAGTACGGCTTTCCACCTCTACGTTCGCCGTCATTTCAGTGGACTGGCTTATCTGTCGATTGATCTCAACTACCGATGAATTCAATTCCTCAGCAGTTGCAGCGACAGTCTGGACGTTGGTCAATGCCTCTTCAGCACCAGCGGCAACAGTCGTGGCCTGCTCTTCTGATGTCCCACTGGAGAGACGCATTTCGCCTGCGCATGCATTGAGGGTGGTCGCTGCCTTCTCCAACGATAAGGCGAGCTCCTCGAAATTCTCCATTTTCTGTTCTATTCCATCCGCAGCAACATTGATCGTCTTAGATGCAACGAGAAAGGACCCCAACATGCCCACTTCCGAAATTCTCCGGAAGTACTGATTGCGCTCCATATAGCCGAGACAAGCCGTTGACTCTCTTATATAGGCATCGGTCCTGTCGACGAGTTCATTCAAATGCACACAAAGATCGCGGGTTGCCCCCGCCTCCTCAGGCACATCGCTGATCCGCGCTTCGAAATCGCCCTGGCTTACGCGTTTGCAAACCGAGATCACTTCGTCAATTTTTTCGCTCGCGTCAGAAGACTGGGGAGCAACCGACGCACGACTTAAGTTCAGTTTTGAAAAGAGTTTCATAATCATTTCCTCCTCAAGCTGCTTGCATCAGATGGGCAACGAACTCGTCATAGCCGAGCTTCTTCTCCGCCAGGACGTCGAGCAGGTTTTGATAAGATGCTTCAAGCCCAGCCTTGCGGCTTTCATGGCTTTTCTCAATTTTGATCAGGTCTTTATAGAGCGGGATGATTGTATCTTTCACCACATCCGCGTTCGGCACACGCCGAGTAGAGTGATATCCAATGATGTTTCCATCTGCATCAAAACTCGGGGTGACATGGGCAACAACCCAATAGTAGTCGCCACTTTTGGTCACGTTGACCACATAGGCAAACACCTCGTTGCCTTGCTGTAGCCGGTCCCACAAAAGTTTGAAAACACACCGCGGCATGTCTGGGTGCCGAATGACATTGTGGGGTTTCCCGACAAGCTCCTGCTCTCGGTATCCCGCGACATCCAAAAACACATCGTTCATATACGTAAGATGACCTTTGAGGTTCGTCTTACTCACAATCAAACTGTCTCTATCGAAGAAAACTTCCTTGCTGGCTGTTCCCATTCTATCCCCCTTTGATGCAGACCAAACGCCCCAGGTTTCCCACCTCGCACCACAGCGAGGAGAACAAACCAATCAGTTGCGTTGAGCCAATCGCCTCCACTTCAAGACCACCCAAATAGAGACTACTTTTGATTTATAAAGTTTGTACTAATTCAAATAAAACCAATTAAAGGAGGAACTATGCAAATAAATAAAAGGTACTGTTACGTGAATTTTTTGGTGATAAATCGTTGATTTTATAAGACTTTTCGGCTGCGACAATTCAGCCCAAAACCCCACCGATAGAACTACCGGCGCTATCTTCAAGAGGTTTGAGAGGCAATCGCCAACCCATCAACAATGGATGTGAAGACATCGCCTTGTTGAACAGCCACGTTTGGCAAGCATTCTTGGATCGCATCTGTGACAATCTTCATCGAACTAGACCCGCCGACACTGACGACAGCTTCAACGCGCTGCGCCTCAATGCCCCCTGCGTCCAGAGTCTCCTGGATAGCGACAGCAATCTCGACACCGAAGCGCGAGAGACTGTTTTCAAGACCTTCCTCGGTGAGCCGGGTCTGCAGGTCAGGTTCGATCAGGCTAAGGTCCACCAGTGAGCGATTGCTGCCTTCATTGTGCGCAATCTTTGTTCGTTCCGCTTCAAAAGCAAGGTCGTGACCAAGCCGCCTCTCCAATACCCTGACGAGGCGCGTGAACAGGGGCCGGTCGACAGCATCCCGCTCCATACCTTTTGCAAGCTGAATGGTTTTCTCGTCATAAAGAAACGGGATCTTCTCCCAGGTCGCAAGCTCTGAAAAAATGTGCGCGGGCGCTTGAATCGTACCCTCGGCAAAGCGGCGCGTGAGTTGAGCTCCTCGCCCCAGAAGCGGCATGAAATGATCATAGGAGATCTGCCGGTCAAAGTCTGTGCCCCCCACCCGCACACCGTTTGACGCAATGATCCGGACGCCCTGCTCTTTCGCCTTAAACAGGGTAAAGTCAGATGTCCCGCCACCAATATCGACAACCAGCCCGACGCTGCCCTTGGTGTAGTCGCGCGCACTTTCGAGCGCCGCTGCTTCCGGCTCATACATAAACCTCACCTCAGTGAAGCCTGCCTTATGGTAGCAGGCCTGCAAGTCCTGCTCAGCTTGGACGTTGCGTTCAGCATCCACCCGGTGGAAGAACACAGGCCGCCCGGCCACCACATGATCAAAGGGCATGTCGGCGAACTTCTCCGCCCGGTCTTTCAACTGCCGCAGAAACTCCGTGATCACTTCAGAAAAATCAGTGCGTCGCCCCAAGAGCACACGCTGCTCTTTCATCAAAGGCGTACCAAGCACGCTTTTGAGCGATCGCATATAGCGACCCTCGGCACCATCCAACAGAGCCTGGTTTGCGGGCCGTCCGGAAAGTACCTTTTTGTCATAGAGATCGAAGAAGAGCGCCGTTGGGATCGTCTCCCGGCCTTCTTCTAGTTCCACATGTACAACCTCGTCACCGGCCATGAACGCCGCAGCCGAATTTGAGGTGCCAAAATCCACCCCGAGCCAGTTACCCACCGCTCACCGTCCAGTTCGTCTTTTGATGTAATGCTAATCAGGGCGCGGAGATATAGAGCGTCTATGCCGGCTGCACAAGATCTGTTTTTAGACAACCAGTCTGGAACCGGCCTAAACCCTGCGATCAGCTTGTTGCACCCCTTGCCGCTGGCTAGCATCCGAAGCGAACAGCAATCATTGGAGGCTCCATGCGGTCAAAACTCGAAACCCCTTTCGCGATTTTCACGCTCATAACAGCCGTCAACCACTTTGCAGGTGAAACCTACTACCACGTCACCCTGGGCCAACCGCTTCCGGCCTACATTGTCGACCTCATTGCCATCAGCCTCATGTTGCTCGGAAGTGTCTACTCCCTGAAGGACAGGACAGGATCTGCTGCAGGATGGCTGGCCGCTGCTTGGGGTTTTGCTCTCTGCCTGAACTATCGGTCCTTTTTCGGCCGATATGAGAGATTGTCTCAGGAGATCGCAAACTCAAACGGAGAGCCGGACATCGTGATCAAAATTCTCGGAGTTACACTCACCATCGCCGCGATCAGCTTTATCTTTTCGATGTATCTGGCATCGCCCCAGCGCAATCGATAGGCAAACAAAAACGCCGCCTGAGCGGCGAGGCTCAAGCGGCATTTTGGAAGTCAGGTAAAGAAGGGACCTAAGACAATTGCTCCCCACATAGGAAGCACGTGATCGTCGTTTGTTTTTGCATTTAGCAGACCTGGCAGCGACCTACTCTCCCACACCTTAAGATGCAGTACCATCGGCGCTGAGGGTTTTCACGGCCGAGTTCGAGATGGGATCGGGTGCAGGCCCCTCGCAATAACCACCAGGTCGGCAAAAGGCAAAAACCTTCAGAAGTTCTGAAGTAACGACAATCTATTTCTGATCTGAACCACATTCACCGCCATCCAAATGGGCCAGCTTGCGCTAGCCCAAGATGGGCATTGGTAAATGAGAGTAATCAAGCCAATCGAACGATTAGTACCAGTAAGCTCAATACATTGCTGCACTTACACACCTGGCCTATCAACGTGGTCGTCTTCCACGGTTCTCAAGGGAGAACTGGTTTCGAGGTTGGTTTCCCGCTTAGATGCTTTCAGCGGTTATCCAGTCCGTACATAGCTACCCAGCTGTGCCGTTGGCACGACAACTGGTCCACCAGAGGTACGTCCACCCCGGTCCTCTCGTACTAGGGGCAGATCCTCTCAATTCTCCTACACCCACGGTAGATAGGGACCGAACTGTCTCACGACGTTCTAAACCCAGCTCACGTACCGCTTTAATTGGCGAACAGCCAAACCCTTGGGACCTGCTCCAGCCCCAGGATGCGATGAGCCGACATCGAGGTGCCAAACAATGCCGTCGATATGGACTCTTGGGCATCATCAGCCTGTTATCCCCGGCGTACCTTTTATCCGTTGAGCGATGGCCCTTCCATGCGGGACCACCGGATCACTATGACCGTCTTTCGACTCTGCTCGACCTGTCAGTCTCGCAGTCAGGCAGGCTTATGCCATTGCACTCAACAGCTGATTTCCGACCAGCTTGAGCCTACCATCGCGCGCCTCCGTTACTCTTTGGGAGGCGACCGCCCCAGTCAAACTACCCACCACACAGGGTCCCGGACCCGGATAACGGGCCGCGGTTAGATGTCAATGAAGATAAGGGTGGTATTTCAAGGGTGGCTCCACCTGAGCTGGCGCCCAAGTTTCAAAGCCTACCACCTATCCTACACATGCCGTCACTAACACCACTGTGAAGCTGTAGTAAAGGTGCACGGGGTCTTTCCGTCTAGCCGCAGGAACCCCGCATCTTCACGGGGAATTCAATTTCGCTGAGTCTATGTTGGAGACAGCGGGGAAGTCGTTACGCCATTCGTGCAGGTCGGAACTTACCCGACAAGGAATTTCGCTACCTTAGGACCGTTATAGTTACGGCCGCCGTTTACTGGGGCTTCATTTCGCAGCTTGCACCACTCCATTTAACCTTCCAGCACCGGGCAGGCGTCAGACCCTATACGTCGTCTTGCGACTTCGCAGAGCCCTGTGTTTTTAGTAAACAGTCGCCACCCCCTGGTCTGTGCCACCCCCACCTAGTTGCCTAAGTGGAGGTCTCCCTTCTCGCGAACTTACGGGAGCATTTTGCCGAGTTCCTTCAACATAGTTCTCTCAAGCGCCTTGGTATACTCTACCAGACCACCTGTGTCGGTTTGGGGTACGGTCTTAATGGAGGAGCTATTTCCTGGAACCCCTTCGCGGCCCACCCAATCCAATAAGGGTGGACAACACACGGGATTCGTCACTACCTCCAGGTACAGGAATATTAACCTGTTTCCCATCGACTACGGCTTTCGCCCTCGCCTTAGGGGCCGACTAACCCTGCGCAGATTAGCTTTACGCAGGAACCCTTGGTCTTTCGGCGAGAGGGTCTCTCACCCTCTTTATCGCTACTCATGTCAGCATTCTCACTTCTGATACCTCCAAGTGCCCTCGCGGGTCACCCTTCACAGGCTTACAGAACGCTCCGCTACCACGCACATAAATGTGCATCCGCAGCTTCGGTGTATGGCTTTAGCCCCGGTACATTTTCGGCGCAAGAGCGCTTGACCAGTGAGCTGTTACGCTTTCTTTAAATGATGGCTGCTTCTAAGCCAACATCCTGGTTGTCTATGCACTCTCACATCCTTTCCCACTTAGCCATAACTTAGGGACCTTAGCTGGCGGTCAGGGCTGTTTCCCTTTCCACTACGGACCTTAGCACCCGTAGTGTGTCTGCCAGATATTACTCATCGGTATTCGGAGTTTGGTTAGGTTTGGTAAGTCGGTGAGACCCCCTAGCCCATCCAGTGCTCTACCCCCGATGGTATTCATCTAACGCTCTACCTAAATAGATTTCGCGGAGAACCAGCTATTTCCGAGTTTGATTGGCCTT